>JBMSXD010000014.1:0-19430 GCA_049425265.1 Solirubrobacterales bacterium
ACGAGATCCTGGCCGAGCGCGAGCGGCTGAACGAGTCACTCCAGAAGATCATCGACGAGCAGACCGAGCCCTGGGGGGTCAAGGTCACCACGGTCGAGATCAAGGACGTCGAGATCCCGGCCGACATGCAGAAGGCGATGGCAAGGCAGGCCGAGGCAGAGCGTGAGCGGCGGGCCAAGATCATCAATTCCGAGGGCGAGTTCCAGGCGGCCGAGAAGCTGACCCAGGCTGCCGACATCATCAGCGAGAACCCGGCTTCGCTCCAGCTCCGCTACCTCCAGACGCTGCTCGAGATAGGCAGCAACCAGAACACGACCGTGGTCTTCCCGCTGCCGATGGACCTGCTGGAGGCCTTCAAGGCGAGCGGCCCCAACGTTCGGGACGGCCAGTCCGCCCCGCCCTCCTGAGCCGGGTGGGCAGCCCCGAGATACGGATCGACCAGCTGACCGGCTCCCGGGTGCTGGTCACCCCGGACCGGGCCCTCAGGCCCGACGACTTCGGCCACGGTTCCTGGGATCCGGGCGACGGGGAGGGCTGTCCATTCTGCGAAGGGGCCGAGGCCGATACCCCGGCGGAGGTAGCGGCACTCCGGCCGGATGGGTCGGAGGCGGACTCGCCGGGCTGGACCACGCGGACCTTTCCGAACCTCTATCCGGCCCTCGTCCCGCCCGGGGACGGTGAGGCCTCGACGGCTGAGGGCGGCTCCGGTACCGCCTTCGCAAGCCACCACGACCCGCTTCTCTCCTCGGCCCGGGCGGCAGGCAACGACCTCTTCGTCTCCAGGGTGGCAACCGGACATCACGAGGTGATCGTCAATGCTCCAGAGCACATCGCCTCGATCACCGACCTGCCACCCGAGCGTCTCGAGGCCGTGGTCGAGTCCTGGCGGGAGCGGATGCGGGCCCACGCCGACGCCCCGTACGTCCAACTGGTCCTAAACCAGGGGCCCGATGCCGGCGGCTCGATCGAACACAGCCACGCCCAGGTCGGTGCGGCGCCGTTCGTCCCGGCCCAGGTAGCGCGCGAGCGCGAGCGGTTCGCCGCCTACCGCGAGCGGACGGCCGGAGCCAGCCTGCTCGAGGACGTGCTCCGGGAGGAGGTCCGCCGCGACGAACGGCTGGTGGCGATCGACGAAGAGGTCGCACTGATCTGCCCCTGGGCCTCGCGCTGGCCGTACGAGATGAGGATCGTCCCACGGAGGGCGAACCCCTCCTTCGAGGAGGAGCAGATCGGCACTCCGATGCTCCACCGGGCGCTGGGCGCGATCTCCTCGATCTTCGGAGCGACCCCGCAGCTCAACCTCTGGGTGAAGACCGCTCCGCGCGGGGTCGAGGATTTCCACTGGCACCTCGACCTTGCCCCCCGGCTCGAGCCCCCCTCCTCGTTCGAATTCGCGACCGGGGTGGACGTGAACGTGGTCCCGCCCGAGGTGGCCGCGGCCGAGCTTCGCGAGGCGATTGCGTAGGGTCGTCCAGGTGACCCTCGACCCGAAACCGATCCCCAGGTTCCTTGCTGACGCCTGTCGCTACGGGATTCCCGACGGGAGGTTCGCGGCAAAGCTCTCGGAGTCGTTCGTGGAGGGCTGCGGGGCGATCGACGACCTGCCGGACGGGACCGCGATGCCGACCGAGGTCTACTGGTATCCGGAGCGAACCTTCTCCGGCCGGACCTATTCCCCAGCCACCGCCTACGGCGAGGCGGTGATGGAGGCCGGGTCCGACCCGGTCCGGATCGAGTTCTTCGGTTATGTCTCCTACATCCAGCCCGAGGATGGCGACCCCCACGACCTCACCCCGACCGCTGACTTCACCGATGTGACCGCCCTCGACAACCCCGACTGGAAGGTCGATCTGAACGACGAGGTGATCGGGGAGTGGAACGGCGAACATGGCCGCCACGCCGACATCACCCTGGTCTGGGGCAGGACCTTGATGGAGGGGGCTTACGCCGTTTCGGCAGAGATCGCCGAGCTGACCGTGGATCAGGACCCGGTCTTCGGTGACCGGTTCACCCTCGTCGCGCCCGACGCACTCAAGAAGTACGGCGACGACGTCTTCCTCGAGGTCAAGGTCTGGACCGAGCGGGGACGGGAACTCGCGACTGAGAGCCTCTACGAAGAGTCGGAATCCGAAACCGAAGCTACGGGGGACCGGTCCGGGGAGACCTGAGCGACCGGGCGGCCGGCTCAGTCGGTCTGATTACATCGCCCCATGAGCGAAGAGCGTTTTTCCCGACTGCGTGAGCTGATCGATACCAAGACCGAGGGCCCGGTCCTCTCGGTCTTCTCCCGGACCGACCCCCGCGACCCGGCCAACTCGAGCGAGACCCCCGGCTGGAAGATCGCGCTGAAGAACGGCTTGAAAGAAGCCGAGGGTGAGGCCGAGGCGAACGGAGTCCGTCCCGAGGAGGTCCGCAAGATGGCCAAGGCGGTCGAGAAGCGGATCGAGGGGGCAAGTGCCGAAGAGCGCGGGCGGAGCGTCGCCCTGTTCCTGAGCGAGGACGGCTCGCTCGAGTACTTCCACACCTTCCAGATCCCGGTTCGAGGTGATCTGGTGTCGCTCGATGCCGGAGCGGTCGTCTGGCCGATGGTCGACGTGATCGATCGTGGCGAGGAGACCGGCCTCGTACTGATGAGCCACGACCGGATCCGTCTGCTCGACTGGGCCGACGGCCACGCCGAGGACCTCGAGTACTCGGTCTTCGACCTGGAGCTGGGCGACTGGAAGGAGTACCGGGGCCCGGCCCCGGCCCACCCGGCCCGGGCCAAGCAGAGCGCCCACACCGCCGAGTCCTACAGCGAACGGATCGAGGAGTGGCGGTCGAAGTTCGCCAAGGCCGCGGCGTCCAACATCGCCGATAGCGCAAAGGACCTCGGAATGAAGCGCCTGGTGATTGCGGCAGACGGGGATCTGGGACGCGACTTCGTCGAGGCCCTTCCCGCGGGCACCCGCGACATGGTCGTCGCCAACGTCCAGACCAACCTGATCGACATGCCGGCCGCCGAGGCGACGGAGCACCTCGACCCCTACCTCCGCGATGCCTGGAAAAAGAAGGTGAATGGGATCGCAGCCGACGCAGTCGAGCGCTCCCGGGCGGGTGGCAAGGGTGCGGTCGGGCCGGACGAAGTCCTGCTTGCCCTGGCCGAGGGCCGGGTCGAGCACCTCCTGCTCGATCCCTACCTCGAGGTCGACGGCAGGGACCTCTCCGAAGGAGGTCGCCAGGCCCTGACCGACTCAGGCGAAGCCTCCTTCCGTGAGGCGGCGGTCGAGATGGCGATCCGGACCGACGCCTGGGTCAGCTCGGCCTCGGTCGACGAGGTTCCGGCCCTCTCGGATGCCGGCGGAATAGTCGCCCTGCTCCGCTACTGAGCCACCGGTCGGGGCAGCGGCGGGGAAATACCCCGACCTGGATTCGAACCAGGGGCCTTCTCCTTAGGAGGGAGACGCTCTATCCAGCTGAGCTATCGGGGCGGATGCCGATGGATCGGCTTCCAGCTCAGAATACCCCGGGAGCGCGTGGGCCCTCCCGACTAGCCCACCTTCACGGTCTTCTTCACGGTCTTCTTGCCGGCGTTTCCGGAGGTCAGGGTGAAGGTGACCTTGACCTTGCCCTGCTTCTTGAACTTGAGCGGGAGCTTCACGGTCTTCGACTTGCCGGCGGCCAGGCTCCCGACCGACTTCGAGGCCTTGACCCCCTTGCCCGCAGCCTTCAGTTTCAGGCCGGTGGCGGTGGCATCACCGGAGTTGGTCGCGGTGATCCGGAAGACCACCTTCTTGTTCAGCTTCGCCTTCTTCGGGCCCTTGGCCTTGAGGTTCGCAAGCGACGGGCGGCAGACCGCAGTCGGCTCGCTCGCCTGTTGGATGATGTAGTCGGCTCCATCCGTCCGTTCCCAGACCGCGGTCGTGTAGCTGCCACACGGACCCGAGGCGAGCTTCGGGTTGTAGCCTTCTCCCCCTGGTGCCGTCAGGGCAACGGGCTGCCCGAAGGAGGGGGCGCCGGCAGCGCGGGTCGCGGCCTGGATCAGCGACCCGCCCATTCCGTCGAACTGGTACCAGGCGGCCGTCGTAGTGCCGTCGGAGCCAATGGTCACTGCCGGGTTGAAGGCATTGGTGGTGCCGGTCGAGATCGTCGACGGGGCGCCGAATGAAGCAGCCCCGGCCGCCTTGCTCGCGGCCTGGATCATCGTCCTGGTTCCGTCGTAGCTGTACCAGACGGCCGTCGTGGCTCCGTCCGGGCCGGCCGCGATCTGGGGCGCCCGGTTGTAGACGCCCCCCTGAGAGAGCGTCGTCGGGGCGGAGAAGGTGCTCGATCCGGCCGCTCGGAATGCGGTCTTGATCTCATCCAGGCCTCCTGAGCCCTGTTGCCAGACGACCGTGATCGAGCCATCGGGACCGACCGACCCCCTGGGGTACTCGGCGCTGCCCCCGGGCACGGAGATGTCGACCGGGGCGGAGAACGTGGCCGACCCCGGAGCTCGAGTGGCCGCCCGGATCCGGTAGTCGCTCCCGACGAACTGGTACAAGAGGGCGGTGATCGTCCCGTCCGGCGCGACCAGAAGGTCCGCGAGGACGGTCGTCGTTGCGCTTCCGAAAACGTCCAGCGGGGTCGTGAAGGTAGTCGAGCCCGCCTGCCTGGTCGCCGTCTGGATGGTGTCGCTCCCTCCGGCCTGCCGGCTCCATCCGATCGTGGTCGTCCCGTTCGGACCGACCGCCAGGACCGGGTTGTAGGCAAATCCTCCAGGAAGCGAAAGGTTGGTCGGCGCAGAAAATGAGCCTTCCCCCTGAGAGCGGGTGGCTGCCTGAATGAACGAGTCAGGACCGCTCGTTCGATACCAGACGACCGTGGTCGTTCCGTCGGAGCCGGCGATGACCTGGGGAAAGGAGGCACTCTGGCCGGGGAGCGAGAGGTCGACCGGCACCGTGAAGGAGTCCGAGCCGGCCGGTCGGGTGGAGGCCTGGGCGATGTCGTTGGTGCCGTTCGAGCGCACCCACGCGACCGTGGTCGTTCCGTCCGGCCCGAAGGCAACCTCCGGCCAATCGGCGTCCTGACCGGCCTGAGTCAGGCTCGTTGTCGGAAGCCAGGCGGCTTCGGTAGATGGGGGGACCAGGGCGGAGAAGAGGAGCCCCCAGCCGATCGTAAGAAGGGCGACCAGCCCGACCGTCTTCTTTTGCCCCCTCCAACCCGATAACGCCCGACCGATGCCCATACCGAGACCCCCTTGTCCTTCCTTTAACCCCTTGGAACCCAAGTCTATCGCCGGGGTAGCGCTGTAGTTTGAATCCGATGGCTGGGTCGGTTTGCGTCCGCCTCCGGCGTGAGGATGGCCCGAATGACCTTGCTGATGGTGACGGCGGCCGGGGCGGCCGGGGTGGCGGCCCGCTACGGGATCTCGAACCTCTTCCACGGGGACCTGCTGCCCTGGGCAACGGTCGGGATAAACGTGGTCGGCTCATTCCTGCTCGGCCTCTTGATCGTGATGCCGCTCGCCTGGGTCGACCCGCAGGCAAGGCTCGCGCTGGGGGTCGGGTTCCTCGGTGGCTTCACCACGTTCTCGACCTTCTCGGTCCAGGCCCTCACGGACTTCGACGCAGGGGAGCCGGGGAGGGCCCTGCTCTACATCGCGGCTTCGGTCCTGCTGGGCCTGGCCGCCGCCGCGGTCGGGTTCTACGGTGGCAGGCACTTCTTCCCGTAGGGTGACGGTGCAGTTCGATCAATCAAGGGGGTCCTGATGGAACTGATCAATTTCATCCTCAACGTCCTCTGGCTAGTCCTTTGTGGGATCTGGATGGCGATCGCCTGGGCCGTCGCCGGTCTGGTGATGTGCATCCTGATCATCACGATCCCCTTCGGGATCGCAGCCTTTCGCTTTGCCGGGTACGCCATCTGGCCGTTCGGGAGGACGGTGGTCCAGCGGCCGGATGCCGATGCCCCGAGCCTTGTCGGCAACGTGCTCTGGTTCATCCTCGCAGGGTGGTGGATAGCGCTCGGTCACATCATCACCGGTGTTGCGCTCTGCATCACGATCATCGGAATCCCCTTCGGAGTGGCCAACTTCAAGCTGGCCCGCCTGGCGATCATGCCTCTCGGCAAGGAGATAGTCCCGATCGATTACACCCCTGCCGCAGGCGAGCAGGTGCTGGTCTCGGTCGGCAACAGGACCCAGTCGGGTAGCTAGAAACACCCCGGCTGGTCGAGAGTCTCTTCCTAGCGGGGGCTTTCCAGCGAGTAGATCGCGCCTTCGGCAAGGAGGTTCGGCGCCAGCCGGGCTGCTGGCCCGGGCTGCCTGCCCTCGGCATCGAGCAGGACCCTCTCCCGCACCCGGATCCCGAGGTCCCCAATCAGCGACTCGAAGTCGGCCAGGGTGCAGAGGTGGATGTTGGGCGTGTCGTACCACTCGTAGGGGAGGAGCGGAGTGACCGGCATCCTTCCCCTGAGCGCCAGTGATGCCCTGAGGCGCCACTGGCCGAAGTTGGGCAAGGAGACGACCATGCGGGGGGCGACCCGGGCCATCTCGCCGAGGACCCGGTCGGGCCGCCGGACCGCCTGCAGGGTGAGCGAGAGGACTGCCACGTCATAAGCGCCGGTCGCAGTCGTCGGCAGTTCCTTTTCGAGGTCCCCCTGGGTTACCGGCACGCCCCGGGCGATGCAGGCGTGGAAGTCCTCCGGGTCTGTCTCGACCCCGACCCCGCGACAGCCCTGGTCCTGGATGACGGTCTCCAGCAGCTCCCCGTCGCCGCAACCCAAGTCGAGCACGTTCTGGCCGTGCCCGATCATCCGGGCGACTATCGCCAGGTCGTACCTCACCCGATGCCCCTCTCGGCCGCCAACCGGTCGAGGAATCCGGCGACCGTCTCGTGGTACTCGGGAATCTCGAACAGGAAGGAGTCGTGGCCGTGTCGGGATTCGACCTCCTGGAAGGTGACCGGTGCTCCGGCGAGGCGAAGCTCATCGGTGACCCGCCGGGAGTGGGAGGTCGAGAACCTCCAGTCCGTATCGAAGGAGAGCAGGAGGAAGGAGGTATCGCCCTCGGCTATCTGGTGCTGGACGTAGGTCGGATCGGCGAACGGCTCGAAGTAGTCCATCGTCCGGCCGAGGTAGAGGTAGGTGTTGGCGTCGAAGCGCTCGACGAAGGAGGTGCCCTGGTGGCGGAGGTAGCTCTCGACCTCGAAGTCGACGTCGAACCCGTAGCGGGGGGCGTCGGCATCCTGGATCCGGCGTCCGAACTTCTCCCTCATCGATTCCTCCGAGAGGTAGGTGATGTGGCCGATCATCCGGGCGATCGCGAGGCCGCGGTCGGGCGAAGATCCGGTCCCGTAGTAGTCGCCGTTGGCGAAGGCGGGGTCGCTCATGATCGACTGCGGAGAAGGCGATGTTCTGGGCCGAGAGGTGGGCCGAGGCGGCGATCACCAGGGCACCGTCCAGCTCCCCGGGATGGTCGATCGCCCACTGGAGCGCCTGCATCCCGCCGAGCGAACCACCCACCGCGGCGAGCAGGTGGTCAATGCCTAGCTCGGCGAGGAGTGCCCGGTGGACCTCGACCAGATCTCGCACCTGGACCAGGGGGAAGCGGAGTCCGTACGGCCTGCCGGTCGCCGGGTCCTCGGAAGAGGGGCCGGTGGTACCGCCGCAACCACCGAGCACGTTGGCGCAGACGACGAAGAACCGGTCGGTGTCGAGTGGCCGGCCCGGGCCGATGATGTTGTCCCACCAGCCGGGCCGATCGGCTCCCTCGTGGAGTCCGGCAGCGTGGGCATCGCCGGAGAGGGCGTGGCAGATGAAGATCGCGTTCGAGCGGTCCCCGTTCAGCTCGCCGTAGGTCTCGTAGGCGACCTCGATCCGGTCAAGCGTTGCGCCGTTCTCCAGCTGGAACGGGCGGTCGGGATCGGCGACGACCGCGGTGCGGGTCTCGACCAGGCCGACCCCGTCCGGCAAGGCGCCTTCTTACCTGGCCTTGGCCAGGGCCTGGTCTATGTCGGCCTTGATGTCGTCGATGTTCTCGATCCCGACCGAGAGCCGGACCATGTCCTCGGTGACCCCGGCATCGGCCAGCTCTCCCTCGTCCAGCTGGGAGTGGGTGGTGGTCGCCGGATGGATCGCAAGCGACTTGGCGTCACCGATGTTGGCCAGGTGGGAGAACAGCTCGAGCGAGTCGATGAACTTCCTTCCCGCCTCCCGGCCTCCCTCGATGCCGAAGGCGACGAGCGCCCCGGAACCACCGGTCAATACGCGGCTGGCGACCTCGGCGTACTCGGAATCGGGCAGGCCCGGGTATTCGACCCAGGTCACCCCCTCGTGGCCCTTCAGGTGTTCGGCCACGGCGAGGGCGTTCTCGCTGTGGCGCTCCATCCGGAGCGGAAGGGTCTCGATGCCCTGCAGGAGGAGGAATGCATTGAAGGGCGAGAGCGCTGCCCCGGTGTTTCGGAGCAGCACGGTCCTCGCCCTTCCCACGTAGGCCGCAGGACCCAGGGCGTCGGTCCATACGACTCCATGGTAGGAGGGGTCGGGCTGGGTAAGTCCCGGGAACCGCTCGGCATTAGCTGCCCAGTCGAAGTTGCCCGAATCGACGATCAAGCCCCCCAGCGAGGTGCCATGACCGCCGATGAACTTGGTCGCCGAGTGGACGACGATGTCGGCGCCCAGGTCGAGCACGCGGCTCAAGACCGGGGTCGGGACCGTGTTGTCGACGATCAGGGGCAGGCCCTCGGCGTGGGCTGCCTCGGCCCAGGCCGGGATGTCGACCACGTTCAGCCTCGGGTTGCCGATCGTCTCGGCAAATACAAGGCGGGTCTTCTCGTCGACGTGGTTGGGCAGATCCTCCGGCTTGTCGGGGTCGACGAACCGGACCTCGATCCCGTACTGGGGCATCGTGTGGGCGAACAGGTTGTAGGTGCCGCCGTAGAGCTTGGAGAGCGCGACGATGTTGTCGCCTGAGCGGCAGACGTTCAAGACCGCGTAGGTGACCGCAGCCTGGCCCGATGCGACGGCGAGCGCCGCCACCCCGCCGTCGAGGGCGGTGATCCGTTCCTCGAGGACGTTCCAGGTCGGGTTCATGATCCGGGAGTAGATGTTTCCCGGCTCGGCGAGTGCGAACAGGTCCTGGGCATGCTGGGCGTCGTTGAATTCGTAGGCGACCGTCTGGTAGATCGGGACGGCGCGCGCCTTGGTCTCCGGGTCGGGCTCCTGGCCTGCGTGGAGCGCCTTGGTCTCCGGACCCAGCTCCTTCTCGTCTCCTGCCTTGCTCATCGTCTCTTTCGGTCTCCTTGGGTGTGGGCCGGACAGTGTTTCACCGTTCGGGGGTCCGGCGGATTCACGCTTTCGAAGGGGCTGGGGACCGAGCGCCGGTCGGAGCAGGTCCTCAAAATACCCAATACCTGATTGAGTTTTACAGGTTTTCGGTCAGGCCGTTGCCGGAGCCACCCTTGGCTGGCAACGTCGGGGGCTAACTCGCCTTGCCCACCGGTCCCTTGACCTCGATGTCGAAACCGCCCTCATCATCGGTCAATGTGAGGATCAGAGTGGTTCGAACCCCATCCGGTTCGATCGCGATGCACTCGACCTTCTCACCGGTCTCGACCCGGATCTGGTCGGGGCACTCGATCCGGTCTACCGGAAAACCCCATTCCTGCTCGATCGTCCCTACGGCTGCGTTGGCGTAGATACGGCCCGGTGACTCGGCCCTGACCACTTCCCAGTCGAAGTCGGCAATCTGCGTCCCGGTGTCGTAGGAGGTCACCGTTCCCTCTATCCAGAGGTCGACGCCCGGGGAGTTGGTCGCGCGGCAGGAAATCGGGGAGCCCTTGTCGGGCTTTGCCTCTTCGCAGGTGATCGAGGTCAGGATCAATCCGACTTCCTCCTCGTAGGAGTCCGCTACCTGACGCTCCAGCTCGTCGGAGGAGATCGAGTTACCCAGCGAGCAGGAGAACTCACAGCCAGCCAGGAGGACCGTTGCGGCCACCGCAGCCAGGGCCATCAGGGCTCGTCTGTTCATCGGCTGTCGTGCACCTACTCTCGCCTCGGGATCGTCCAGCTGCTGGTCCGGAGCGTCAGTCAGCCCCCGGACCCGCCTACTGGCTTCGCGGACCAGGAGAAGTCGGCTACCTGGCTGTCCTCGTTGAAAGCGGTGACCTTGCCGTCGATCGTCAGCTTCGTTCCGTCAGGAGCGGTCGCCGTGCAGGAGATCGGTGAGCCGACTGACGTTTCTGCCTCCTCGCAGGAGATCGACTTAACGGTCAGTCCGGTCTGGGATTTGTAGGACTTGCTTACCTGATTCTCCAGCTCATCGGAGGAAAGTGAACTGCTACACCCCGACGCAGCCGTGGCAACGACTCCAAGGGTTGCGATCGCAAGCAGTGCCCCTCTTCCGGATCCCAACATCTTCAAGACTCCCTTCCACTCGGACGCCCCTAAGGGTTCCTGGCGAGGATACGACAGCCCGTCGGTCACCGTCAGAGGCAACCGATCTGCCCGGAACGCGTAGTCTGGGCCGATGACCAAGCACCGCAAGGCACGGCTGGGAAACAAGTCCTACGAGAAGAAGCAGGTCGACCCCGAGGCGAACGAGCCACCCCCGTTCGAGGGGTTCAAGAAGGGCGAGGAGGTCGTGATCCACGGTGAGGACGGGACCCAGGTCCCGGCGATCTTCGTCGGCGAGGGGGAGTCCTCGACCTTCTTCGGCGGTCCACCGATGGTCTACGTGGTGGTCAAGGGCGCGGACGAGCCGGTCGCAGTCGAGCTGGACCGGGTCACCGCCCGTTAGCTCTTTGGGCACTCTCCCGGGCAGAGACGCCCGGATCAGGGTAGTTAGCCGGTCTCTGCCGGGTCACGAATCGTCTGCCTCCTCCGGCCCTTAGAATGAGGGGTCGTGAGCAGTCGTGTACGGCACCTGTTCCACCTTCGATCCCCCTCGAGCGGCAATGGCCGAGGGAAGGTGTAGCCCGCGATGAGGGAGTTCTGGGACTCGACGATCGGCAAGAAGGTCTTCGTCGCTGTCGGCGGGACGATCCTCGTCGCCTACCTCGTCCTCCACATGGCCGGAAATCTCTGGTCTCTGGCCGGACCGGGAACGGTCGAGCCCCACATCGACGAGTACGCGAGCTGGCTGAGGAACTTCGGTGAGCCGCTTGTCCCGTATGAGGGGACGCTCTGGGTGGTGCGGGCGATCCTCCTTGCGGCCCTCGTCGTCCACCTGGTCGGGGTGATCCAGCTGAGGGCCCGCAACCGGAAAGCCCGGCCGCCCGAGTACCCGGCCCGGACGATCGGCCGTTCCTGGGAGTCTCGCCTGATGATGGTCAGTGGAGTCGCGATCCTCGTCTTCCTGGTAGTCCACATCCTCCAGTTCTCGACCCTGACGATCGACGTGACGCCGCTGGTCGAGGGAGCGATCTACGCGAACCTCTACTGGGCCTTCCAGGAGTGGTACGTCGTGCTCTTCTACCTGGGGGCCGTCTTCCTGGTCGGGACCCACCTCCGGCACGCGATCTGGAGCGTCTTCCAGACCCTCGGGGTCGATTCACCCGAGCGAAACGGGCAGATCAAGACCGGAGCCAGCCTGCTGACCGTGGTCATCGTTGCCGGGTTTGCTGCGGTACCTATCCTCTTTTTCACCGGGGCGCTCGCCGTCCCGATCGACAACGAACCGACGGCTGCAGCCCTGGCGGGGGGTGGGAGACAGTGAGCGAGATGAACGGGTCGACAAACGGGAACGGACTGCCAGACGCCCGGATCCCCGACGGGCCGCTCTCCCAGAAATGGCGAACCTGGCTCGATGCCCACCACCTGGTCGGCCCGCGGAACAGGCCGGCCAGGAGCGTGATCGTGGTCGGGACCGGCCTCGCCGGTGCAAGCGCCGCCGCGACCCTGGCCGAGCAGGGCTACAGGGTTAAGAGCTTCTGCTTCCAGGACTCACCCCGCCGGGCACATTCGATCGCAGCCCAGGGCGGGATCAACGCGGCCAAGGACTACGCGAACGAGGGCGACTCGATCCAGCGGCTCTTCTACGACACGATCAAGGGTGGCGACTTCCGCTCGCGGGAGGCAAACGTCTGGCGGCTGGCCGAGCTCTCGGCCAACATCATCGACCAGGCGGTCGCCCAGGGCGTGCCCTTCAACCGGGAGTACGGCGGGTCGCTGGCCACCCGGTCGTTCGGCGGGGTGCTGGTCCAGCGGACCTTCTACGCACGCGGCCAGACCGGCCAGCAGCTCCTGCTCGGCGCCTACAGCGCGCTCGAGTGGCAGGTCAGGGCCGGCAACGTCGAGGTCTTCTCCAAGCACGAGATGCTCGACCTGGTCAAGGTCGACGGTCGGGCACGGGGGATCATCGTTCGCGACCTCGAGACCGGGGAGATCGAACGATTCGCAGCCGACGCGGTGATCCTCGCCACCGGGGGCTACACCAACGTCTACTACCTCTCGACCAA
The DNA here is from genome assembly GCA_049425265.1 of Solirubrobacterales bacterium. Classification (GTDB taxonomy): domain Bacteria; phylum Actinomycetota; class Thermoleophilia; order Solirubrobacterales; family 70-9; genus 67-14. The sequence goes on from JBMSXD010000014.1 coordinate 12,417, forward strand.
CGCGATGGGCTCGAACGTGACCGCCACCTGGCGGGCCCACCGCCGGGGGGCACTTTTCGCCAACCCCTGCTTCACCCAGATCCACCCGACCTGCATCCCCCAGAGCGGCGACTACCAGTCGAAGCTCACCTTGATGAGCGAGTCGCTTCGAAACGACGGCCGGATCTGGGTTCCGCGAAAGCCGAACGAGGAGCGCCCGCCGGCCGAGATCCCCGATGCGGAGCGGTTTTACTTCCTCGAGGAGCGATACCCGGCCTTCGGCAATCTGGCCCCGCGCGACATTGCCTCCCGGGCGGCCAAGCACGTATGCGATGACGGCCTTGGGGTCGGCGCCACCGGCCGCGGGGTCTACCTCGACTTCCGCGAGGCGATCGCCGAGCAGGGCCGGGATGCGATCGAGGGCAAGTACGGGAACCTGTTCGACATGTACGCGAGGATCACCGGGGACGACCCGTACGAGACCCCGATGATGATCTACCCGGCCCCCCATTATGCGATGGGCGGCCTCTGGGTCGATTACGAGCTCCAGACCACGATCGAGGGGCTGTTCGCGATCGGTGAGGCAAACTTCTCCGACCACGGGGCGAACCGTCTCGGAGCGAGTGCCCTGATGCAGGCCCTCGCCGACGGTTACTTCATCGTTCCCCACACGGTCACCGACTACCTGACCCTCGAGCACGGGGAGGTCTCGATCGAGGACGCCGAGTTCGGCAGGGCCCAGGACGAGGTCGAGGAGCGCCTCCAGGCACTGGTCGACGTCGGTGGCACGATCGTGCCCCAGGAGTTCCACCGTGAGTTGGGCATGGTCATGCTCGACAAGTGCGGGATGTCCCGTGACGCCGAGGGCCTGAGGGAGGCGATCGTCGAGATCCGCCGGATCAAGGCCGACTTCTGGCAGAACGTTCGGGTCGACCCCGGAATCGAGGAGCTCAACCAGAGCCTCGAGTACGCCAACCGGGTCTCCGATTTCCTCGAGCTGGGCGAGCTGATGTGCTTCGACGCCCTGAGGAGGGAGGAGTCCTGCGGAGGCCACTTCCGGGAGGAGCACCAGACCGAGGACGGAGAGGCGCTCCGCGACGACGAGGACTTCGCCTCGGTCACCGCCTGGGGCTGGGGGGGCGAGGACGGGGAACCGGTCCCGTACGATGAGAAACTCGAGTTCGAAGACGTCGAGCTGGCGACCAGGAGCTACAAGTGAGGTTCAACCTTGAGATATGGAGGCAGTTCGACCGGGAGTCGAACGGCCACTTCGAGTCCTTCACGGTCGACGGGATCGATCCCGAGTCCTCATTCCTCGAAATGCTCGACCAGCTGAATGCCCAGCTCGGGCGGGAGAAGCAGAGGATGGTCGCCTTCGACAGCGACTGTCGCGAGGGGATCTGCGGGACCTGCTCGCTGGTGATCGACGGCTACCCGCAGGGCCCCCGTCAGGTGACCGCCTGCCAGATCTACATGAGGGAGTTCACCGACGGGGCGACGATCAAGGTCGAGCCGTACCGGAACACCGCCTTCCCGGTGCTGCGCGACCTGATCACCGATCGCTCGGCGCTCGATCGGGTGATCCAGGCCGGCGGCTACATCTCGACCAAGACCGGCCCCCAGCCGGACCCGAACTCGATGCCGATCTCGCCCGAGACCCAGAAGGAGGCCTTCGACGCAGCGATCTGCATCGGGTGCGGTGCCTGCGTGGCGGCCTGTCCGAACGGCTCGGCGATGCTTTTCACCGGGGCGAAGGTCAAGCACCTGAACCTCCTTCCTCAGGGCCAGCCGGAACGGACGACCCGGGTGATCGGGATGGTCGAACAGATGGATGCCGAGGGGTTCGGCGGGTGCTCCAACTACGGCGAGTGCTCCAGGGTCTGCCCGCAGGAGATCTCGCTCGACGTGATCGGAATGCTCAACCGCGAGTACCGCAAGGCCCGAAAGGACGAACAGCCCGCCCACCGGGCGAAGATGACCGCCCAGTAGGCGGTTGTTTCAGAGCTCGGGTCCGGGCCTAGAGGCCCATCGAGCGGCCGACGATCTCCTTCATGATCTCGTTGGTGCCACCGTAGATCCGGGTGACCCGGTGGTCCGCCCAGGCGCGGGCGATCGGGTACTCCATCATGTAGCCGTAGCCGCCGTGGAGCTGGACGCATTCGTCGATCACCCGGCCGGCCATGTCGGTCGTCCACCACTTGGCGGCCGCGGCGTCTTCGGCCGAGAGCTTGCCCTCGTTGAGTGCCATCACGCAGCGGTCGATGTAGATCTGGGCGATCTCGACCTCGGTCTTGATCTCGGCCAGGCGGAAGCGGGTGTTCTGGAAGGAGCCGACCGGCTTGCCGAAGGCGGTCCGCTCCTTGACGTACTCGAGCGTCCAGTCGAGCGCGGCCTGTGCTGCGGCGACGGCACCCACCGCGATCGAGAGCCGCTCCTGGGCGAGGTTGGAGATCAGGTAGGCGAACCCGTGCCCCTCCTCGCCGAGCAGGTTCTCGGCCGGGACCGGAACCTCGTTGAAGAAGAGCTCGGCCGTGTCCTGGGAGTGCATCCCTACCTTTTCCAGGTTCCGACCGCGCTCGAAACCGTCCATCCCCCGCTCGATCACGACCAGGGAGATTCCCTTGTGGGCCTCCTTCGGGTCGGTCTTCACCGCGGTGATGATCAGGTCGGCGTTGATCCCGTTGGTGATGAAGGTCTTCGAGCCGTCGACAACGTAATGGCCGTTGTCGCGGATCGCCTTGGTTCCCAGTGAGCCCAGGTCCGAGCCGATCCCCGGCTCGGTCATCGCCAGGGCGGTGATCAGCGAGCCGTCGACGATTCCCGGCAGCCACCTTTCCTTCTGCTCGTCGGTGGTGTATTCGAGGAAGTAGGGGAGGCAGATGTCGTTATGGAGGGAGAGACCGAGCAGGCAGCCGGTGACCCCGGCGTACGAGCCTTCCTCGACGATCACCTGGTTGAACCGGTAGTCATCGATGCCCAGTCCGCCGAACTCCTCGGGGGCGGCCATCGCCAGCATGTCCTTGGCGCCCGCCTTCTGGAAGACCTCTCGTGGCATGATGCCGTCTGCTTCCCACTGGTCGAAGTGGGGGGAGACTTCCTCGGCGACGAACCGCTGGACGGACTCCCGGAAGTCCTCGTGTTCGGCTTCAAAGATCTGTCTTTCCATGAGACCGCAATCGTAAAGGAGTGGTGTCGATGAGTTCAGAGTCAGCGATCGTTTTTGGAGGATCATCAGGCCTCGGCGAGGCAACCGTCCGCGAGCTTGCAGGTGCAGGCCACAAGGTGACGATCGCCGACCTGAACGCCGAGAAGGGCGAACAGCTCGCAGCCGAGCTCGGCACCGGATTCGTCCAGTGCGACGTGACCGACTCCGACCAGGTAGAGGCGGCGATTGCCAAGGCGGCCGAGGCCGAAGGGGGCCTACGGATCTGCGTCAACTGCGCCGGGGTCGGGGCTGCCGGTCGAATCGCCTCCGAGAAGCACGGCGCTGCCCCGCTCGAGGGCTACGAATGGGCGATAAACATAAACCTGATGGGGACTATCAACGTGCTCCGCCTGGCTGCGGCGAACATGATCGGCAACGAGCCCGATGACCATTCCCAGCGGGGGGTCTGCATCAACACCGCCTCGATCGCGGCCTATGACGGGCAGATCGGCCAGACGGCCTACTCAGCGTCGAAGGGCGGAGTAGTGGGGCTCACCCTGCCGGCTGCTCGGGACCTCGCCCGGTACGGCATCCGGGTGGTGACGATCGCTCCGGGCCTCTTCGACACCCCGCTGCTGGCCCTCCTCCCGGAGGACGCCCGGAAGGCGCTGGGCGACACAATCCCGTTCCCGAACCGGCTCGGTATCCCGGCCGAGTACGCGGCACTCGCCCGCCACGTAACCGAGAACCCGATGATGAACGGAGAGGTGATCCGCCTGGACGGCGCCCTCCGGATGGCCCCCCAGTAGGGACCGCCCTAGCCGGTAGCGACCGTCTCCCGAACCGGCTCGGCAGCTGACTGGGGGACTTCCGTCTCGCTCATCAGGCCCGCCCGCGCGGGCCCCGTCGGGGCGACGTTCCGCCTCGGCCGGGCCACCGCCGGCTTGCCTCTGCCCTTCGATCGCCGCTTGGCCATGGTTGCGATAAGCAGGACCAGAGCTGGGATCGAGGTGAGGGCGACCGGGATCTGTAGCCAGAGCTCACCGGCATCGGTCCCAGCCCCGAAGGTGTGGACCAGGCCGAGGATCCAGAAGAGCGCCACGAACCGGTGGGCGATCCGCCACCGTGAGGCACCGATCCACTTCCTCGCGTAGTAGGAGAGTCCGAGCAGGACCATTCCGTAGCCGGCGATGATCCCCAGCCCCGAGAAGAAGGGGCGGTAGTCCATTGTGAACGGAACTAGGATGCCCGAGACGCCTGCGCTCAGCCATGGATCGAGGAAGAGGAAGAGCCCGTGGGCGATGATCGCGACGATCGTCGCCATCGACAGCGCCTCGTGGAATTCCTTCTTCTCGGTCAGGGACTTGAGCCTGAGTGGACGGTCCCGACCGGCCAGGAGGCCAAAGGTGACCGAAAGGCCGGCGAGCACGATCGCGGCGACCCCGGTACCTCGCCCGAGCATCCAGAAGATCTGTGATCCGAATTCCTCCATCAGCCTATGACTGGGAGGTGGTTACGCTCGGGCTGCTGTTCGAGCTGCCGGATCGGGAGTTGCCGGTAGAGAAGAAACCACCCTCCTCCTCTTCCTCGTCTTGGTCGAAGATCAGGCCGGAGGCGAAGGCGATGATGTTCGCGCCTACCTGCTGTTCGGTGCCTTCGGTCTGCACGACCTCGGTAATCGGCTCTTCCCTTCCACCGAAGATCAGCGGCACACCGTTGAGCCCGACCACCAGTCCACTGAACAGGAGGGCCAGGGAGGCAGAGAAGATCGCGATGCGCTTTCGAAGGTTCGTTATCCGGAGCTTCCTCGCCTCGAGCTTCGCCTTGGCGAGTGCTTTCTTGTCCATCTGGTTCGATTCCATGAGGGCATCTTGTGGGCCGGACCTCGGGGCCCTGTAAGGGGAGCATGAGAATCCTCTTATCCGGCTCGCTTGGCCCGAGGGGCCAACTAGCATCAGCTCTGTGAGGATCCTTGTTGTCGAAGACGAGGCAGCGATTGCCGACTTCCTGGAAAGGGGACTCGAGGCCGAGGGCTACTCGGTCACGGTTGCCTCCGAGGGACCGGACGGGCTGATCGAGGCCCGCTCCGGACAGTTCGATCTGCTGATCCTCGACCTGATGCTCCCGGGAATGTCGGGAATCGAGATCCTCAAGGCGTTTCGGGAAGGGGATGGCACCACTCCGGTGATCCTCCTCACTGCACGCACCGCCGTCGAGGACCGGGTCGAGGGACTGGACGCCGGGGCAACCGACTACATGCCGAAGCCCTTTGCCTTCGAAGAGCTGGCGGCTCGGGTTAGGGCTCACCTCCGCAGACCGGAACAGGGGGAAGCGACGACCCTCTCGGTCGGTGACATCGAGCTGGACCTCCTGAAGAGGAAGGTCACCCGCGATGGCCGAGAGGTAAACCTCTCGGCCCGTGAGTTCGACCTGCTGACCTACATGATGCGACACCCCGGACAAGTCCTCTCCAGGGAGCAGCTGCTTAGCGGGGTGTGGGGATACGACTACGACCCGGGCACGAACGTGGTCGGCGTCTACATCCAGTACCTCAGGCGAAAGCTCGACCTGAACGACCTGCCCGATCCGATCGAGACCTTGAGGTCGGTCGGCTACCGCCTGCGGGAGGGCTGATGGGCACCACACTTCCGGGTGGTCTCCGGGTAAGGCTGGCGGTAGCGATCGTCCTGATCGTCGCGTTGACCCTTGGGGTCGCCTTCTTCGCCGTCTTCAAGGGGACCGAGTCAGAGCTTCGGAGCTCGGTCGAAGAAGACCTCTCTCTGCGGGCCGACCAGGTCGAGCGCCAGCTCCTCGCAGGTGGTCCGGAGGAGGGGGATGAGGTGCGACGCAAGGCCCGGCGGGTCGCCGCCTCCCAGCCGGTCGGGGCCGAGTCGGTCGTGGTTGCGATCTCCCGGGGCAGTGACCTTCTGGCCACCAGCCAGCCCGAGATCCTCGCACCACCCGGGAAGGGGACCCCGCGGATGGGTGAAGAGGGCCGATGGGATGAGGACTCGGAAGAAGACGAGCGGGAGGAAGAGAGGGAGGAGTTCGAGGAGACCAGGGAATTCCTCGCGTCTCCGGCTGGTTACTCCGAGCAGAAGCTGGAAGACCTCGGCCAGACCCTGGTCCTTACCCGGTCCGTCGCGGGCGTGGCCGGCCCCGAGTTGACGATCCGGGTCGGCAAGTCGCTCAAGCCGACCGAGGATGCGCTCGAAGACCTGAGCGGCACCTTCCTGCGCCTCGGCCTGGTCGCCTTGCTCATCTCGGCGGTCCTCGCCTGGTTCCTTGCCGCTCGGATCACCAAGCCCTTGAGGAGGCTGACCGCACTCTCGGGCGAGGTTGCCGGTGATGGCCTCTCGGTCCGGATGCCCCTCGAGGAGGCCGGAAGCGATGAGGTAAGGACCCTCTCGGTCGCTTTCAACGGAATGCTCGACCGCCTGGAGGATGCATTCGAGCGCCAGAGGGCTTTCGTCGCCGACGCATCCCACGACCTGCGGACCCCCCTGACAATCGTCCGGGGGCAGATCGAGGTGCTCGCCAGGAACCCGGACCCGAACCCGGAGGAGGTCGCGGCGGTATCCCGGGCGGTGGGCGAGGCGGTCGGCCGTATGGAAGGCCTGATCGACGACCTTCTGTTGCTTGCACGGTCGGACTCCGAGGAGAGTGCGGCGACCGAGAGACTCACCGTCGGACCGATCCTCGAGGCCGAGCGAGAGGGTCGGGTGGAGGCCGAGCAGGGGAGGATCGAGATCGGGGAGGTGACCGAGCGGGAGGTCGAGTTCGATCCCGTTGCCCTCTCGAGGGCCGTCTCCAACCTGGTCGACAACGCCCTTCGGCACGGCGGCCCGGAGAGCCGGGTCAGAATCGGCGCTCGCGCTTCGGGCAATGGG
>JBMSXD010000015.1:0-19347 GCA_049425265.1 Solirubrobacterales bacterium
ACCTCGACCAGCCTTCCCCGGGTCAGCCGGAGCGACGCAGCGGTAACGACCGACAGCAGGAACACCCAGAGGAGCAGCGAGCCCGACTGGCTCGACCACATCGCCGTCAACTTGTAGAAGAGCGGCGTCGTAGAGGACGAGTGGCTGGCCACCACCTCGAGGGAGAAGTCGTCGGTCACGAAGGCGACCTCGAGGGTCACGAAGCAGATCAGCAGGAGGCCGAACAGTGCGTAGGCCGCGAGACGGGCCGAATCGACCCACCTCTGATCCGATCGGACCGCACCGACCAGGGCCGCGATCACACCGAAAACGGCCGTCAGGAAGGCGACCCAGAGGGCTGCGTTACCTAGGCTGCCGATTCCTTCTTCTCCGAGAACTTCGAGGGACATTTGGTCACCAGCGTGTCCGGCTCCCCCTCGAAGACCCCGTTGGCGACGGTGCCCTTGATGATTATTTCCCTCCCCTCCCGGAAGGGATCGGGTACGACGCCGTCGTATACGACCGGAATCGACTCGGGGCCCTTCCGGTCGCGGACGTGGAACTCGATGCCGCGGTCACCGCGGTCGACGATCGATCCATGGACGACCTTTCCGGTCATCTCGTAGCTCTGTCCCGGTGTCGCGTCGACGAGCTCGGAAGGCTGACGCGCCTCACTCGATGCGTTGAACGACGTGTAGACGAGGCCGCTGGCAAGGAGCACTGCGGCTCCGAGGGCGACTACGAGGCGGATGGTGCGCTTTCGCGATCGGTCCATCGGACTACCGATTATCGCAAAGACGCCCTCCGTCCAACCGGTGCCAGGCGCGCTCCGGAAGCGAGCGCTGGTGATCAATGAAACAATCTCGTCGATGGCTGAAGGCAGGAAAACGATGTTGATCACCGGGGCCGGGAGTGGAATCGGGGCCGCCACTGCCCGATTGCTGGCCACCGAGTGGGATCTGGTCCTCTGCGGCCGTCGGGCCGGACCGGTCGAAGAACTGGCAGCTGCGCTCGGCGGGTCCGACAGGGCGATCGGGGTGGCCTGCGACGTCGCGGAGTGGGACCAGGTAGAGGCGATGGTGAAAAGGGGAATCGAGGCGTTCGGCCGGATCGATGCCGTCTTCGCGAACGCCGGCTTCGGGGCCGCCCGCGGCTTCCTCGAGGAGAGCCCTGAGCAGTGGCGGGCGATGGTCCTGACCAACGTGCTCGGCCCGGCGCTGACCATCCGGGCGACCCTCCCCCACCTCCTCGAGCGTGGCACCGGCCACTACCTGATCACCAGCTCGGTCGCTGGAAGGAGGGCCCTGCCGGGGTCGCTCTACTCCTCGACCAAGTTCGCCGCGACCGCGATGGCCGAGTCACTGCGTCAGGAGCTCAGGAACCGCGACGATGACAACTCGATCCGGGTAACCGCGATCGAGCCCGGCATGGTCGACACCCCCTTCTTCGACGAGCGACCCGGATCCTGGGCGCTCCGCGACAGTGAGATCGCAGAGGCGGTCGAGTGGGCCCTCGGACGGCCGGACTCGGTCGACGTCAACGAAATCCTGATCAGGCCGATCGGCCAGGCCGTCTGAACGGTCCGGCCGGGGTCAGGCGAGTCGCCTGACCATCCGCGCCCAGGCGATCTGGGGCCCCGCAGCGAGGCGAACCCCCGCCGAGTCGAGAGCCGGGTTCGCGACCACCTCGGTGAACTCCGGCAACAGCTCCCGGTCCGGCACTTCCCTCAGTTCGGCGACCTTTCGCCGCCAGGAGCGGATCTGTCGTCGCTTCCGCCAGACGGTGTGCCAGGCCCGGAACTTGCTGCCGAGCCAGCCCCCCGCAGAGGCGGCGGCGAGGGTGGCGAACTCGGTCGCAAGAAGGAGCGGGCTGAGCAGGAGGAGGGTCCGCGATTCGAAGTTCGAGAGCACGGCAATCAGCCTGCCCTCCTCGAGGCACTGCCACTTACCGGGGCCGCCCTCGAACTCGTAATCGTGGATGACGACCGCCTCGGGGCAGAACAGGACGACCAGCCCTGCCAGCCTGGCTCGCCAGCAGAGGTCGACATCCTCGTGGTACATGAAGATCGCAGGGTGAAAGCCTCCCAGTCGTTCGAAGGCAGAGGTGCGGATGAGCATCGTCGCCCCGGAGACCGAAAGGACCTCCCGGGGTGGTCCGGATTCGGGCGATGTGAGGTAGCCACCCGACCAGGAGAGGCCGCTCAGGTGGATCGGGTTGCTCCCGGCATTGACCCGACCGTCGGGGAGTAGTACCTGGGCCCCGGCCACGGCTGCCTGTGGGTTCGCATCAAGTGCTTCGACCAGCGTCTCGAGCATCGTGGGGTCGGCTTCGGAGTCGGGATTCATCAAGAGCAGGTAGTCACCGGAGGCCGCGCTCACCCCGACGTTCACGCCCTGGGCGAAACCGAGGTTCGATCCCGGATCGACGTAGACCGCACCGGTCCTCTCGGCGGTCGGGCGATGGCGAGCGTCCCCGGAGTTGTCGACCAGGACGATTTCTTCTGGCGGCCGGGTCTGGGCCATCAGGCTCTCGATCGCGGCCGAGGTGACCGCGGGGTCCTCGAGGTAGCCGACCAGGATCGCCGAGAGCCGGGGCATCAGACGGGCCACCTTCCGAGGCGGGCGGTCCCGCTCCGCCCCTGGGCTGTTTCCTCGCTCCCTGGCACCGGTCCGGAACGCTAGCCGAGGCAGGCCGAACGCCCCCGGCGAGAGCGATCCGGGGCGAGTGGTGCCGTCGAGCACTCCGTCCATAAGATGGCCCGATGGAAATCGTCCCGACCGAACTACAAGGTCCTCGGGTGGTGATCCCACGAGTGATCGAGGATGAGCGGGGGTTCTTCCTCGAGGTGTTCAGGCGCTCCCTGTTCGCCGAGGAGGGAATCGAGTTCGACCCCGTTCAGCAGAACCACTCCCGTTCCAAACGCGGAGTCGTCCGCGGGATGCACTTCCAGTACGGCGACGGGGTCGCCAAACTCGTCCGGTGTGTCAATGGGGCGATCCTCGACGTGGTGGTCGACATCAGGCCCGACTCGCCGACCTTCGGCCAATGGGAAGGCTTCGAGCTGAGCGGTGAGAACCTCCGTCAGGTTTTCTGCCCGGTCGGGTTCGCCCATGGATTCTGCGTCCTGAGCGAGTCAGCCGACGTCCTCTACGACCAGTCGGCCTACTACGACCCCGAACTCGACGCCGGGTTCGCCTGGGACGATCCCGAGGTCGGGATCGAATGGCCGGCCGATCTGGAGCTGGAGTGCTCCCCGAAGGACGCGAAGGCCCCCTCCCTCTCCGAGCTCAGGGAGAGCCTCCCCTTCCGGACCGACTGAGGCGTCCGACAAGGTCTGGAGAGAGCGGACGACGGGTCTCGAACCCGCGACCTCGAGCTTGGGAAGCTCGCGCTCTACCAACTGAGCTACGTCCGCAGGCGCCCGATCCTACCGTCTGATGTTTGGGGTACGAACGGCAGCGCGGCCAGGACCAGGCTCAGATGGAGGGCAGTAGAGCGGCCAGTCCCAGGCCGATCTCGACGGCGATTCCACCGAGGTTCTCTTTCGTCCAGACCCGGTCGATCGGTGTGAAGACCGTTCGGGCGAGACCCGCTGCGAGCCACGCCGCTCCCAGCATCTGAAACGCAACTGGCTCCCCGGAAAGAAGGGGGAAGGCCCCCAGGGCGATGAACAGGCCTCCATACGTCGCCCTCGGTTCGAGGCCGCCGTGGGGCCGATTGGCCTGGATTCCGACCAGCCGCATCGCTTTGCTCGGTGCCAGGAGGCCGAGTAACCCGAGTCCGACGGTGACTGCTGCAGCAACTAGCTCCACGGACGGGGCTCCCGCGGTGGTCCTGGGTCAGCCCCGGTCGAGACCGGCGTCGGCGGCTCGGGCCTTCTCGGCAGCCTCTTCGCGCAGCCGGTCCACCCCACGCCGGACGTCCTCGTCGGAGGCGCCGACGATCCTCGCTGCCAGGAGGCCTGCGTTCCGGCCTGCGCCGACCGCAACGGTAGCCACGGGTACGCCGTTCGGCATCTGGACGATCGACAACAGCGAGTCGAGGCCATCGAGATTGCTCAAGGGAACCGGTACCCCGATCACCGGGAGCGGGGTGAGCGACGCGAGCATCCCGGGAAGGTGGGCTGCCCCACCCGCCCCGGCGATGATCACCCGGAGTCCCCTGCCCTCCGCATCCTTCCCGTAGGCGACCATGTCCTCCGGGGTTCGGTGGGCCGAGCCGACCCGTATCTCGTTCGGGATCCCCAGCTCATCGAGCACCTCGGCGGCCGGGCGCATCGTCTCCAGATCGGAGTCGCTGCCCATGACGATGCCGACCAGGGGGTCGGCCATCAGGCTTCGCCCTCGAGGATCGAGACTGCCCGAATCGCGATTGCCCGGGCCTCATCGACCGTGTCGGCAAGCACAGTCACGTGGCCAAGCTTACGCCCGGGGCGGGCATCCTTGCCGTAGAGGTGGATGTGTGCACGCTCCACCCCGAGGGCCTCCTTGAGCCGTTCGCGGGGGTCGGAGCCATCGGCAGGTCCGACCACGTTGATCGTCACCACGGCCGGGGCGGTCGGGGCGGTGGAGCCGAGCGGCCAGTCGAGAATCGCTCTCAGGTGCTGCTCGAACTGGGAGGTATTGGAACCCTCGATCGAAAAGTGGCCCGAGTTGTGCGGCCTAAGTGCCAGCTCATTGACGAACAGGCCGTCGGGAGTCTCGAACAGCTCGACCGCGACCAGGCCGACCGCCTCGATCGCCTCGGCGATCGAGCGGCCGAGCTCTGCCGCTTCCTCGAGGACGTCCGAATCAGAGCGTGCCGGCACGATCAGCTCACGGCACATCGCCTCCCTCTGGACCGTCTCGACCACCGGCCAGGTTGCGGTCTCGCCCCCCTCTCTCCGGGCCGTGATCACCGCCAACTCCCGAACCAGCTCGAGTTTCGGCTCGAGCAGGAGGCCTCCGTCGATGCCCTCGAGGATCGGTCCGGCCTCGTCGGCCGAGGTGAGCTCCCAGACGCCCCTCCCGTCGTATCCACCCCGTGGGGCCTTGGCGATCACCGGCCATCCGTGAACCGATCCGAACTCCGCGACCTCCTCGATCGATCCCGCGAGCAAGTTGGGCGGCACCGGGAAGCCCAACTCCCCCAGCCGCTGGCGGGCGACCGCCTTGTCCTGAGCGAAGAGCTTGGCCCGGGCAGGCGGGGCGAACTGAAGCCCTTCCTCCTCCAGTCCCCTCAAGACCTCGGGTGGGACCCCCTCGTGGTCGAAGGTGACGATGTCGTTCAGGTCCGCGAACCGGCGAAGCGCCTCGAGGTCGTCGGCCGCTCCCTCGATGAACTGGGCACCGGCATTGACCGCCGGCTCCTCCGGGGTCGGAGCGAGTACCGAGAGCTCGACGTCGAGGTCGACGGCCGCCTGCTGGGTCATCCGGGCAAGCTGGCCGCCGCCGACCATGCCGACTTTCGGGCGGCCTGCCTCGGTGGCATCAGCCACCGAGCAGCCTCGAGAGTTCCAGGTATAGGGGGATTCCGACGATCAGGTTGAAAGGAAAGGTAACGCCGAGGACGATCGGCAGCGAGAGTCCTGGGTCTGCCTCCGGCAGGGCGAGCCTCATCGCGGCCGGTGCGGCGATGTAGGAAGCGCTCGCTGCGAGGGTGGCCAGCAGGGTCGTATCCCCCACCGGTAGCCCGACCACGGTCCCGAGCAGGGCGCCCAAAGTGCCTCCTATCAGCGGCATGTACAGGGCAAAGGCGATCAGAGATGGGCCGGCCTTCCTGAGTGAGCGGATCCGACGAAATGCGACCAGACCCATGTCCAGCAGGAAGAGCGCCAAGACTCCGGTGAAGGGGGCGACGAAGAAACCGTCTAGTTCCTTCAGCCCCTGGGCTCCGAGGACGATCCCGATCACGGTGGCTCCGAGGAGGACGAGGATGCTTCCGCTGGTCAACGCCTCCCTCACCCCCTTCCTCGGCCCCTTTGCCTCGGCTCCGCCGGTTCGGGCCAGCAACACCCCGATCGCGATCGCCGGGGCCTCCATGAGGGCGAGCACGGCAGCCATGTAGCCCTCGGTCGGCTCTCCGATCTCTTCCAGCAGGGCGAGGCCGGCGCCGAAGGTGACCAGGCTGACCGAGCCGTAGTGGGCCGCGATCGAGGCCGCATCGACCCTCGAGACCCGGGTGAACCGGCTCAGCAGGAAGAAGGCCACCAGGGGTAGCGAAAACCCGAGCAGGAGGCCGGATCCCAGAGCGGCCAGGGCCTCGAGGCTGACCCCCGAGATCGAGAGTTGCGCCCCACCCTTGAAGCCGATCGCTGCCATCAGGTAGAGGGCCAGGGTCTGGGCGACCTGCTTGGGCAGCCCGACGTCGGATTTGACGAGGGCCGCAAAGGCACCTAGTACGAAGAAGAGGACCCCGGGAGAGATCAGGTTGGTCAGGACGACGTCCATCGGTCGAAGAATATACGACATAGATAACGTGTTTTGTATTTCCTTATTTTGCTGGCGCTAGACTGCAGGGGTGGCCGAATGGACCTTCCTGACCAATCACGGACATGCGATCGTCATGCTCGCCCGAGACCCCGAGGCACGCATCCGGGACATCGCCCAGGGGATCGGCATCACCGAGCGAGCAGCCCAGAGGATCGTCACCGACCTGGTGGAGGCCGGCTACCTGACCAGGGAGAGAGTCGGGCGACGCAACCGGTACTCGATCGATCCCTCCGTCCCCCTCCGTCATCCGCTCGAGCAGGAGCACGGAGTGGGCGACCTGTTGAAGGCGGTCGCGGAGGGCCCTTCCCCGAGCCGGTCCTGAGGCCCGGGTCGGGGACGGAGCGGATCGGCCGGTCCTTCATACTCGTTTCTGGATGAACCTGAAGACGACCGTGGTCACCGTTCTCGTGCTGGGCCTCCTCGGCTTCCTGGCCTGGGGGCTCGCCGACAGCCAAGGGGGAGGGCTAGAGCCGGGTGGAGAGGTCCCGATCGAAACCCTGGAGACACTCCCACCCGGGGGAGAGGGCTCGCTCGCCGACTTCCGTGGCCGGTGGGTGCTGATGAACATCTGGGCATCCTGGTGCGTGCCCTGCCGCGAGGAATCGCCGGCCCTGGAACGGTTCAGCAGGCTCAACGGCGATCGGGTGACCGTGCTGGGGGTCGATACCCGTGACCTCTCGGTCGACGCGCTCGACTTCATCCAGGAGTTCGGACTTACCTATCCGCAGCTCCGCGACCCCGACGGAAGTTACGCCGATGCCCTGGAAACCACGGGAGTGCCGGAGTCCTTCCTCATCTCGCCGAATGGCCGGCTGGTCAGGCGCCTGCGCGGTCCCTTCGCCTCGGCACCCGAGATCACCCGGTTCTCGACCCCGGCTCTCCGATCAGGCGGAGGGGAGCTACCGGGGAGGTCCGGATGATGACCGTCCGGCGAAAGATTCGACCGGGAACGACTTGGAGCTGCCTCCTGGCATCGCTCCTCCTGCTGGCCTTCGTCCAGCCGGCCATCGCCGAGCCCGGGCCAGCCCCGGCCGCGGAGGCGAGGGCGAACCTCCCGCAGCTCGAGGAAGAGGTGATGTGCCCCGTATGCGGGACCCTGCTCGGACTTTCCCGAGCCCCTGCCGCGGAGAGGCAGAGGGCCTACATCAGAAGCCTGATTCGGAAAGGGCAGGACGAGGATCAAATAAAGGCGGCCCTGGTGGCCGAATACGGACCACAGGTCCTGGCCCTTCCGGAGGACGAGGAGACGGACGTCTTCGTCTACCTGGTGCCCCTGGTCGGTCTCGTTGGAGGAGCGCTACTCGTGCTGCTGGCCGCCGTCTCCTGGCGGAGGAAGACCGGCCGTGAGTTGCCCGACGTCGAGGGGCCTGAAGGGCCCAGGGCAGAAAGGCTGGATCGGGACCTCGACCGGTTCGGGCCCTGATCGGCCGCCCCCGGGGATCGCCTACATGCTCTCCGGGGCAGAGATGCCGAGAAGTCCGAGCGACTCCCTGATCGTGGACCCGGTCACCTCGCAGAGTGCGAGCCGTGACCGTTCGAGTTCATCGTCACCGATCCCGACCACCTTGCAGTCGCGATAGAAGGCGTGAAAGGCCGCGGCGAGGCGGGTCGAGTAGGCGCAGATCCTGTGAGGGGCGCGCTTGGCGGCAGCCTCATGGACCTCGGCCGGGAAGGCGAGTACCTCGGCCAAGAGGGCCTTTTCGGCGGGATCGACCGGTGCCTCGGGAAGGGTGCCGGCCGCCTCGATCCCGTCATCGGCAGCCTTCCGGACGATGCTCTGGATCCTGGCGTGGGCGTACTGGACGTAGAAGACGGGGTTGTCCGAGGTCTTCGACCTGGCCAGCTCGAGGTCGAGATCGATCGTCCGGTCGTGGCTCCGCTCGAGCAGGAAGAAGCGGGCTGCATCGACCCCTACGTCATCGATCAGCGCATCGAGGGTGACTATGTCCCCGGCCCGCTTCGACATCTTGGTCTTCTCACCGGCTTCGACCAGGTGGATCAACTGGAGGATCACCGCCTCGAACCCCGCTGCGCCGCCGCCCAGTGACTCGACCGCGGCGGCCATCCGTGCCACGTAACCATGGTGGTCTGCACCGAGCACATCGAGCAGGAGGGTGTGCCCACGGGCGATCTTGTCGGCGTGGTAGGCGACGTCGGCTCCGAAGTAGGTCGGCTCGCCGTTCGAGCGGACCAGGACCCGGTCCTTGTCGTCACCGAATTCGGTGGTCCTCAACCAGACGGCACCCTCCGACTCATAGGTGTGCCCCGACTGCTCCAGCCGGCCCAGGCCCTCATCGACCAGACCCCGCTCGTAGAGGGAGCGCTCGGAGAAGAAGTCGTCCATCCCGACCCGGAAACGCTCCAGCGATTCACGGATCGAGTCGAGCATCCACCCGATCGCGACCTCCCCGACCCTGTCGGGGGGGATTTCCTCGTCAGCAGCCCGAGTCGCAAGTTCCTCGACGTAGGCACCCCGGTACCCGTCCTCGGGTGGCTCGCGCCCTTCCATGCGGGCGATGACCGAGGCGGCGAACCTCTCTACCTGACTGCCCCCGTCGTTCACGTAGTACTCGGTCGTCACCGGATGGCCGGTCGCTCGCAGGAGCCGGGCCAGCGAGTCCCCGAAGGCGGCGTGACGGCCGGAGGCTGCAGTCAGGGGGCCGGTCGGGTTGGCCGATACGAACTCGACCAGGGTGCTCTGGGGCTCCGCGACCGGACCCACCTCGGGACCCCCGGAGTCGAATAGCGAAGCGACCGCTTCCCGGAACCAGCGGTCCGACATGAACAGGTTGACGAAACCCGGTCCAGCGACCTCCACCCGGTCGACCGAGTCACCGAGTCGCTCGATGAGCTGGGCGGCCAGGTCTTCGGCCACCTCCCTGGGCTGGCGGCCACCCGCGGAGGCGACCAGCATCGCAGCGTTGGTGGCGTAGTCGCCATGCTCGGGGCGGTCGGGCGGGTCGAGCGAGGGCTCAGAAGGCAGCTTGCCGGCGATCCCCGTTGCGACCGCTTCGACCTCCTGCTGGAGCAGGGTAACGGGGTCGTTCGCCGTCATCGACCTGATCCTACGAGAACCGGTGCCGGTTTTAGAGGTGGTAGGGCTCGCCGGCGAGAATCTTCGATGCCCTGAACAGCTGCTCGAGCAGGACGATCCGGGCCAGCTGGTGGGCGATCGTCTGGGGACCGAGCGAGAGGACCTCATCGGCTCGGTCGAGCACCTCGCCTGGCAGGCCCGTCGGGCCACCGATCGCGATTACGACGTCACGTGCCTCGAGCCGACGCGCCTCGAGCCATCCCGACCACTCGAGCGAGTCGAGCATCGCACCCCGGCCGTCCAGGCAGACTAGGCGCGCCCCGGAATCCAGTCGACCCTCCAGACGGTCTGCCTCGCGGACCTCGGCCACCTCGACCCGGAGACGGGGCGCCAGCATCTTCAGGTAGTGCGCCTGGGCATCGGCAAAGGGCTCCTTTATCCGGCCGACTGCCAAGAGGGTCACCTTCAACGGGTCTGGCCTCCCCCGGCACGGTCGACTCGAAAGGCACGGGCAAGCCCGACCCGTTGCACGGCCGGCGGGTGGGTACCGAAGAGCGCCGTCCAGGCACGAGGTGGCGAGGGATCCTGCAGGTTGGTCCGGGTCAGGGTCCGCTGGAGCGAGATCGCCGACTCCGGGTCGAGAGTGAGCTCCAGGGCACGCTGGTCGGCCCTGGCCTCGATCTGCCGGGAGAGCCAGGACCCCGGGACCGAGATCAGCAACGAGGCGATCGCGACCCCCAACGCCAGGGGGAAGATGACCAGGGGGCCGGGTGGCCCTTCGGCCCGACGCCGGATTACCAGCAGGGCCAACATCTGGACCGCGAATGCTGCCGGCGGGATCACCAGCAGGGCGAAGAGGAGCCCCCGCTCCGGGTCCCGGTACTCGACGTGGGCGAGCTCGTGGGCGACCAGCACCTCGGTCTGTCCCGGGCCGAGACGATCCAGGGCGGTGTCCTGGATCACCACTCGACGGGATGGGCCGAGACCGTGGACGTAGGCGTTGACCGCCCTGGTCCGCCGGCTCGCATCCTCGGTGAAGATCCCCTCTACCTCGATCCCTGCCCGGGCCGAAACCCGCTCGAGGCTGGCCCTTGCAGGACCGGCCGGCAGGGGTTCCACCCGGTTGAACAGCGGTGAGATCACTACCGGCCAGATCCAGATCCAGATCACGGCAAAGGCGCCGAGCGCCACCGAGGCAACCACCCAGAAGTACCGCCCGAACCTGGCCCATGCCCAGCTGCCCGCCGCGCCCGCCAGCCCCAGCACCACGAGGGAGATCGCAAGCCCCTTGAGTCCGTCGAGGAACCACGTTCCGAGGTCGAGGGTGAGCAGTCCGTAGTCCGATCCGACCCTCCAGACCGCAAGTTCGAAGGGAAGCCTGACCAGGTAGAGGACGAGGGCGAGTCCGGCCCCAACCGTGGCGCCCCCGACCAGCGGACGGGCAGAGAGACGTGCCGCCTGCCCGGGCGAAGGCAGACGACGCTGCAGGGCGAGGATCGCCAGCGCCACGAGGACGGCCACCTGGCTGAACAGCGCGAGCAGCCGCAGGGCCCCCCTGAACTCCCTCGCCTCTCCAAGGGCGGCCCCGGAAAGCACGTCGGATACGGGAACCGAAGGTAGGGTCGGGGAAAGGCCCCGACCGAGCAGCCAGGCGATCAGCACGGCCCAGGCGACCACCGCGACCCAAATGGCCGCGACCCGAAGCGGATCGGGGCCCCGATCGTTCAGCGAGGCGCTCCCTGTCGGGGGTGAAGGCATCCCGCTCTACGATAGAGAGCACCTACGGGCCGGCAGACGGCTCCGGGCAACGACCCGGCCGGCCGATTCCGTCCACCCAGACCTCAGACGAGACCGTGAAAGTCGCCGTCCTCACAGACACCCACGCCAACCTGCCGGCCCTCGAGACGGTCCTCGAGGAATGCGCCCGTCTCGACCCCGACGAGATCTGGTTCCTCGGGGATGCGGTCGGCTACGGGGCGAATCCGAACGAAGTGGTCGATCTCCTCGCCGAGCGGTGCGACCTCCTCCTGACGGGCAACCATGACCTGGCGGCCCTGGGGGAGATCGATGTATCGACATTCAGTCCGGATGCCGCTGAGGCGGCCCTCTGGACCCGGGAGAAACTGGACGACCGCGCCCGATCGATCCTCGCCGGGCTGTCCGGGCCCTCGGCCACACGGGAGGGGATCGGCCTCTTCCACGCCTCACCACGCGACCCGATCTGGGAGTACGTTCTCGACCCCGCTACTGCAAGCGACTGCATGGACGAATCGGAGGCCCGGGTCGGCCTGATCGGGCATTCGCACGTCGCCCTCTGGTTCACCCGCCGGGACGAGATGTCCCGAGTCTCGGCAGACGGGGCACCCGGAGGTACCGAGCTCGATGCATCGGTCGGGAGCTGGTTGATCAACCCGGGAAGCGTCGGGCAGCCCCGGGACGGCGACCCTCGGGCGGCCTGGCTCGAGCTCGATACCGAGACCTTCGCGGTCCGCTACCACCGGACCCCTTACGAGATCGAGCGTGCTGCCGCGGCAATCGTCGAGGCCGGCCTCCCGCCCAACCTTGCCGATCGACTCGGGAGGGGCACATGATGCTCGGGCGTCACTCCGGGCGGGTTCGCGGGACCGGTTCTCTAGACTCGATCCCGGTGGGAAAGAAGGCCGCACGCCATATGTCGGCTCTGTTCCTCGCCGTTTTTCTGGTTGGTTCGATCGCAGGGTGCGGAACCGACAGGAGCAACTTACTTAGCTCCGAGACGGCAGAGGGCCTGGCAGCCGAGATCGATCGGATCGACACACTGGTCGCTGCCGGCGACTGCTTTGCCGCGCTCGACAGGGCCGAAGGGGCAAGGGCCGATGTCGCGGCACTCCGGGGCGAGATCGACGATCGGCTGCAGGCGAACCTTCGGGATGGATTGACCCAGCTGCTGATGATGATCCAGGAGGAGTGCGCAACTGACGGAGCAGACCCGGTCGTGGTCGAGGAGGAAATCGCTGACTCAGAGTCGGGTGGCACCAGACCGCAGTCCGACGCCGGAGGCAGCGAGGAAGATGGCGGAGGCAACGAGCCCTCGCCCAGGCCGCAGCCCCAGCCCCAGCCGGAACCGGCACCGGCCCCCACCCCGGCCCCGCCCGATTCGGGCGGCGTGACCCCGGGTGGCGTAAGCCCCGGTACGGGGGGCGGAAGTGGCTGAGGCCACCCTGATCGGGGGACGGTACGAGCTCGGCGAGAAGCTCGGCAGTGGCGGGATGTCGAACGTCTACAGGGCCAACGACCGGGTGCTGGAGCGCACGGTCGCGGTCAAGGTGCTGGCCGAGCACCTCTCGGATGACGAGCGGTTCGTCGCCAGGTTCCGGCGGGAGGCCCTCGCCGTCGCCCGGCTGGTCCATCCGAACATCGTCCAGGTCTACGACACGGGAGAAGACGAGGGCCGCTATTTCATCGTGATGGAGTGCGTCGACGGGAGGTCCGGTGCCCAACTGCTCAAGGGCGATGCCGCGATCGAGCCGGCGACCACGGTCGAGATCGGGGTCCAGGCCTGCGCCGGACTCGAGTATGCCCATCGCCACGGGATCATCCACCGCGACGTCAAACCGGGGAACCTGATGATCACCGGGGGGCCGGCAGGGGACGGGGAGACCACCTGCAAGCTGACGGACTTCGGGATCGCCAGGGCGATGGAGCAGACCCGGATAACCCAGGTCGGCTCGGTGGTCGGAACGGCCGCCTATCTGGCTCCGGAGCAGGTCCGTGGCGAGGAGGCGACCCCGGCAACCGATGTCTACGCCCTGGGCGTCGTCCTCTACCAGTTCCTGACCGGTCGACTCCCGTACGAGGGGTCATCACTGGCCGAACTGGCGGTCCGGCAACAGAACGAGAAGCCGCTCTCCCCGTCGACCTACAATGCGGACGTACCCGAGACGGTCGGCGCCGCAGTGATGAGGGCGCTCGAGCACGATCCCGCGATCCGATTCGGGTCGGCCGCCGAGATGTCGGACGGACTCCAAAGGGGCCTCCGGGGCGAGGATGTGACCGTTCCGCTGGCCGCCGGGGTCGCCGAGACCAACGTGATGGCCCGGGCCGAGACCGCGACCAGGCCGCTGGAGAGGACTTCGAGGTCGGTCGGTGGCGGGATGGCTGACCTCCCTCCCCCAGTCCCTTCGCCGGTGGAAGGTCGGACGGGGATTTCGGTCAGGACCAGAAAGAAGCGCTCCGCACCGGCCAGGTTCCTCAGGTTCCTGGGTGGGCTACTGGCGGTGATCGTGATTGCTGCGGTTGTGGCCGGTGGGGTGATCGCCCTGACCGACCGCACGGCGACCGTAAAGGTCAGGGATTGGGCCGGCCAATCGGTCGACCAGCTCGCCGGTGAACTGAGGGACTACGTCCGCCAGAACACCCGCTGAACCGCTCCCGGTTCAGGCATCCCACGGAACCGCTCCACCGATGACGGCGTCGGCGAATCCGGAGTAGCGCCCCTCTCCGATCGCCCGCCGCGCCCCCTCCATCAGGGACTCGACGTAGTGGAGATTGTGGCCGACCAGAAGCCGGACCGCCGTCAACTCCTCGGCCCTCGAGAGGTAGCTCAGGTAGTCCCTGGTGTGGTTCGAGCAGGCCTCACACCTGCAGCCCACGACCAGCGGCCCCCGGTCTCCGGTCATCCGCCTCTTCCGGAGGTCGATCCGATACCTCGAGTCGGGCTCCGGGGCCATGGCCATCCCATGCCTGGCGAGCCTGGTCGGTACGGCACAGTCGAAGGTATCGACTCCGAGTCCTATCCCCCTCATCAGGTCGTCGACCTCCCCGATCCCCAGGAGGTGGCGGGGTGCGGCATCCGGAAGCAGCGGCATGGTCGCCGAGAGGACGCCCCCCATCTCCTCCTTGTCGCGCCCCAGGGTCCCCCCTATCGCCACTCCATCGACTGCGGAGGAGGTCACGTAATCGACCGACTCACGCCGGAGGTCCTCGAAGACCCCGCCCTGGACGATCCCGTAGACGGCCTGCCCCGACGGACCGTTGGCCTCGTGCCAGGCGAGGCACCGATCGAGCCATCGGTGGGTCCGGGCGGTCGATGCCGCCGTGTAGTCACGGTCGGCCGAGGCCGGCGTGCATTCGTCGAAAACCAGGGCGATGTCCGATCCGAGGGCGGCCTGGACCTCCATCGATGCCTCCGGGGAAAGGGTGAGCACGGAACCGTCGCGGTAGGACCGGAAGGTCACCCCTTCCTCCTCGATCGAGACCGTCTCGGCCGGCCCCCCGGACCTGCGGCCGGTCCCCTTGATCTCATCGGCTACCCCGCCATGGGCCAGCGAGAACACCTGAAAACCCCCGGAGTCGGTGATGATCGCCCCGTCCCAGCCCATGAAGGAATGGAGCCCCCCGGCATCCCTGATCCGGTCGGGTCCGGGCGAGACCAGCAGGTGGTAGGTGTTGCCGAGGACCATCCCGTAACCGAGTCCCTCGACCTCGGCCGAGGAAAGTCCCCTGACCGTCCCGCCGGTCGCCAGCGGGACGAAGGCCGGGGTCTCGACCGGGCCATGGCCCGTCTTCAGCAGGCCGGTCCTTGCGGCGCCATCGGTGGCGTTCTGCTCGAATGAGAGTCTCGCCGGATCGTCGCGCATCGCAGAAGGGATCTTGCTCAGCCGTCGACGATCAGCGAATGGCCGGTCATCTCCGGGGGCTGGGCGATTCCGAGTGCCTGGAGGACGGTCGGGGCGACGTCGGCGAGGATGCCGCCCTGCTCCAGCCCCACCCCGGGGACGGTCAGGACGAGCGGCACCGGGTTCAGCGTGTGGGCCGTGTTCGGGCTCCCGTCCGGCTCGACCATCTGCTCGGCATTGCCGTGATCGGCCGTGACCAGACAGGCAGCCCCGGTCGAATGGACCGCCCCGACCACCCGGCCGAGGGCTTCATCGACGGCCTCGACCGCCTCGACCGCGGCCGGAACGACCCCGGTATGCCCGACCATGTCCGGGTTGGCGAAGTTGATGATCCCGAAGCGGGGCCGGTCCGCCTCCCAGTCCCCGATGAATGCCTCGGCAGCGTCAGCGGCACTCATCGAAGGCTTCTCGTCGTAGGTCGCGACTTCGCGGGGGGACGGCACCAGGTGCCGGCTCTCTCCTTCCCATTCCTCCTCCCGGCCCCCGTTGAAGAAGTAGGTGACGTGCGCGTACTTCTCGGTCTCTGCCACGTGGAGCTGGGAGCCTCCCGCGTCGGAGATGACCTCGGCCAGGGTGATCGCCGGACGCTGCTCGGGAAAGGCGACCGGGTAGGGCCATCCCTTCCGGTATCCGGTCATCGTCGTCATCGCGAGCAAAGGACCCCCGGAGCGGGGGAACTCGTCGAAGTCCGGGTCGGCCAAGGCCAGGGTCAACTCGCGGGCCCGGTCGGGACGGAAGTTGACGAAGACTGCAACCTCACCTTCACCTACCCCGTCGTAGTTCCCGACCACGGTCGGAACGATGAACTCATCGGTTACCCCCTCCTCGTAGGAGGTCCGCAGCATGCCCACCGGATCGTCGGTACGCGGTCCCTCCCCGTGGACGATCGCGTCGTAGGCCAGCCGGACCCGATCCCAGCGGGTGTCACGGTCCATCGCGTAATACCTACCCGAGATCGTCCCGATCCTGCCGGCCGAACGGAGCCATCTCTGCAGCTCGTCCAGGAATACGGCCCCGCCCGTGGGCGAGGTATCCCTCCCGTCGGTGATCGCGTGGAAGACGAGGTCGGGTACTCCCTCCTGCGAGGCGAGCTCGATCGATGCCTCGAGGTGTTCCCAGCCGGAATGGACGCCCCCATCGGAAACCAGGCCGATCAGGTGGAGCCGTCCACTGGGGCTCTCGATCGCCCGCCGGCAGGCGGCCACCAGGGCCTCGTTCTCGAAGAAGGTCCCGTCGGCGATCGCCGAGTCGATCCTGGCCAGGTCCTGCGGGACGATCGCCCCGGCCCCGAGGTTCAGGTGGCCGACCTCGGAGTTACCCATCTGGCCCTCCGGGAGGCCGACGTCCGGGCCCCCGGCACTCAGGGTCGTGTGAGGGAACTGCCCCCAGAGCCGATCGAAGTTGGGGGTCCGGGCCAGTTCGATCGCGTTGCCCGGCCCCGGTTCGGCAAGACCCCAGCCATCCAGGATCACCAGCGCAAGACCAGGGACCGGCAGGGCGGACGGACCGACGTCGAATCCCTCGTTCACGACGTGGGCGCCGCGGCGACGATCGCCGCGAAGTCATCCGGGGAGAGCGAGGCTCCCCCCACCAATGCCCCGTCGACATCGGCCGGCGCCAGCAGCTCGGCAGCGTTTTCGGGCTTTACCGAACCGCCGTAGAGGATCCGGACCTTCCCGGCCGCATCGTCGTCGCGGGTGCGGACCAGCTCCCGAATGGTTGCCGCGGCCTCTTCGGCCTGGTCCACCGAAGCAGTCAGGCCGGTCCCGATCGCCCAGATCGGCTCGTAGGCGATCACCACCCCGCCGAGTTGTTCGTCATGGAGTTCGGCCAGGTCGGTCAGAACCTGGCGGGAGAGGACGGCCTCGGTCTCGTCCGCGCGCCTCTCCTCCTCGGTCTCGCCGACGCAGAGGATCGGGGTCAATCCGGCCGAGACCGCCGTGACCAGCTTCCGGGCGAGGGCTTCGTCGGTCTCGCCGAAGTCCTGGCGCCTTTCGGAGTGCCCGAGTACGACCCCCTCGACCCCAAGCTCGACCAGCATCGGGGCCGACACCTCCCCGGTGTAGGCCCCCTCCACCTCGAAATGCATGTTCTGAGCGGCCACCTCGACCGGGGACCCCTCGCAGGCCGACAGGGCCGCCTCGAGCGAGACGAACGGGGGGCAGATCACGACCTCGGGACTCTGCCCGCCCCCAGCAAGGTCGGGCAGGAAGGCCTCGAGGAACTGCCGGGTCTCCGACGGACCTTTGTGCATCTTCCAGTTGGCCGCGATCACGGGAACCCTCGTCACGGTTCGATCATCCTCCATCGAGGGCCTCGATGCCGGGAAGGGGGACCCCCTCGAGCAGCTCGAGGGAGGCACCACCCCCGGTCGAGACCCAGTCGATCGAGTCGGTCAGGCCGAACTCGACGAGAGCGGCAACTGAGTCACCGCCACCAACGACCGTCACTGCATCGGTGGAAGCAACCGCCTCGGCGACGACCCGTGTCCCCTCGGAAAACCCGGGCAGCTCGAAAGCACCCATCGGGCCATTCCAGAGGACGGTCCCCGCTCCACCGATCCGTGCTCCATAGTCGGCCGCTGTCTTCTCACCGATATCGAGTCCGAGCATGCCCTCAGGAACCGAGTCAGAGTCGAGCTCGACCCTCTCGGTACCGGCGTCGAAACTCTCCCCGGCGGCGATGTCGACCGGGAGGACCAACTCGGCCCGGGTACCGGGGTTTTCCGCCGACGCGATCAGGTCCGCCGCCAGGCTGATCCCATCCTCCTCGACAAGCGAATCCCCGGTCCCGATCCCCTTCGCCCGGAAGAACGGAAAGCACATCGCTCCGCCAATCAGGATTTCGTCGGCTATCTCGAGGAAACGCGAGATCACGCCGATCTTGTCCGAAACCTTGGCCCCACCCAGGACGACGATCAGGGGTCGCTCAGGGTCATCGGCGACCGCCGAGAGGTGCTCGACCTCCTGCTGGAGGAGCAGTCCGCCCGACGACGGAAGCAGTCCGGCGACCCCCTCGGTGCTCGCGTGGGCCCGGTGGGCCGCGCCAAAAGCGTCGTCCACGTACAGATCCGCGAGGGCTGCGAGGTCCCGGGCAAAAGCGGGATCGTTGGCGGTCTCCCCAGGGTCGAACCTGAGGTTCTCCAACAACATCACTTCCCCGGGAGCCAGGCCGTCGGCCATCCGGACCGCCTGCTCCCCGGTAGCTTCCGGGCAGAAGAGGACCGGGCGGCTGAGCAGTTCGGTCAGCCGCCGGGCGACCGGTTCGAGCGAGAGGTCCGGGTCGGGGCTCCCGTCGGGCCTTCCGAGGTGGGAGGCGAGGATGACCGCCGCGCCGCGGTCGAGCAGCAGCTGGATCGTCGGCAACGCGGCCCGGATCCTGGTGTCGTCGGTGACCTCGCCCCGGACCAGCGGTACGTTGAAGTCGACCCTCACCAGGGCGGTGCGCCCGGCCACCTCTACGTCCTGGACCCTGGCGCGATCGAAGGCCATTGCGGGCCGGCTCGCCTAGAAGAGGCGGCCGAGCAGGTCCACGCAGCGATTGGCGTAGCCCCACTCGTTGTCGTACCAGGAGATCGCCTTGACCATGCGGCCATCGGCGATGGTGGAGGTCAATGAGGCATCGAAGATCGAGGATCGGGGATCACCGATCACGTCGGTCGAGACGATCGGGTCCTCGGTGTAGGCAAGGATCCCTTCCAGCTCGCCCTCGGCAGCTTTCCGGACGGCCTCGTTCACCTCCTCGGCCGAGGTCTCCCTCGACGCCGTGAAGGTGAGGTCGACGACCGACCCGGTAACTACCGGAGCACGAACAGCGAAGCCGTTCAGCTTGCCCTCGAGGTCCGGCAGCACCAGACCGACCGCCTTGGCCGCTCCGGTGGTCGTCGGGATCAGGTTGATCGCTGCCGCCCGGGCCCGCCGGGGGTCGCTGTGGGGCAGGTCCTGAAGGCGCTGGTCGGAGGTGTAGGCGTGAATCGTGGTCATCAGGCCGTGTTCGATCCCGATCGCCTCGTGGATCACCTTTGCCATCGGGGCCAGGCAGTTGGTGGTGCAGGATGCGTTGGAGATGATGTTGTGCTCGGCCGGGTCATAATCATCGAAGTTCACCCCGAGGGCGACGGTCACGTCGGGATCGGTCGCGGGTGCCGAGATGACCACTTTCTTCGCCCCGGCCTCGATGTGGCCGGCAGCCTCTGACCCGGCGGTGA
>JBMSXD010000016.1:0-18429 GCA_049425265.1 Solirubrobacterales bacterium
CGGTCGGTTCGCGCCCTACTCGACCAGGCTCAGGCTCCCGGGGTCGGGGGCGATTCTCCGGGCCACCGGTGAACTCGACCTGACCCTCGGGCGATACGGCGGCTGGGCCTCGGTCGAGCTGGGCCCGATGGCACCCGGGGCGGTCCGCAAGCTCTGGCTGCCCGACGACGGCGGCACCACCGACTGGTTCATCCAGGCCACGCCGGAGGGATCCGGCTCCCTGGCCGACCTCGAGATCTGCGACTTCAGCTGAGCGGGCCTGTCGAAACCGGGGCGAGCGGATCCCGGCCGGCAGGAGGTGGCCGGCGCTGGAGGCCGACCGCGACCGGGGTGCTCCTGGCCGGGATGGTGCTCTCGGCAGTCCTCGTGTTCGGGTTCGGACGGCGGGCCTACTTCTCCGGGGACGAGCTCTCGATCGTCTCCCTGGTCGGTAGGCTCAAGCCGTCGGAGCTGTTCGAACCCTACGTGGGCCATCTGGTGCCGATCCCCTTGCTCGCCTACCGGGCGGTGCTCGACGTCTTCGGAACCGGGGAGTACTTCGCCTTCCAGGCCATGACCCTCCTGGCGATCTTCCTGCTGGCCTGGTTCCTCTTCCTCTGGGCCAGGCAGAGGGTTCCGGCCTGGGTGGCCGTAGCTCCCTGCCTGTTGCTGACGATCTTCCCCCAGGACATCCTCCACTACCTGGCCGGCAACGGATTCACGATCGTCTTCGCCCTCGCCTGCGGGGGCGGCGCGCTCTATGCCTTCGACAGAAGGACGGCCCTGGGGGACGTCTCCGCATTTGCCCTGCTCGTCCTCGGAATGATGACCTACACGGTCGCGGTCGCCTTCGCGATCGGGGTCCTGGTCGCTGCGCTCCTCGATCGCGACCGCAGAAGGGCCTGGGTCGCCGGGCTGCCGCTGATCGCCTACGCACTCTGGAGGCTCACGGTGGCAAGCGCGAGCACCGAGATAGAGGACGCCGGTCCCGACTTCGTCAACCTCTTCCTGCTCCCGGCCTGGACCTTCCAGTCGATCGGCGGATCCCTGGCGGCCCTGTTCGGACTCGACTTCGACTTCTCGGGGCTAGCGGCCGAGAACGGTGCCACCACCTTCGCTGCCGCCTCACTGGCAGTCGTCTTCCTCGGCTACGGGGCGGTGGTGGTCGCCCGGGGGAAGGCCGGATCCGGGCTGGTTGTGGTCGCGGCGATAGCGCTCGCCCTGTTCGCCTCCCAGACCCTCGTGTGGGGGACCTTCGAGGCAAGGCCGGGGCCGGGGGAGGACCGCTATCTCTATCCCGGTGCGCTGGCCGTGATCCTGATCGGCCTGGAGCTGGTTCGACGGGTCGAGTGGGACCGGATCAGGGTCGGCGCGGTCTGGCTGGTGACCGGCCTCTCCCTGGTCGGTGCGATCGGGATCCTCGCCGTCTCCCAAAACCGGGAGTCGCTCGCCGGCAAGGCCCGGGCCGAGGTGCTCGGCGTGACCCTGCTGGCCTCGACCGAAGATCCACCGAAGGTCGGCGACCAGCCGCGAGATGCGATCCGAAAGAGCTTCGACCCGGAGGACGGCTCCCAGTTCGGCTACCTCGGCTTCACCGAAGCCGACCTCGCCGCAGGGGAGTCGAGGTGGGGTGAGACGGTCGACGCCTTCCTCGCCGAGTCGCTCAGGCTGAAGCTGAGGCCCGTCCCGGAAGGCGTGATCGCCTGGCGCTGTCGCCCCGCCACGGGCAGCGAGCGGGCAGTGCTCCCGGTACGTGGGGCGATCCTCTATTCGGTCAGACCGCTCGAGCTGGTCCTGGGTCGCTACGGGGAGGCGGCGACGGTCCCGGTCGGGCCACTCGGTACCCGAATGCCGGCGACCATCCGCCTTCTCCGTGACGATGGTCGGAAGAGGTGGTTCCTCTCAGTGACTCGTGGGTCGGCCGGAACCCTGGCCGATCTGACCGTCTGCCGGTACCGGCCGACCCCCTCCCCCGCGGTATCATCGCCTTTCCCGGAGGGTCCCCCAGGACCCCCGGGTCAAGCCAGGTCCGGAGCTCCGGCTCCTTCCGATAGGCCCTGACCCCCAAGACCCGAGGAGAACGTGGCCGAGACGATCAGCTTCGCCCGAGGAGCACCGAGCCCCGACCTGATCCCGGTCGAGGCGATCCGGACTGCAACCACGAAGGCCCTGGAAGACGACTGGAAGACGGCCCTCTCCTACGGGGTCGGCATCGGGCATCCCGGCCTCTGTGAACGGATCGCCGAGACCCACGGTATCCCGGCCGGGGACGTGATGACCACCAACGGCTCGCTCGAGGGCGGGGCGATGGTCTTCCGGCACCTGGTCTCCCCGGGAACCCGGGTTGCCGTCGAGCAGCCCTCCTACGACAGGACCCTGCTCCTGCTCGAACAACTCGGCGCCGAGTTCGTACCTATCCCCCTCGAGTCAGACGGGCTGGACGTGGGTGCCCTGGAGAGGGCGCTCGAGGCCGGCCCGATCGAGCTGGTCCACGTGATCCCCAACTTCCACAATCCGGCAGGCTGCACCCTCTCCGAGGAGAAGCGGCGGCGGCTGGTCGAGCTGGCCGGGGAGCATGGATTCACGATCTTCGAGGACGACCCGTACCGGGAGGTCTACTTCGGAGACCCGCCGCCGCCGACCATGCTCTCGATGGACGAGGCCGACCGGGTGATCCACTCCTCCTCGTACTCGAAGACGGTCAGTCCTGGAATCAGGGCCGGCTACCTGGCCGGTCCCGAAGCGACCATCGCCCGGCTGGCCAAGACTGCGAACGAGAACTACATCTCGCCGAACATGCTGTCGGGGAGCCTCGTCCTCCAGCTCTACGAGTCCGGGGCCTATGAGGAGAATCTGGTCGAGGTCAGAGAACGGCTGGCAGAACGACGGGACGCCCTCGTCGAGGCCCTTGGGCGCCACCTCCCGGATGCCCGGTTCGAGGTCCCCGGCGGCGGCTACTTCCTCTGGGCCGATCTCGGTGAAGGGGCCGATACGGTCGCCCTCGCCGAGCGTTCGAAGGAGGCCGGGGCCCCGTTCATCCCCGGTACCGACTTCATGCTCGACGGGGGCTGGAACCTGCTCCGGTTCTCCTTTGCCTCGGTCCCGCCCGAGCTGATCGACGAGGGAGTCGGTCGGATCGCCTCGGTCGCCTGAGCGGCCCCGCGGGGATTCAGCCGCCCCTGACCTGACAGCGGGCGACGACCCAGGGAAGCGAGGTGGTCACCTCTACCGGCTCTACCGCGCCGGAGAGGAAATCCCTAAAGCTCCGCGCGTTCCAGTGGTTGACGTGTTCGGGATGGTTGCCGAGTCCCGACACATACTTCCCCCTGGCGAGGCTGCCGATCCTGAACCAGGGCTCGTGGGGGACGGAGAGGATCAGATCGCGGGAGGAGACCCGGGCCAGCTCCGCCAGGGCCGGCCTGGGGTCCGGTATGTGCTCGAGCACCTCGAGGCAGAGGACCAGGTCGAACGAATCGTCATCGAAAGGAAGGCTGAGCAGATCGGCAGTGTCGAACTGATCCCCAGGAAGCCGCTCGGCGGCAAAGGCGACCGAGGCGGGGTTGAGATCGACCCCGGTGACCGGATGGGGCAGGAGATCGCCGAGCCGCTCGATCGTCTCGCCCTCCCCACAGCCGGCATCGAGCACCTTCCTGGGAGAGCTCTCCCGGACCATCCTCCCGACCGTCTCGACGAAACGGTCGAAGAGGCGCCTGACGACCGGGTTGCCGGTCTGGAACTTCTCGTAATTGGTGGTCTCCACGGCGACCCAACTTAGTGGAAGGGTCGCCCCACGCGAGGGTCAGGCGCCATCCGTCATCAGGCTGCCGACGACGGCCTCGTAGAACCCCTCGCCAGCACGGCCTTCGGTGACGGTGACGTTGTCGAACCGGTGGAGCGCCTCCCGGATGCCGGGGTCCCGCTCGGGACCGTTGGCGACCAGGAAGAACCGGCCGACCACCCGGGCGACGTCGAGGTCCTCGAGCGAGTCACCAACGGCAACCGTCTGCTCCCGGTCGTAGCCCATTAGCCGGGCGTGCGCCTCGACCCCCGCCGCCTTCGATACGGCCTTCGGAACGAGGTGGTAGGCATGGGAATACTCGATCCCCGGCATCCGATGGCCGATCGCCCCGTTGTCGAGCAGGCGGAGGTCACCGTGGCCGGACTCACCGAGGAATTCATTGACCTCCTCGGTGTCCACCTCGCCCCTGAACAGGTGGGAGGTCTCGCGGTCGAGGTGCCACGGCTCGTGGAACTCGAGCCTTCCTTCGTAACGCTCGAAGAGGAGCTCGGGTACGCCCCTCTCGGTCACCTGTTCGACCACCGTCTTCGAGGGGTCCGCATCGAAGTCGCCGAGCAGCAGGGTGATCTCCCCGTCCACCACGACCCCGGACCCGGCCTCGAAGATGTAGCTCGGCTGGCCGATAAGGCGGGCGTCCTCGTGGACCTGGGCCCGACGGCGACCCGACATCAGCACGACTTCGGCTCCTGCCCTGTCGCAGGCCTGGAGAGCCCGAGCCTGGCTCAGCGAGAAGTTCCCCTCGTAGTCCGTGAACAGCGATGCGCCCCTGCCGAGCAGCGTTCCGTCGAGGTCGGTGTAGAAGCAGCGAATCGCCATCTAGGCGATTTCGGGGGCGAGGCTCGCGAAGGGTGGTCTCACCGCGGGGCTTTGCCGGGCCTCCCCGGCGGCCGTGATCCGACCGAGTTCCGGCCTGTCGAGGCGATCGAGCACCTCGGCGAGGGCTGAGGTCACCTCGTTCGCCATCCCGTTCAGGGCCGAGAGGCTCTGGTGGGCGTTTCGCTTGGTTCCGAGGTCGACCTGGGCCATCGCATCGAGTCCGACCCGATCCCAGACCTCGACCAGCATCGCGATCTCCACCCCATAACCGGTGTGGAATGGGATCGAGGTGAGCACGTCACGGCGGACTGCCACCTCTCCGGCGAGCGGCTGGTCGAACCCGACCAGCTCCGGAACGCACCGGGCGAGCAGCGGCTTGGCGGTCAGCTCGGTGACCCGGCCCCCACCCCGGATCGACTCGCTCTCCCCCTGTCGGAACGGCCGTCGGTAGAACCCCTTGACGAAAGCCCTTTCGCGGTCGGTCAGAAGGGGTCCGAGCAGCCCTGTCACGTAATGGCGCCCGAAATCGGCGACGTCGCCATCGACGTAGACGACGATCTCGCCGCTCGCCGCCCGGAGAGCGCGCCACATTGCATCCCCCTTGCCCCGGACCGGACCGACCGACGGCATTAGCGAAGTCTCGGAGACGACCTCCGCCCCGGCCGCCCTGGCCGTTGCCGCGGTTCCGTCTGCGGAGTCGGCATCGACGACCAGGACCTGATCGACGATCCCCATTCCGACCAGGACCTGGAGTTCGGCGACCGTGTGGGCGATCGTGCCGGCTGCATCCCTGGTCGGGACGACGACCGAGACCGTCGATCCGGACTCGGCCTTGGCCCGGGCCAGGTCGGAGACCGGGAAGTCGGTATGCGTGAAGGTGTCTAGCATCGGTTCGGTGGAAAACGGCAACGACGTGGGGGGCTTGCGCACGGCGGCCGGTCGGCTCAGTCTAGAGCGGCCGGCGATAGTCGGCGTGGTCAACGCGACCCCCGACTCCTTCTCAGACGAGGGGGACCGGACCGAGGCTTCATTCGTCCGAAAGGTGACCGACCACGTCGAGGCCGGAGCAACGGTGATCGAGGTGGGAGGCGAATCCAACGTAACCAACCGGCCCGCCGTCGACGCCGCGGAAGAGGTGGCCAGGGTAGTACCGGTGGTCGAGGCGGCCGTTTCCCTGGGGGCGACCGTCTCGATCGACACCTACAAGCCCGAGGTCGCCGAGAGCGCACTGGAGGCAGGCGCCGCGATCGTCAACGACATCAGTGGAAGCTCGCGGGAAGAGATGCTCGCAGTCTGCGCCGAGCACGGAGCGGGGATGGTGGTGATGCATACCGAGGTCCCGCCGAAGACCCAGAAGTGGGACGAAGAGCTCTACCCCGACGGGGTGGTCGCCCGCCAGGTCGAGTTCTTCACCGAGCGACTCGCGGGCCTGGCCAGGGCCGGCATAGAGCCCGACCAGGTGGTACTCGACCCGGGCCCCGACTTCGGCAAGACCCCACTCCAGACGATCGAGTCGCTGCGGGGGATCCCGACCCTGATCGAGGAGTTCGGGCGGCCGGTGATGCTCGCCGTCTCCCGCAAGGACTTCGTCGGCGCCCTGACCGATCGCCGTCCGAGGGAGAGGGCGGCCGGAACCCTGGCCGCGATCGGTTTCGGGTTAGACGCCGGCGCGAGGCTGCTCCGGGTCCATGACGTCGCCGGGACCGCCGACTACCTTCGGGTACGGGAGGCCCTGCTCGGGGAGGTCGAGGTCTCCCCCGGACTGAGGATCTCCGACGAGGTCCGGAGAGAACCACCGGCCGGGTCGGACGGGAGTTGAACGAAGGGGACCGCTCGCTGCTCGGCTCCCCGTGGGCCGTGGCGATCGACCCGGCAAGGCGGGACGGTCGAATCGAACGATCACGGATCGAACCGGGCCTCGACGCGATCACCGGACCGATTCCCGAGGAACTCGACCCAGGGATTGCAGAGACGATCGAGCGGGCCGGGATCGGGTCGCTCTACGCCCATCAGCTGGAAGCCTGGCGAGGGGCCAGGGAATCGAACCTGGTCATCACCACCCCTACCGCCTCCGGAAAGTCCCTCGCCTTCAACCTGCCGGTACTCGACGGCCTGGCCCGTCCCGGTCGCTCGGCGGCCCTCTACCTGTACCCGACCAAGGCGCTTGCCCAGGACCAGGCCCGTGCCCTGGCCGAACTGAATCCGCCCGGTCTCCGCTACGCGATCTATGACGGGGACACCCCCCGTGACCGCAGGGCCGCGATCCGCCGGGAGTCGAACCTGGTGATGACCAACCCCGACATGCTCCACGTCGGGATCCTGCCCAACCACCAGTCGTGGGGGGACTTCCTCAAACGCCTCGACTGGGTGGTGATCGACGAAGCCCATAGCTATCGCGGCGTCTTCGGGTCGAACGTCGCGAACGTGATTCGCAGGCTGCGAAGACTCTGCGCCGCCTACGGCTCGGCGCCCCGCTTCCTGCTCGCATCGGCGACGATCGCCAACCCGGTCGAGCTCGCCGAGCGGCTGGTCGGGGACGAATTCCGGCAAGTCTCCGAAGGCGGGGCACCCTCCGCCGAACGGGAGGTCGTGGTCTGGAATCCGCCATTGATCGACCGGGCCACCGGCACCAGACGCTCGGCGATCGCCGAGGCTGCCGACCTCCTGGCCGACCTCGTCGCCTTCGAGATACGGACGATCTGCTTCATGAAGAGCAGGAGGGGCATCGAGCTGATCCGAAAGTTCGCTGCCGAGCGGCTCGAGGCGAAGGGCCGGGGTGACCTGGCCGAGCGAATAGCGCCGTACCGCGCCGGATACACCCCGGCCCAGAGACGGGATATCGAGGCCCGCCTGTCCTCTGGCGAGCTGCTCGGGGTAGCCGCAACCGACGCGCTCGAGCTGGGAATCGACGTCGGCCACCTCGACGCCGCGATCTGCGTCAACTTTCCGGGTACGGTCGCTGGCCTGAGGCAGATGTGGGGCCGGGCCGGCAGGAAGAGCCGGGGACTCGCGGTCTACGTGGCCGGGCCGGATGGGCTCGACCAGTACTTCTGTCGTCACCCCGATGAGTTCCTGGACCGGCCGGTCGAGGCGGCGATCCTGGACCATGCCTCCCCCGAGATTGCGGCCCGGCACCTGACTGCTGCCGCCTACGAGCTGCCCCTGGGGGAAGACGAGGAGCAGTGGTTCGGGAGCAGTGCGACCGAGACGGCGAACGACCTGGTCAGGGAAGGCGTGCTCCGGAAGACCGGAAAGGGTCTGGTTCCGCGGCGATCGGGCTTCGTCGCCTCGGGGATATCGCTCAGATCGAGCTCCTCCGACTCGGTTCTGGTCATCGACCGCGACTCGGGCGAGGTGGTCGGGGAGGTCGAGACCGGTCGGGCCTTCACCACGCTTCATCCCGGTGCGATCTACATGCACCTCGGCACCAACTGGGAGGTTTCCGAGCTCGACCTCGGGGCCGGCCGGGCGATCGTGGGCCGTTTCGACGGCGATTGGTACACGCGACCCAGGGTCGAGACCGAGGTCTTCATCGAACGGGAGACCGACCGTCGGGATGCCGCCGGGGTCGAGCTCAGCTACGGGCGGATGGCCGTTACCGAAACGGTCACCGGCTACGAGCGGGTCCTCTCGGCCGACCAGACCGCGATCGACCTGGTCGAGCTGGAACTCCCGCCCCAGGACTTCGAGACCCGGGGCCTCTGGTACCTGCCCCCAGAGGAGATGATTGGTGACCTGCCCCTTCCCGAACTGCTCGGCTCGCTGCACGCGACCGAGCACCTCCAGATCGCCGTCCTGCCGCTGATCGCGATGTGCGACCGGTGGGATATCGGTGGCCTCTCGACCAACGTCCACCCCCAGACCGGCTCACCGACCATCTTCATCTACGACGGCCACCCGGGCGGAATCGGGATAACCGGCCGCGGGTTCGAGATGTTCGAGCGACTGGTAGCCGATGCCGGACGCCTCGTCTCCGAGTGTGGCTGTGGGAACGGCTGTCCGTCCTGTGTCCAGAGTCCCAAGTGCGGCAACCTGAACGAACACCTGGACAAGGCCGGGGCGATCCGGCTTCTGGGTCTGATGGAGTCGGCCTCGAGCGAAGAGCAAGTGGGCTGACCGGGTCGGCCCCGCCGACGACCCCGACCGGTCACCGGATACCCTTACCGCCCCCTGGCGAGGTAGCTCAGTTGGTAGAGCACACGACTGAAAATCGTGGTGTCGCCGGTTCGATCCCGGCCCTCGCCATCCTCTCGACCGTCATGACGCCAGGCCGACCAGCGAGAGGATCAGGATGAACAGCACCACGCCAACCGCTACGGCGAAGGTGACCCGGGCCGGCTCCTCCCGGTAGGTATCGGGGAGGATCTCGTCGAAGGTGACATAGATCATCGCCCCGGCGGCAAAGGCGAGTGCCGGGGCGATCAGTCCCGATACCTCGCTCGCAACCAGGTAGGTGAGGATGATCGCCTGGATCTCGACCAGGCCGGTCGCGGCCGCCAAGAGGAACAGTTTCCCCCGTTCGCGGTGACCCAGCG
The DNA here is from genome assembly GCA_049425265.1 of Solirubrobacterales bacterium. Classification (GTDB taxonomy): domain Bacteria; phylum Actinomycetota; class Thermoleophilia; order Solirubrobacterales; family 70-9; genus 67-14. The sequence continues at coordinate 9,130 of JBMSXD010000016.1, forward strand.
CCGGGGCGCCCACGGCAAAACCCTCCGGGATGTTGTGGATGCCGATCGCGAGGGCGAGGGCGATCCCCAACGCCTCTTCCCCGGTCGCAAAGCCCGCTCCAACTGCCATCCCTTCCGGGATGTTGTGGACGGTGAGCGCGCTGGCCAGCAGGTAGGTCTTTCGCGGAAGGCGCCATCTCGAGTGCTGGGGAACTTCTTCCGTCGGGATGTCGGGGTGCTGGTGCTGCCAACCGCTCAGGTCGGGCTGGCGCCCATGGAAATGGGGCAACCAACGGTCGAGGGCAGCGATCACCAGGAGACCGACCAGCAGGTACACGGCGACGAGGGCCGGATCGAGCTCCTCGAGGGCGGACGGCAGGAGGCTCAGGAAAGAGGCCGCCAGCATCACTCCAGCTGCGAAGCCGGCCGAAAAATTGAGTATCCGGCTGGAGGGCCTGCGAACCGCGAAGACGCCAGCGGCACCAAGGGCGGTGCCCGCAGCGGCAACGAGGCTCCAAGCGACGGTCTGGCTCACTACCCAGCCCAGCCAGACGGGTCGGGCGTAATGGGCCGTGAAGGGATCGAACCTTCGACCTTGAGATTAAGAGTCTCCTGCTCTACCAACTGAGCTAACGGCCCTCTCGGCGGCTGGACCGGGGTGGGACGGACGTCTCCTTCCCGGAACCTCTCCGCGACCGGGGATTATAGATACGGGGCGAGATCACCCCGCGCTCGCCCCCTTTTCTCAGGGGGAGGTCGGGGAAAGCGTAGATCCCCCGAGGCCGCCGACCGGCTCCTTGAGCGACGCGCCGCCCTCCTTACGGGCCTGCTTCTTGATCCTTGCGAGGTACTTCTCGACCCGCTTCGCATCCCGCTCGACCGAGTCCAGGGTCCGGTTGATCTCCTGCTTCTGCTCGGGGCTATCGGCCAGGGCGAGGGCCTCCTGGCGACTCTTTGCCGCCTCACCGAAATCGAGGGCGTAGAGCTGGTAGGTGGCGAGGGTTACGAGAAGGCCCGTGGGTACGGGACCCTCGCCCTTGCGGAATTCGCGCTCCCCGGCACGCGCTACGAAGGCCTGGGCGTCGGCAGCGGCCTGCATGTTCGCCTCGAACTGGGCGACCGTCGCTCCCTGGGCCAGTTGGAAGAGCATCCCCGAGACCAGCTGGGCGACCCCCCGATCGGGTTCCTGGCCGGATTCCTTGACGTACTTCTCCCAGGCGGTGGCGGCGAGCTCGTACTGTTCGATCGCGTCGGCACCAACGACCTGTGCATCGCCGTCCACCTCGACCAGAGCGTTGCCGGCAACGATCCGCTCCCTGATCAGCTCCTGCTGGAGCACGAGGTTCCCGGGGTCCTGAGCGAGCTTGCGCTGGATCTTCGCGGCCCTCTCGGTGGCCAGGTCCGCGGTGTCCTGGGAGACGACCGAGTTGCCGGAGCTGAACGGGTTGAGCCCACCCGGAAGGCCGATCACCAGAAGGCTGGCCGCCATCACGAATGCCAGCATCACGTAGATCACCTGGATCACACGCTTCCGCCGACCCCTGAGGTCGAACAGCATTCCTCTTTCCGGTTCTTCAGCCAATCCCTGTTACTCCTGCGCCTTGGGCTCGAGCCCCTCTCCGACGGTCTCCGGGCGGACCTTGGGGGTTCCGATTGCCCGGGCGAGCAAGATACTCAACTCGTAGAGCCCGAGCAGGGGAACCATCTCGATCAGCATCGTCACCGGGTCGACCCCGGGCAGGGCGGCGGCCAGTACCGCGATCGCCAGGTAGGCGTAGCGGCGGTTCTTTCGGAGTTGGTCGACCGAGACGATCCCGAGCCTGACCAGGGCGAGGATCACGACCGGGATCTGGAACACGGCACCGCCGGCGATCATGACCATCGCGAAGAAGGAGTAGTAGTCGCGAGCCCTGAGTTCGGTCTGAAACTGGGCCGAGTTGAAGTTCAGCAGGAAGTCGACTGCTGCCGGCAGGACTATGAAGTAGGCGAAGAAGACGCCGGCGACGAACAGCAGCGGAATCGTGACCAGCACCGGTACGACGGCCTTCTTCTCGCGGGGAGAGAGGGCCGGGATGACGAAGGCAAACACCTGGTAGGAGATGAAAGGGGCCGCGAGGATGAGGGCTGCGTACAGGGAGACCGTAACCGTGGTCAGGAAGGCCTCCGCCGGGGCCAGGACGATCAGCTTCTGGTCGGCTGAGGGAAGCGGGGCGGCCGCGATGTCGAGGATCAGGTCGCTCCTCCAGAAGCAGATCAGGAAGGCGACCCCCAGAACGATCAGGGAGGCGATGATCCGCCACCTGAGCTCGTCGAGGTGGTCGACCAGTGAGATCTCTTCGTCGTGGCTTACCGGCCGGATCCTGGCCATCACGCTCTCGCGGGTTCAGTCTCGGTCCGTCGATCCGGACGAAGGCGCCGGGACTTCCTCGACCTCTACCTCGACCGGCTCATCGTCGGCCTCGGCCAGGACGGGCTCGGCAGACTCTTCGTCCTCCCGGAGGTCCTCCTCCTTTTCCCCGGAGGAGATGTTCGACACCCCATCCCGGAACTCGCGAAGGCCCCGGCCTAGCGAGCGACCGAGGTCGGGGAGCTTGCGCGGGCCGAAGACGATCAGCGCGATGATCAGGATGATCGCTATCTCGAGGATGCCGATCTGCGGAATCACTGCGGGAATCGTAGCGCCCGGGGGTCGGCGGGCCCCGGGAATCGCCCTACCTGAAGTTCAGGTAGTAGCGCGAGGCGGTCGGTTCGGCCTGTTCCTGGTACTTCGAGCCCCGTCCGTTCGCTCCGTACGGGGTCTCGACGGCCTGATCCATCCGCATGAACGAGAGCTGCCCGACCGGCATCCCCTCGTAGATCGTGATTGGCAGGTTGGCGACGTTTGAGAGCTCAAGGGTCAGGTTGCCCGAGAACCCGGCGTCGACGAAGCCCGCGGTCGAGTGGATCAACAGCCCCAGCCTGCCGAGCGAACTCTTGCCCTCCAGTCGCGCAACCAGGTCATCGGGAAGGGTGACCTTCTCGAGGGTCTGACCCAGGACGAACTCCCCCGGATGGAGGATGAAGGGTTCATCTCCCTCGGCCCGGACCAGCTCCGTCAACTCCTCCATCGGTTGCTTGACGTCGATGAAGGGGTACTTGCTGTTGTTGAAGACCCGGTAGCTCGAGTCGACCCGGACGTCGATGCTCGATGGCTGGATCATCCCTTCGTCGAACGGATCGATCAGGATCCTGCCCGCCTCGACCTCTTCGCGGATCGTCTTGTCGCTCAGAACCATCGCGGGCGGAGTATTCCAGAGTGGGGGGCGGCCCCGGTCAGGAGTAGCGGAGGACGACCCCGTCGGCGACCAGGTCGAGCAAGGTCTTCCTGTCCTCCGGCAGCCCGGCCCCGTCGAGTGCGGCCTTGGCCTCCTCGACCAGGCCGATCGCCCGCTCCCGGACTTCATCGAGGGCGCCCGTTGCCTCGATCCGCCCGGCCAGGCCGAGGGCCGATTCCCGGTCGAGGCCTTCGAGGTCGACCGAGCGAATCCCGGGATCCCGCTCGATCGCGACGATCACCGGAAGGGTGACCGTCCCATCGAGCAGATCGGTGCCCGGGGCCTTGCCGGTCCGCTCCTCCGGACCGGATATGTCGAGGACGTCGTCCAGCATCTGGAAGGCGAGGCCGATCGCCCCGCCGAAGGCCGCCAGCGAATCGAGGTCGGGTGCACCGTCCTCGAACGCCGTCAACCCCCCGAGTACGCACGAGGCCGAGAAGAGGCTGCCCGTCTTCAGTCGGCACCGCTCGAAGTAGTCAGCCTCCGAGAGACCCAGATCACCCGTCTGGCTCCGCTGGACCAACTCGCCAGTGACCAGGTCCCGAGTCGTCCCGCTCAAGATCCCGACCGCTCGATCGTCCCCTGCTCTGGCCAGCACCCCGAAGGCCTCGGCAAACAGTGCGTCGCCCAGATTGGTCGCCCTCGCCCGCCCCGACTCGGCGAATACGGTCGGTCTCCCCCGTCTGAGCGGAGCCCGGTCGAGCACGTCATCGTGGACCAGGCTCGCCATGTGGACCAACTCCACCGCTGTCGCCGCCCGGACGGCGCGGTCGCCCCCGTCCGGACCGGCCGAGAGCAGGACCAGCATCGGTCGCATCCGCTTGCCTCCGGCCCGCAGGGTGGCCGCGGCGTCCCCGGCCAGCGAACCGGTCCGCCCGGTCGCCTCATCCAATGCCTCCTCGGCCTCCCCGAGTGCCGACGGCAACCACTCCCCCGCCGTCTCGATCACCTCGGTGACCGGCTCGGGGGATTCCTTCGCCATCAGGCGACCCCCGAGTGGATCGCGATGATCCCTCCGGCCATCACGGTCCACCGGACCCGGTCGAACCCGGCTTCGACCATCCGGTCGGCCAGCGTCCCGGCGTCGGGGAAAGAGCGAACCGAACTCGGTAGGTAGGAGTAGGCGGCCGAGTCCCCGGCCACCTTGCCGATCAGCGGCACGACGCGGTCGAACCAGAGGGCGAAGAAGCCCTTCAGGGGCTGTCGTGCGGGCTGGGTTATCTCGAGGATGACCAGCCGACCACCCGGTTCCAGGACCCGCTTCATCTCACTCAGGCCACGTCGCAGGTCGGCCAGGTTGCGAGCTCCGAAGGCGATCGTCAGGGCATCGAAGGAGTGGTCCGGGAAGGGAAGCTCCAGGGCGTCGGCGTTGACGAAGGAGACGACCTCCTGCTCGTCCGGAGGGGCCTTACGCCTGGCCAGCTCGAGCATCGGCTCGGAGAAGTCGGCCCCCACCACCTCCCCACCCGGTCCGACCCGATCGGCCAGCTCGATCGAGAGGTCACCGGTACCGCAACAGAGGTCGAGAACTTGATCGCCGGGACCGACCTCGGCCCGATCGGCCGCCCGGCGGCGCCAGGTCCGGTCGAGGCCGGCGGTCATCACCCGGTTCATCCGGTCGTAGACACCGCTGATCCGGTCGAACATCGAGTTCACCTGGCCGGCGAACTCTGCATCGCCGCGGCGGGGAGGACTGTCGGCCACGGATCCCGCCCTAGTCGAGCGAGGCGAGGTAGTCAGCTACCTCGTTCAGCTTCTTCTCGCCGAGGCCCCGGTAGGAGGGCATGATTCCCGGGCCGATCGCGACCGACCGCTTGATTGCCTCCCTCGGAAGCATCGCCCCGATCTCGGTCAGGTCCGGCCCCAGGCCACCCTCGGCCCCGTTCTCGCCGATGTTGTGACAGGCCAGACAGCCGGCCTGGGCTACGACCTGCTTGCCCTGCTCGAACTGAGGCGCCGTCTCGAGTTCGATCTCGTTCGGCGACCCGGCGCTCGCCCCCATGTAGGTGAGGTACCCCATCGCAACGATGACCAGGATTCCCGAGATGCTGGCGACCGGGCGCTTCCACGGGATCCGTTCCGGGTTCCGGTCGTAGAACGGCAGAAGGATCAGCAAGATCATGCAGATCGTCGGGATCCCGATCGTGGCCAGCGGCACCAGCGCCGGTGGCTTGATCACCTTGAGCAGCTCGAAGAGGAAGAAGAAGTACCACTCGGGCCGGGGTACGTAAGTCGTCGTGGTCGGATCGGCCTTCGGACCCTGCTCTGCGCCCATCACGATGCTCATCAGGATGAGAACCGCTGCGACCAGCACGAACATGACCGTGTCCTTGACGATCGCGTAGGGGAAGAAGGACTTCCCCTTCTTCTTCAGGATCTCGTACTCGCTGAGGTATTCCTCTTTGTCACGAGCCTTCACGAGGCTTCTCCCTCACTCGGGGGTGTGTCGGCCTCTACGTTCCCGTCCGTCTCCGCCGTGGGGACCGAGGCTCCGTTCTCGGAAACCTCGACGTGACCGTTGCCGGAGTGACCGTTCAACGACATCTCGGTTGCGTCGACCATAGGAACCCCTGCCGGGACCATTTCGGAGGGCCGGGCCCCCTTCGGCTTCGGCGCCTTGATCCACGGAGGTGCCGTGGTGCCGAGCTTGACCACCAGGAAGAGGTGGGCAGCGATCAGGCCGCCGATCAGGCCCGGGATGACCAACATGTGGAGTGCGTAGAAACGGGACAGGGTGGTCGCACTGAAGTCCGGTCCGGCCCTCAGGAAATCGGCCAGGTACGGACCGAGGACCGGCCCCGAGGCGGTGATGTTGTTGGCGACGATCGTCGCCCAGAATGAGCGCTGGTCGAACGGCAGCAGGTAGCCGGTCAGGCCCATCACCATGGTCAGCACGATCAACACCACACCGATCACCCAGTTGAGCTCCCGCGGGTACTTGTAGGCACCGAAGAAGAAGGTCCTCGCCATGTGGAGGAAGATCAGGATGATCATCAGGCTGGCGCCCCACTTGTGCAGGCCCCGGACGAACTCGCCGAGGAAGACTTCGTTCGTGATGTGGCTGATCGAGGCATACGCCTCGGTGGCCGAGGGCACGTAGTACATCGCCAGGAAGACCCCGGTGATCGCCTGCATCGAGAATATGAACATGACCGAGGAGCCCAGCGTGTAGAACCAGTTGGTTCCCTTCGGCACCTTCCGCGACAGCATCGCCGTGTAGATGCCGGTCCCGTTGACCCTTTCGTCGAGCCAGTCGGTCGTGTTCTTCGCAGCCGCGGTTCCGTGGTGGACGGTTGCCTGCTTCGCCTTGGCCACCTTCTCGGCACGGGTAGGCCCGTCGCCATTGGAGCCGTTCGGGCTGGCGCCGTTCCCGTTCGAAGCGCCGTCACCCGGCTCCGGGGCGGTCTCCTTCTTCCTGCCTGGGATCGGGATCTTCAGTGCCATCTCGTCGGTTTCCTCACGGTCGCTTCTGGATCAGTTGGGTGGGGGGAAGACGGTCGGTCGCGGTGGGTACAGATATTCCCAGATACCGCCGGTGAACTCGCCCGGGTCGCGGGGACTGACCGGCTTCAGCTGGTTGGTCACCGAGTACCTGGGGCCGAGTTCGACGAAGCCGTTGCGGATCCTCGTCTGGAAACGGTCGAGTGGCCTGACCGGGGGGCCGCCGATCCGTTCCCCGATGAAGTCGTAGACGCCGCCGTGACAGGGGCAGATGAAGTTGCCGGCAGCCTGGACGAACCTGACCGGACAACCGAGGTGGGCACACCGGGTCGAAATCGCGACGTAGCCATTCGGATCCTCGCCCTCGAACTTGTCCGAGCCCTGCCTGACGTAAGCGGTCGTCTTGCCGGCCTCTCCGATACCCGGGGTCTCGGTGAAGACCACCGTCCGGTAGGTCTCGCGGTCGAAGTCATCGACCGTGCCGACCGCCTCCCACCGCTCCTCGCCCCTGGTCAGGACGGGGGCGATCGCAAACCCGACCACCGGCAGGACGACGGCTGCGCCCGCGAGACCGCCGAGGGCAGCACTTCCGACCACGAAGGCCTTGCGGCGAGTCATCGACTCACCCTCGAAATAACCCCTGGGCGGCGCCGTCGGCAGCTCGGGAGCCGAGTCCGGTCGGGAGGCGCCGTTCTTTTCGGTTTCGTCTGCCAGAACTGCCTTTCTGGACTGAGGGGACAGGTCCGGGGGGCCTACGCTTCGGGTGCCACCTCTTCGAGGAATTGTAGAGCCTCGCCCGCCCGGTCGAAGGCACCGTCCGCATCGGCACGCGAGGCCCGGTCCCGAGCGGCTCCGGCAAGCGCCGATCCATCCCGGTCGGTGCCGTTGGCTACCGCCTCGAGCAGGCCCTCGATCGCCTGACCAGCAGGGTCGGCCAGCACCAGGGCCTGGGCCTGCCAGATCGGTACGAGTGCCTCCATCCGGCCTTCCGAGGCAACCGCGGCGGAGAGGCCGATCAGGTCGGCGAGGGCCCGGACGGCACCGGTGTCGCCGGTCGATGCAACCGCCTCCAGGCCGATCGCGTAGAGCAAGTCACCGGTCAGGAGCGCCAGGTCGCCATCCGCAGAGCTGGTGAGCCGTGGGCTGCCCTGGTGGCAGAGGAAGCCTTCGAAGACCGCCTCGAGGGCATAGGCGGCCTCGGTCCGATTCCCAGACGCCGTCGCGACGACCAGCTCCCCGAGCACCGGGTCCACCTCGGTATTCGGGTTCAGATCGACCGGGGCGCCGGCCGTCGTCGCCTCCTCCAGGAGTCGCGCCAGAAGGGGAGCCACGTCTTCCCCGGGGGGACTTTCCTCTGCAGATGCCAACCCCCCGGGAGTCTAGGCCCGCCCGACCGCCGGGGCCGCGCTAGGTTCAGGCCGTGAACCTGCTGTTCATCGGAGATGTGGTCTCCTCGGCCGGCCGAAGCGGCCTCGCTTCGGCGATGCCCGGGCTTCGCGAGCGCTTCTCCCCGGATCTTGTGGTCGTCAACGGCGAGAACTCGGCTGGAGGGGTGGGGATCACCGAGGGCACGGCAGCAGAGCTGTTCGAGGCCGGCGCAGACCTGATCACCCTCGGTAACCACGCCTACCGCCGGAGGGAGGCCTGGGATTACCTGGATGAAGACGGTCGGGTACTGCGGCCCTCGAACTTCCGCCATTCCAACCCCGGCCGGGGCTACTGCGTGGTCGATGCCGGGGGCATGGCCGTCGCCGTGGTCAACCTGATCGGGAAGGTCGCGCTGGATGCCGCCCGGTCGCCGTTCGACGAGGCAGACCGACTGCTCGACGAGCTCGATGGCCGGGCCGAGGCGATCGTCGTCGACTTCCACGCCGAGGTGACCAGCGAGAAGGTCGCCCTCGGGTGGTATCTGGACGGTCGGGTCTCTGCCGTCCTCGGAACCCACACCCACGTTCCCACCGCCGATGCCCGGGTGCTCCCGGGCGGCACGGCGTTCATCAGTGACGTCGGCATGACGGGCTCTCGGAACGGCGTCCTCGGGGTGAACCGGGAAACCGTGATCGAGCGGATGCGGACCGGCCTCCCACTCCGCTTCGACGACGCCGAGGGCGATATCTGGGTGATGGGTGCTGCGGTGGTCATCGGGCCCGACGGACGGGCCGACTCGATCGAGCCGTTCCAGGTCCCGGCCGCGAACTGAGCCTCAGACGGACAAGAAGTGGTCCCTGATCACCGGGGCGACATCGCCCACGGCCCACTGCCTCGCCGCTGCCTCCCGCTCGTCCGGGCCACAGCCGACGAAGAGCAGGGGCCCGGACGAGTCCTCCCTCCTCAGCGATCCGTGGCTACCCCCACCGAGGTGGGCCGACCCGCCCCAGTCGATGCACTCGTAACCGAGCGAAGCCGACAGGGCGATGTCGCCCGAGTGGGGCGCCAGCATCGCCGAGTAGAGCCGACCGAGTGCGTCGGGGTACTCCGGGGAGTCGAACCGTCCCCCGTAGATCGAGGCCCCGCGGGCCTCGCGGTCCCCGGCGTGCCGGCCAACCCGACTCCAGCCAAGGTCATC
>JBMSXD010000017.1:0-18363 GCA_049425265.1 Solirubrobacterales bacterium
CGGCACAGAGCACGGCCCGGTGGGGCGGCGCAATCGCCCGGAGGGCTGCAACGTTGGTCCCTGTCCCGTTCAGCATCGGGAAGATCCGGGCCTCACTGCCGAACTCGGCCCGGGCGATGTCCTCCAGCTGGGCCGTCTCGGGATCGTTGCCGTAGGCCGGGACGTGGCCCCGGTTGACCCGACTGATCGCTTCGATCACCGCCGGGTGGGCACCCGATGAATTGTCGGAGGCAAAGCCCCCCCTTGTCGTCGCCTGGTCGGCCACGAAGGCAGCGTAAAGCGCTGTGGCTCCCGCTACGGCCGGTGGCAGTGGTCGAATACACTCGACCGCTGCCGGGGGAGTGCCCGAGTGGTTAAAGGGGACTGGCTGTAAACCAGTTGGCTCTGCCTACGCAGGTTCGAATCCTGCCTCCCCCATGTCCTCGAGCGAGGACCTGCCCCCCTTCCGTGCTGCGCCCAGGGCGCCGTCGCAACTTCCCGTCCATCCCGAGTGGCCGACACCGTCCGGCAGGATCTGGCACTGTGTGATCGAAGTCACTAACCTACAGAGCGGTTTCCCTGCTGATTATCAATTGGACCAAGACGAACCACCCTTACTGAACTGAGGAGGAAGAAGTAAATGCTCGAAAACCTCGAAGTAACGAGCCACCAGGAGACGTGGCTCTGGATCGGGACGGTCGGGATGGCGCTGGGCGCCATCGTGATCCTCGCCCTGGGAAGGGGCCTCGGCAAGCACTCCCACCACGCAGTCGCGAGCTTCTTCGTCTGCGCGATCGCGGCGTGCTTCTACCTGCTGATGGCCTTCGGTCAGGGCGACGTGATCGTCTCCCCGAACGACCTGTTCCTGACCCCGATCGAGAGGATCGAGGATGCGAGGCTGGTCTACTTCGCGCGCTACATCGACTGGGTGTTCACCACCCCGCTGCTCCTGATCGGGCTGATGGGTGTCGGGCTTGCCGCCCTCAACCAGGTCGGTGAAGCGATGCGCGAGCGGGCCGGACTGGTCGCCGGAGTCGTCGGCGCCGACATCCTGATGATCGTCACCGGCCTGTTCGGTGCGCTCTCGCTCGACGAGACCCACAAGTACGTCTGGTTCGCCGTGAGCTGCGTCTTCTTCCTCGGCGTCCTGTTCGTCGTCTGGGGTCCGGTCCGGGCCTCGGCCAAGGCACAGGGCGGGGAGATCGGAGCGCTCTACGACAAGCTCCTGGTGATCCTCACCGTTCTCTGGTTCATCTACCCGATCCTCTGGCTTCTGGGGACCGAGGGAACCGAGACGATCAGCCTGAACGCCGAGGTCACGGTGTTCGCGATCATCGACCTGCTTGCCAAGGTCGGGTTCGGCATCGTGCTGGTCACCGGGATCAAGAAGCTCTCGGGCGCTGGGGCATCCTCCTCGGCACCGGCGGGGTCGGCCACCCAGGCCAACTGACCCGGTCGGTGGTCTGACGCGATCGGCGTCCAGACCCCGAAGAAGTCCGAAAGGCCCGTCCGGCGAAAGCCCGGCGGGGCGTTCTCATGTCGGAACCAATGTGGGCGCTACCCGGCTTCCCGAAGGGCCTGGGCCTCGGGAAGCAGCTGGAGGCGGCGGAGGGCCGAGGTCTCGATCTGTCTGGCTCGCTCCCGGGTGATCCCGAAGGCCTCGCCACACTGTTCGAGCGTCCTGGAAGGCTCCCCGTCGAGTCCGTATCGCATGGTCAGTAGCTCCCGCTCGCGATCGGGGATCGCTGCGAGCGTCCGCCTTATCGACTCGCCCCTGATCGAGAGAGAAGCCCGGTCGAACGGTTCGGGGGACTCCTCGTCCGGCAGGAGGTCGCCGAACTCGGCTCCATCTTCTCCCTCCCCGACCGGGGATTCGAGCGAGATCGGTGCCTGGCCGAATCGCCTTACCTCGCGAACCTCCGCCGCGGTCCACTCGAGCTCTACGGCAATCTCCTCCGGGGTCGGCTCCCGGCCCAGGCGCTGGACGAGCAGTCGCTCGGTCGAGCCGACCCGGTTCAGCTTCTCGACCATGTGGACCGGGATCCGAATCGAGCGAGACTTATCGGCGACCGCCCGAGTCACGGCCTGCCGGATCCACCAGGTCGCGTAGGTCGAGAACTTGTAGCCGCGGCGGTAGTCGAATTTTTCGACCGCACGGATAAGGCCGAGGGAGCCTTCCTGGATCAAGTCGAGGAAGCCGAGGCCCCTGCCCGGGTATTTCTTGGCGATCGAGACGACCAGCCTCAGGTTCGCCTCGACCATCCGACGCTTGGCCTCCATGTCGCCCCGCTCGATCCGCCTGGCCAGCCTCACCTCGTCGTCGGCCGTGAGCAGCCCGACCCTGCCGATCGCCCGGAGATAGAGCTTCAGGGCATCGAGCGAGCCATCCTCCCCGGGTTCGATCGCGTCGAGGTCGAGGGCCCCTGGCCGACCGACGACCTGGTCGCCATCGGCCACTCCCTCGACGATCTCGGTCTCGACCTCCAACCACTCCTCCCGATCCTCCTGGGCCGCCCCGATGCGGCTCCGGTGGAAGGGGGGATTCTAATCTCGGGAGGGGCCTGGCGTGCGGCACGATCCGACCTTTTTCGGCGCCCGCCACCCCGGCGCCCGGAAAGGGTTACCCTTCACCGGCAGCTGCAAGGAATCTCCTACGCCCTTTCACCAGCGAGCCAGCAATGAACCCTGAAACCGCCCTGCCCCGCGAAGGGGTGGACGTCCAGGCCGGAAAGCCGGCGACCCGCGTCAGCCTGTCCCGGGTCGGCGTAACCGGCGTCGAGAAAGTCCTGGCGATCGGGGAGACCGGCAGCTACCACGCGGACCTCAACTGCTTCGTCGACCTCGGGCCGGACCAGGCCGGGGTCCATATGTCTCGGTTCGAGGAGATCGTCGCCGAGGCGATGGAGGAAGCGGCCGGCGAGCGCCAGCTGCGGGCAGAGCAGCTGGCAGCGAAGGTTGCCGAACTGGTCCGGGAGAGGCAGGGCGGTATCCGTGCAGAGGTTTCGGTCGAGGCAAAGTTCGCCGAGACGATGCCCGCTCCGGCCTCGGGGATCGAGACCCAGGAGATCTACACCCTGCTCGGCCGTGCCGTCGCATCGAGGGAGCGGACCAGGATGGTCACCGGGGTCCAGGCCCAGGGGATGACCGCCTGCCCGTGTGCCCAGGAGATGGTCGCCGACCTGGCGCGGGAAAGGCTGGGCGAGGCCGGCTACACGGGTGACCAGATCGAGGAGATCGTCAGCACCGTGCCGATCGCGACCCACAACCAGAGGGGGATCGGGACGCTCTACCTCGGCTGCGCCGAAGGGACGACCGACGAGGTCGACGCCCGGGACCTGCTCCGGCTGGTCGAGGGATCGATGAGCTCGGAGATCTACGAACTGATGAAGCGGCCCGATGAACTCTCGGTCGTCGCCAAGGCGCACTCCCAGCCCCGCTTCGTCGAGGACTGCGTCAGGGAGATGCTCCGGCAGGTGGTCGAGACCTATCCCGACCTGGCCGGCAATGCTTTCGTGATGGCCAAGCAGGAGAACCTCGAGACGATCCACCGGCACAACGTGGTCGCCGAGCGTTATGGGTTGCTGAGCGACATCCGGGACGAGATCGGGGGCGACGGCCACAACCACTCCCACCTGACGATGTCGGAGTGGCTCGAGGGTCCGGCCGACTGAGCATCGAAAAGCTCCTTCCGCCCCGTCTACCCCTGACCTGAATCCGGCCGCCGGCTGGCCATACGACGCCTCAGGCCGAAGAAGTAGTCGAGCCCGCTTACGACCGTGGCCACCAGAGCCAGGTAGACCAGCACCCAGACTGCCGTAGGGGCGGGGTCGAACATGATCAGGCCGAACACCGCCGCTATCTGGAGCACGGTCTTGACCTTGCCCATCCAGCTCGCGGCGATCACCAGCCCGTCCTCCGCCGCGATCGCCCTCAAGACCGTGACCGCGAACTCCCGGGCGATGATCACCATCGCGACCCAGGCGGGCAAACGCCCGAGGGAGACCAGGGTGACCAGCGCCGCGACGATCAGCAACTTGTCGGCCAGCGGATCCATCAACTTGCCGAAGTCGGTGACCGCGTCGCGGGAACGGGCTACGTACCCATCTAGTCCATCGGTCGCGGCGGCCAGCGCGAAAACGATCGCGGCGAGGGTGTCCCCGTACGGGGTCTCCCCGAGCAGTGCGACCACGACCACCGGCACCGCGAGGATGCGGAGCAGGGTGATCGCGTTGGGAAGATTCAGCGGGACCATCGACCGGATCCTCGGTCCAGGGGCACCGGCAGGAGGCGATCGGGCAACCGGTCAGGAACCGGTCTTGCCCTCCCCCGTAGGGGCCGATTCCTCTTTGGCCCGAGTCGCCGGGGCGGCCTTCTCCCCTTCCCCCTCGGGGAGCTCGACCTTTTCATCACCCGAGACGGAGTCGCGGAAGTTCCTGAGGCTCCGGCCGAGCGAACGGGCTGCCTGGGGAATCCGCTTCGGGCCGAAGATCAGGACCAGGATCGCCAGCAGGATCAGCAGCTCGGGAATCCCGACGTTGGGCAGGAAGGCGATCGGTGAATCCATCGTTTGCCTAGTGTAGGGGCCGTGTCTGGTGGAGGCGGGAGTTCGGGATTGGCCGGGATCGAACGGGCAGTGATCAAGTGCCGAAAGTGCCCGAGGCTGGTCGCCTGGCGCGAAGAAGTGGCGGCCGAGCCGCCCAGGCGTTTCCGCGGCGAGCGGTACTGGGCCCGACCGCTGCCCGGGTTCGGTGACCCCCGGGCCCGGATCCTCCTGGTCGGACTGGCCCCCGGAGCCCACGGCGCCAACCGGACCGGCAGGGTCTTCACCGGGGACCGCTCGGGTGACTGGCTCTACGCCGCCCTCCACCGGGCCGGACTCGCCTCCCAGCCGGAGGCATGGGCCAGGGACGACGGCCTGGAGCTGAAGGACGCCTTCATAACCTCGGTGGTCAAGTGCGCGCCACCGGCCAACCGGCCTACCACCGAAGAGCGGGATACCTGTCTTCCCTACCTCGAGGCCGAGTTGGAGGCACTCGACCGGGTGGTAGTCGTGGTCGCTCTCGGGTCGTTCGGCTGGGACGGCTTCCTCAAGGCATCGAGGGCGAACGGGATCGAGATCCCCCGGCCGAAACCGAAGTTCGGCCACGGGGCGGAGACCCTGATCGGAGACCGCCTTCTGATCGGCTGTTACCACCCCTCCCAACAGAACACCTTCACCGGGACCCTGACCGAGGAGATGATCGACGGCGTATTCAGCCGAGCGGTCGAAGTAGCGCAGGCCTGAGCCGAATCACTCCCTGGCCGCCTTTTGCTGGGCATTCATCCTTCGCTCCCAGGGGTTGAGCTTGATCGCAGGTATCCAGAGGAAAAGCGCCCAGGATCCGATGAACAGGGCCAGCGGGATCGTCAGGGCAAAGACCGCCGTCACGAACCAGGAAGCCTTGATCCAGGAGTCGAGGACATCGGGAAATCCCGGCTTCTCCAGATCGGCCTTCCGAATGTGAACCATCAGGAGCGTGGTCGAGAAGTTGACCAGCACGAGGTTGACTATGTAAACGACCAGACTGAGCTTCAGGTCTCCGTGCTCGCCGAGCAGTTCAGATGAGAACGGGATCAGGACGATGAACAGCAGGTAGAGGAGCAGCAGGCCCAGCATCCGGTGGTCGAAGGCGCCGACCATCCGCATCAGCTGATGATTAAGCACCCAGTAACGGCCGATTACGGCAAAGCTGATCAGGAAGGCGACGAAGTCGACACCTTCGTTCCGGAAGACCTGCTGCCAGAGCTCGGGGTCGGTGGTGATCCGGTCCGGGACGTCCAGCTGGAGGACGATCAGGGTGATGGCGATGGCGAACACGCCATCGGTGAAGGCAGCGATCCGGGAAAGGTCCGTCCCGCGCTCGAGATCGGGGATGTCCTCCTGCTTGGCCATTTCGAGCTAAAGGTGATCGTCCCAACCGGACCGGACGGGGCAAGTCCGGTCACTGCCCGCTCGAGTCGGGTGGCGAGCTACTCACGCTTCCCGTCGGGATGCTGGTGCTCCTCCTCGTACTCGTCGATCACCCGTCGGGCCCGCTCATATGGGTTCAGCAGCCAAAGCGGGATCAGGAGGAGCGGCGTGTAGGGGCCGATCAGGAAGGCGAAGGGGATGATCGCCAGACAGATGATGCCCCTCGCAAACACCGCAGGGATCCCCTTCCGAACCAGGGTCCCGTACTCGGGGTAGATCATCGACTGCTTCGAGGTATGGATGTACATCAGCCCGGCAACGAAGGTGACCAGGGCGACGTTGACCAGGTAGATCACGTCGGTCACAGGGATCTTCCAACCGTGCTCGCCCATCAGCTGGGAAGAGAACGGGATCAGAACGATGAAGAAGAGGTAGAGGAGGTTGAGGGCCACCAGGAACTTGTCGAACTCACGCACCATCCGCATGAAACGGTGGTGGAGGTACCAGAACATCCCGATCACCGCGAAGCTGTTGGTGAAGGCGAGGAAGGCGGCCTCCTGGTCGCCCAGCCCCTGCCAGAGCCCGGAGGCGTTATCGATGAAGGCGGGCACCTCGAGCTGGAGTACCAGCAAGGTGATCGCTATCGCGAATACCCCGTCAGTGAAGGCGTTGATCCGGGAGAGGTCGCTGCTTCGCTCGAGGCTGGACAGGTCTTTCTGCTCGGCCACGACCGGATCGTCCCAACCGGGCCGGACGAGGCTGGCCCGGCGTTCGGACCGGCCGGTCGGCCCGTTTAGGCTGACTCGGGTGAGCCCATCTTTCCCAAAGGTCGACGGGGTTTCGCTGGACGGGCGAGAGATCAGCCTGCCCGGCCAACTGGAAGGCGAGCGCAACCTGCTCGCGGTCGCCTTCCACCGCACGCAGCAAAGCGATGTCGACAGCTGGATACCCCTGTTCAGGAAGCTGGAGGGTGAGCTGGCCGGTCTTGCCGCCTACGAGATCCCGACGATCTCGGGGAACTGGCGGCCCTTCAGGCGGTTCATCGACGGCGGGATGAAGGCGGCGATCCCCGACCCCCTGACCCGAAGGCGGACGGTCACCGTCTACGGAGACGTCAGCCGGGTGACCGATGGCCTCGGACTGGCGGACCGCGAGCGGATCGCCGTGGTCCTGTGCGACCGGGAAGGTGGGATCGGCTGGATGGCCCGCGGCCCGCTCGAGGGGAAGCCGCCGGAGGACCTGCTCGAAGCGCTCGGGAGAGTCAGTTGACCGAAGGCAGGTTTACCCGGCGCAGGCTGCTCGGTACGGCTGCGGCCGGTACGACCGCCCTGGCCGTTGGACTCGGGATACCAAAGGTCCAGGGGGCGCGCCGCCGACGCGTGATCGTCGTCGGGGCCGGGATGGCCGGTCTGGGGGCGGCCCGGGTGCTGTTGGACAGGGGCTTCGAGGTCCAGGTGGTCGAGGCCCGCGAACGGATCGGCGGCAGAGTCCATACGGTCGGGAGGTTCGGGACCGAGATCGACCTCGGTGCCTCCTGGATCCACGACAGCCGTGGTAACCCGCTGACCGAGATCGCGAAGAAGGCCGGTCTGGAGACCTTCCCTACCGATTACGACCGGGTCGCCCTGCATCGGGAGTCCGGTAAGGCGATCTCCAGTCAGGCCCTGGAGAGGGCAGCTTCGGCATGGGAGGGGATCCAGACGGAGCTCTACCGGATGTCCTGGAGGCAGGGTGACCGACCGCTCGGGCCGACCTTGAGGGAGATGGTCGGCAGACGGGTCCGGGAGGGAGTGGACCGGGCGGCGCTGGAGTGGCTCTGCGGGGTCGAGGTGCCACTCGACTGGGCGGCCGACCCAGGTGAGATCTCGATCGAGGGGTTCGGGGAGGGCACGATCTACCGGGGTGGCCCCGACCTCCTGATTCGCGGAGGAGCCGGGCAGCTGATCTCCTGGCTTGCGAGGGGGGTCGAGGTAAAGCGCGGCGACCCGGTGCGGGAGGTCTCTCGCTCGCGACGGGACGTCCGGGTAACCCTCTCCTCCGGCGAGGTGCTCCGGGCCGACGGCTGTGTGATCACGGTTCCGCTGGGGGTTCTGAAGGCCGGGGAGGTTCGGTTCCAACCGGCCCTTCCGGCCGGCCACCGCAGGGCGATCCGAAACCTGGGGTTCGGCCTGCTCGATAAGACCTTCCTCTCCTACGAATCGGCCTGGTGGGACCGGGACCGGACCCAGATCGCAACGGCAGGGTTCGGGATCGGCCGGGCGATCTCTGCGTTCAACTTCGAGCGGGTCTCGGGCGAGCCGCTCCTCTGCGCCTTCACCGGCGCCGGGTTCGCCCGTCGCCTCGAGGCCGGAGGTCCGGCCGGGGCCACACCGACCGTGGTCCGACGACTCCGTCAGGGCTTCGGGTCGGATGCGAATCCGGGGGCTGCGACCTCCACCCGGTGGGCAAAGGACCGGTTCGCCCGGGGGTCCTACTCGTTCCTCGCCGTCGGCTCGACCGCCAGGGATCGGGCCGTACTGGCCTCCCCCACAGGCCGGATCGTGCTCGCCGGTGAGCACACCAGCACCGAGCGCCCGGCGACGATGGACGGGGCGCTCGTGGCGGGCCGAAGGGCAGCCGCCAGGCTGGCAGCACGACTCCGGTAGGCGAACCCGACCGTCCGGGGCGACCCCACCCGGCGGTATGACTTGTCAGGTGACAGCAGACCGCAATAGGGAGGTGACTTCCCTGGTCGGGGTCTACGACGCCGACGGGTCCTTCTCAGGGGAGCTCCGCTACTGGGTCGGGGCCCACCTGACCGGGACCAGGCATTGCGCGCTCTGCGAGATCACCCACGGTCTGTTCCGGAAGAAGGCCGGCTGGCAGATGCTCGTCGCGGAGCTACCGGTTCCCTTCGAGGCGGTCCACCTCGACGAGCGCTCGGCGGCGGTCGCCGAGGCATGCACGGGACGAACCCCTTGCGTCCTGGCGGTTCTGGAAGACGGATCGATCGAGGTGCTGCTCGAGCCCGAGGAACTCGAGGCGATGGACGGTGACCCGGCCAGGCTCGCCTCGGCCCTCGGTGAGGCGCTGTCCCGCGAGTATCCTTCCGGGTCGGCGCCGACGTAGCTCAGTTGGTAGAGCACTTCACTCGTAATGAAGGGGTCAGCGGTTCGATTCCGCTCGTCGGCTCTTATTCGCGAATCCGAGCCAGACAGGCGAATCGGATGCCGGTCTGGCGGGGTGGCTGAGGGGACCCCGGGTAGGGGCCAGAAAGAATTGGACGGGTACCGAAACTCCTTTGGCGGTATGGCGTTTCCTGTATGTTGCCTGCGAATTCACCCGGGAATCGTCCCGGGCCCAACCTGGGGAGGAACCCTCTTGAAGCGTCTGTTTGCCGTATCGATCGCCCTCGCAATCGCCTGCCTTATCCCTGCCGGGGCGTCGGCCGCACCAACGGCCAGTGATGCCGGCCTGAAACTCCTCTCCGCCAAGGCAGTCAAGTCGGGCAAGGGCGTCCAGGTACGAGTTCGATGGGACATGAAGACGCGTGGCGCCGCAAAGGCGA
Source organism: Solirubrobacterales bacterium (assembly GCA_049425265.1). Taxonomy (GTDB): domain Bacteria; phylum Actinomycetota; class Thermoleophilia; order Solirubrobacterales; family 70-9; genus 67-14. The sequence continues at coordinate 9,477 of JBMSXD010000017.1, forward strand.
ACAAGCGGTTCGTGCTCCGGATCCTTGCCCACGGGGAGCGGAGCCGGAAGAGCCAGCTCGGATCGCTCAGGACCAGCACCTTCGGAAAGGCCGGGACCGAGACGGTCACGGTCAAGACCAACGCCCGCCTGCTCAGGAAGGCGAAGCGGGTGACGGCCACCGCGACCCAGCAGTACGACAACCCGAAGGACAACGACAACCGTTTCGAGCGGAATGTCGTCGCAATCCGGGCAGTTGCAGGCAAGGGCAAGGGCCTGAAGCTCAGGGGCTGCGCAACCACCCTGATCACCCCGGGCTCGAGCCACAAGGGCTGCAGCCTCTACGGGGCCCACCTGGCCAACGCCTACCTGCAGGGGGTAAACCTGCAGGGTGCGAACCTCGAGCGGGGCTCGCTGGCCGGCGCCAACCTGAAGACCACCAACCTGAAGTCGGCCAACCTGATTGGGACCGATCTGAAGGGCGCACTCTGGCCCGAGGCCGAGCAGTCCTCACTGACCTTTCCAGACCAGGGCAAGCAGATTCTCGACCTGATCGCCTCTGCCCAGACGAGTGTCGACATCGTGATCTTCGACTTCGGTGGGCCCAACCTGGTCGGCCAGCCGAGCGACCCCGGAGCACTGATGGAGGCGGTCCAGCGCGGAGTCAACGTGCGAGTCATCCTGAACTCGGGCCAGAACTGCGCGGACACGAGTCCGCCCCAGCAGTCGATCTGCGCCGGAAAGGTGGGCCTCGATCCGCTCTACGCGACCCAGGCGGCCCTCGAGTGGGCGAAGAACAACCCTGCCCCAGGAAAGACGGCCGGCAAGTACCGGGTCCAGTTCTCCTCCGAGAACTACCAGATCACCCACCAGAAGTCGATCCTGATCGATACCTCGAACCCGGACGGTACGGCGAGGACCGCCGACCAGATGACTTCCAACTCAAAGATCATGGTTTCCACCGGGAACCTCCAGGCCTACCCGGTGGACTGGGGCCTCTACAACAAGTGCGCCCAATGGCATAACCCGCAGAAGCAGGACTACTGCATCCAGTGGGAGGTAATCAACCCCTCCTACCTCTCGAATCCTGCTGCGACCTGCGAGGACGGTACGCCGGCCACCTGCAAGAAGGAGTGGGCCGCCCGGGACTTCGCGATCGAGGTAACCGACCCGACGCTGATGGAGCGGATCGCTGCCGTGTTCGCGGCCGACCAGACCTGCAAGAACTGGAATGAGGCCCCGATCTACCAGCAGCTGATCAACTCGAACCTGCCCGATACCTGGGCAAACGGCACGCTGCTGCTCGACGGCAGTGGGTACCCGCCTATGGGCTCGGGAGTCCCAGTCGACCAAGACCCCTTCTACGGCGGATCGCCCAATAAGTTCCTTCAGACCCAGCCGCAGGGCAACTCCCGTGAGCGCCAGCTGGCCGTGATTGCCTCGGCTACGAAGAGCCTCCGCGTCTACAACGAGGAGATGAAGGACCCGGACATCGCAAACGCACTCGTTGCGGCTGCCCAGAAGGGAGTAGACGTCAGGGTCGTGATGTCAGCCGCTTTCGCAAATGGAACTCCGGCCCAGAACCCCTACTACGACTTCCTGACCAAGTACGGAGTAGAGGTGAAGCTGCTCGATAAGGACAGCCCGAATGGCGAGATCTACATTCATGCAAAGGCGATCGTCGCCGACGGGACCGATGCCTTCATGGGTTCGGAGAACTTCGGTTACTCGTCGATGAACTACAACCGGGAACTTGGTTTGATGCTGACCAATGATCCAAGCCCAACGTCGGAATGGCTGCCCTCTACACAGGGCATCGCCGCGATCATCAACTCATTCGACCTGCGCGACTGGGTCGATCCCAAGGCGGTCTCTTATTCGTACTCAGGTAAGGCTGTCCCGGCGTTCCCCCCAGGAATCGCCCCCCTCAAGGCCTATGGAGCGTTCCCCGGCGCAAACATGCTCTGCCTGGATCCGGCGCCCGGAGACCTCTACCTGCCAGGCCTACCGAACCGGACGACCCCGACCGGTTAGAGCAGATGTCTCGATGCGATCGGGCCCTCCGGCCTGACCGCGAAGTCCGCTCCCCGAGCCCCGGCCTAACCGGTCGGGGCCGGGTTCGGGTCCTTGTCGTCGGAGAGGATCTTGGTCAGGACCACCCCGACCACGATGAAGGCGATGCTGAGCCACTCGGGTGCGCCGCCCATGAACAGGGTGAGCACCCCGATGACGGTTATCCAGGGGGTGAAGGTGGCAAGTAGCTCCTTCGTGCCCGGGGCCTGCTCCGCACGGCCCTCGCGCACCGCCTCGAGCTTGGCCGGGTACCAGATCGTGAACTGGGCGGCCATGATCATCGGCAGGGTCTGGATGATCCAGCCGGTCCAGATGTTGTTCGAGTTGTCGAGGACGGCGTCGCCGAAGAGGCCCGAGGCGGCCTCGATCCCAAAGGCGACCACCCAGACCCAGGAGATCAGGTAGTTCACCCGCAGGAACTCGGGAGTACCCCAGATCTCCTCGGGGACGTCTTCCTTTGCATACTGGAGGGTGAACGGCTGGCGGACGAGGATCGAGCCGAGCGCGATCACCACCAGGGCGACGTTGGCGACCTCCCCGCCCCATAGCTCGAGCCAGCTCAGGGTGCCAGCCGAAGCGAAGGCCACAACGATCGCCAGGGCGCCAAAGTAGACGACGTCGGCGAACTCGAGCATCTTCGGCGAGTAGCCGCGAAGCCAGTTGATGATCAGGACGATCAGTGCAATGCCGAGGGCGACGGCTGCCGAAAGTTCGAGCCTCCCCTTGCCCTCGACGATCGAATAGACGATCCACGGCGAAAGGCCGACCAGCGGGTTCCCCATGATCGCGTCGAGGATCGAACGGCCCCTCCCCTTGCTGGCTGCTGCCTGCTCCATCGGCTTCTTTCCTCCTCGCTCGACCGGTGGCGGGCGCCACTGGCTTCGGGGGAGCATTATGGATTGCCCTGCGGCCGTCAAGCGGGGAGGGCGATGGATGACCCGGTCCCTAACCTAGACAGAGGCCCTTCAACCATGTCCTACCCAGGCGACAACCCCCTCTCCGACCGGCGTTATCGAAGGCTGTTCTCGGCCCAGGTCCTCTCCCTCGTCGGGACCGGTGCCGGGACGGTCGCCCTCGGACTGCTTGCCTTCCAGCTGACCGGGGCCGATGCAGGCCTGGTGCTGGGGATCGCCTTCGCCCTGAAGATGGTCGCCTACGTTTTCATCGCCCCCCTGGCGGCCGGGCTGTTCTCACGGACCGACCGCAAGCGGGTGATGGTCGGGCTGGACCTGACGCGGGCGGTGATCGTCGTCCTGATCCCGTTCGTGAACGAGGTCTGGCAGATCTACGTGCTGGTCTTCGCGCTCAGCGCCTTCTCGGCCGGCTTCACTCCCACGTTCCAGGCGGTGATCCCGGATGTCCTCGAGGACGAGCCGACCTACACCCGGGCCCTCTCGCTCTCCCGGATCGCCTACGAACTGGAGAACCTCGGCAGCCCCCTGATCGCCGCACTCCTCCTCACCTTCACCGGGTTCGATTCCCTCTTCGCCCTGAACGCCCTGACCTTCCTCGCCTCGGCACTCCTGATCGTCCGGACCGCCGTCCCTCGGAGGAAGGGCCGGCAGGATGGCGGTCGGGACTGGAAGCTGACCACCGCCGGGCTGAGGCTCTTCCGGAGTCGACCTGCGCTTCGGGGGATCGCCGCGCTGAATGCAACCGTCGCCCTGGCCGGCTCGATGGTCCTGGTCAACACGGTCGTCTTCGTCAAGGAGTTCCTCGATGGGACCGACGTCGAGATGAGCCTCGCCCTGGCGGCTTCCGGGGCCGGGGCGACGGTCGCCGCCGTACTCGTGCCCCGAATCCTCGGACGGCTGGACGAACGGACGGTCCTGATCGGGGGGGCCTGCCTCCTGCCGATCGGCCTCGGGCTGGGCTACCTGGTCGGGGGCGTGGTCGCCCTGGCCGCGGTCTGGGTCCTGCTCGGAGTCGGTCTTTCGCTCGTCCAGACCCCGATCGGCCGGGTGTTGACCAGGATCGCAGCCCCGGAGGAGAGGACCTCGCTCTTCGCGGCCCAGTTCTCGGTCTCCCACGGGGCCTGGCTCATTGCCTACCCCCTAGCCGGTGCCCTCGGGGTAGTGCTAGGGGTAACCGGTGCCTCGGCCGTTCTCGGAGCTGCCGCAGCCGGGACCGTAGTGGCCGCACTTGTCCTCTGGCCGAGGGACCGGGTGGCAGATCCCGCACCGGCCTGATCAGGCCGGGACGGCTGCCGGGGTGATCCGGATCTCGAGCGAGTCGATCCCGTAGATCCCGACCGGCGATGCGTAGACCGGCTCGGCAGCTATCTCGAGGGCGTCGACCCGGTCGGCGAGGAAGGCGAGCGCCTCACCCAGCTCGAGCTTGGCCAGATTGGTCCCGGCGCAGTAGTGGATCCCGGCTCCGAAGGTGAGGGTGCGGGTTCCCGCGGGGTCCTTGGTGATGTCGAACTCACCCGGATCGGGGAAGACCGCAGGGTCGCGGTTGGCGGTGTAGGCACAGATGATCAGGGGCGTCCCTTCGGGGAACAGTACGTCCCGGTACTCGACTTCCTCGGTCAGCATCCGGGCCGTGAACGGGGTGATCGGTTCGTACCTGATCCCTTCCTCGACCGCTCTGGGAACGAGGGTCTCGGGGTCCGCCCTCAAGGCCTGCCACTGGTCGGGGTTGAGTGCGAGCAGCCGGACGATGTGGGAGAGCTGGCTCTGGGTCGTGTCCACACCGCCGACCAGCACGTTGAGGACGAGGTTCTCGAGCTCGACGTCGGTCAGCTTCTCCCCTTCTTCCTCAGCGGCGATCAGCTCGGTGACCATGTCGTCGCCCGGGTCTCCCCGCTTGGCGGCGACCATCGGGCGGATCCATTCGTGGAATTCGACCACCTTTCCCTGGATCGTCTCGAGCACTCCCGGGTCGGCCAGGGCGACCGGATCGAACTGTTGCTGGATCCAGTTGGACCAGTCCCAGAGCTTCGGGGCATCCTCGGGCGGCGCCCCCATCACCCGGGCGATCGTCAGCGCCGGGAGGGGTTTGGCGATCGCCTCGACGAAGTCGAACTCGATCGCCCCGTCCAGCCGGTCCCAAAGTTCGGTGAGGAACTCGCGAATCGCCGGGCGATACTTCTCCACGGCCTTCGGAGTGAGGGACGGGTTGACCAGGCCGCGCAGCCGCCGGTGGCCGTCGCCCTCGGTGTTCAGCAGGTTGTGGCGAATCTGGTCGTGGAGCGGACCCTCGGTTATCCCGAATGCCTCATACAGGTACTCGCCGGGAAAGCGGGCCGAACGGGAGCGGAGGAAAAACTCACCGGCCTCCCGGTCGGCGACCAGGGTGGCGATCGGGTTGCGGGCCAGCCAGACCTCGCCCTCTTCCGACTCCTCGATGATCCCGTCCATCATCTCGTGCCAGGCCTCACCCCGGATCTCGGGGCCGGGCATCGGGAACTCCGGCAGGTCGAGCTGGTCGAGCGGGGTCGGGCTCATGCCTCGGAGAACTTGTAGCCGATCCCGCGAACGGTGAGGATCAGCTTCGGGCGCTGGGGGTCCTCCTCAACCTTGTGGCGGAGGTTCGAGATGTGGACGTCGCAGGCACGCTCATCGCCCTCGAACTCGGTCTGCCATAGCTCCTCCATGATCTGGGCTCGGGAGAAGACCTCCCCCGGCCGGGCGGCGAGCAGGCGGAGCAGCTGGAACTCCGAGCGGGTCAGGTTGACCGGCTTGCCATCCACCGTTACGACGTGGCGGGCAAGGTCGATCGAGACCGGACCGGACCGGATCCGGGAGGCCTCCCCGGTCGTCGGGCGATCGAGCTCCCGACGCCTCAGCTGCGCCCGGACCCGGCCGAGCAGCTCCCGGACCGAGAATGGCTTGGTCACGTAGTCGTCGGCGCCCACCTCGAGGCCTACGACCTTGTCGACCTCGGCGTCCTTGGCGGTCAGGAGGATGATCGGGACGGCCGACCGGCTCCTCACCTCCCGGCAGAGGTCGAGGCCGGACTTACCGGGCATCATGATGTCGAGGATCAAGAGGTCGTAGTCGAACTCCCCGGCTAGTTTGGCCTCGGCATCGTCCCCGTCGACCGCACCGTCGACGTCGAACCCCTCCTGGTCGAGTGCGTAGCCGACCGAATCCCTGACCGAGGGTTCGTCGTCTGCGATGAGGATCTTTCCGGCGGTGTGGTTCATGCGACTGGTGTTCCGCTCTGTTCGGCGAGCGGAAGCCTGACCCAGAATGTACTTCCCTCGCCCTCGACGGAACTTGCCCCCATCTCCCCGCCCATCACGTCGGTCATCCGGCGGGCGATCGCGAGGCCCAACCCAAAACCTTCCTGGGAGCGGGATTCGGTCCGCCGGTAGAACCGCTCGAAGACCCGGTCGAGCTCGGCCTGGGGTATTCCGGAACCGGTGTCGGAGACCTCGACCAAGACCTCGCCTGAGCCGGCCTCGGTCGCCCGAACCGAGACCGTGCCCGGGGCCGGCGTGTTCTTTAAGGCGTTGGTCACCAGCCCGATCACGACCTGGCGGATCAGGGTCGGATCGGCACTCGCGGTAAGACCCGGGGTGACCTCGGTCTCGAACTCGATCCCCGGCGGAGGTTCGACCGCCTCCCTGACATCGTCCACCGCCGCCTTGAGGTCGACCACCCCGATCTCCCCGGAGCCGAGTGCCTCGACCCGGGCGAGGGTGAGCAACGACTGGGTGAGCCTGGTCATCCGGTCGGCGTCCTCGGCGAGGCGCTCGAGGAAGTGCTCGCGGGCCTCTGGGTCGTCCTTCGCGCCGGATCTGAGGACCTCGATCGCACCCGAGATCCCGGCAAGCGGGTTCCGGAGCTCGTGGGCTGCGTTGCTTACGAAGTCGCGCTCGGCGAATTCCTTCCGCATCTCGTCGGTTCGGTCCCGGAGGACCACGAGCACGGCACCCTCATCCGGCAGCGCCCGGGCCTGGAGGGCGTAGGCGCGATCGCCCATCCGGAGCGCCGGATGGGCGGCAAAGCCCTCCCGGGTCGCACGCCGGACCGAGGCCGAAACGGCAGGGGGAGGCGACCCATCTTCGGATAGCAGGCGGGCCGCGGCCGAGTTGTAGAAACGAACCGGACCCTCCTCGTCGATCACGATCACCGCGTCGTTCAGGCCGTCGAAGATCGCGGTCAGCTTGTCGCGGTCGGCGGTCAGCACGCCAAAGCTCTCCTTCAGCGCCAGACGGAGCGATTCGAGAGAGCGCGCAAGGTCGCCGATCTCGTCGCGGCCGTAGACCGGTAGACCCACCTCGAAGTCCCCGGCAGCTAGCTGGTCGGCCTGGGTCGCCAGCCGTTTGAGCCGGACGGTGATCAGCGAGGCGATCGCCAGGCCGACTGCGGTGCCGATCAGCATCGCGAGGATCGCCGCCCGGAGAGCCTCGGCCCGGATCCGGTCGAGCGAATTCTGGAAGAGGGCCGGCCTGAAGTAGCGACCGACAAGGGCACCCGCCTCCCCCGAGCTGTTGAAGGCCGGGGTCCCGACCACGACCACCTCCCCTCCATCGACCTCCGTCGTGGTCCGGTCGCCGGCCAGGGCCGCGTCGAGGGCCTCGAGGTATGCGGCCCCCTCGGGAAACTCCTTGTTCTCTGGAGCGATCAGTCCGCCGCCCGAGTCGAAGTACCAGATCGAGGAACCGGCATCCTCGCTCGCCTTGACCCGCTCGGCCGGGTCGACATCAGGGGACTCGAGGCTGTCGGCAAGGGCGACGGTCTGGCCGGCGGCGAAATCGGTGGCCCGCTCGCGTATCACGCCGCCGCTGGCGTCGATCACGAACAGGTAGACGAGGCCGGCGGTCAGGGCACCGACCAGGGTGAATCCGGCAACCAGCCAGATCCTCATCCCGATGTGCCGCCGCTTCGGCCTCCCGGCCCTTCCTTCCATTCCGGGTGGAGGATATTCCAGCCTGGGCTCCATCCCGACCGGGGCCGGGACCCATGCGAGAATCCCGCCGGTGAACCAGTTGGGCACACTCGTGTTCATCCCGGCCTTCGATGAGGAGGACTCGATCACTGCGGTCATCGAAGGGGTCCGGGAGAACATCCCCGGGGCCACCGTGCTGGTGGTCGACGACGGCTCGGGCGACGGAACGGCCAGGACGGCTCGTGCAGCCGGGGCGATCGTCGCCCCCCTGCCGATCAACCAGGGGCTGGGTGCCGCCCTCCAGACCGGCTACCTGTTCGGTCTCAAGCACGGTTTCGAACGGTTCGCCCACCTGGACGGCGACGGCCAGCACCCCCCGGCGGAAGTGGCCCGGCTGCTGGCCGAGGTCGAGGCAGACCGGGCCGACCTGGTTATCGGGTCCCGCTACCGGGATCCGGAGCTCGCCGAGGCCGAGGACTACCGCCCCTCCCGGGCCCGCCGGATCGGGACCAACCTCTTCAGGTACGTCTTGAGTTTTGCCACCCGGCAGAGGTTCACCGACACGACCAGCGGGATGAGGGCGGGGAACCGCCGGACGATGGAACTCTTCGGCGAGTACTACTCACCTGACTTCGCCGAGGTCGAGTCGCTCCAGCGCGCCGTCAGGGCGGGCCTCCGGGTAGAGGAGGTCCCGGTGCGGATGCTGCCGCGAGAGCAGGGTGAGTCCTTCCTCTCGCCGATCAAGTCGGCTTTCTTCATCTTCAAGAGCCTGATCGTCATCCTGGTCGGAATGTTCCGGCCAAGGCACCCCGACGGAGCGGGGAGCGACCGGTGAACCCGATCCTGGCCGCCGCGGCCGCCTGCGCCCAGCCCGAGGGCCGCGCGTCAACGCTCTGAAAAATCCGCCACCGATCTGCCCGGGGCCGCAGCGTGGCGGCGCTGACCGGCGGCGACGCGCTCCACCGCCTCGGTGAATTCGGTCATGCCCACGGCGG
>JBMSXD010000018.1:0-18101 GCA_049425265.1 Solirubrobacterales bacterium
CGCGGGCCGCGAGGTCCCCCCGGACCGTCCAGGACCCCCCTCGGCTGTCCCCGACCGTTTCGCCCCAGTCGGTCGGTAGCTCCTCCGGGAGGCCGAACTCGAGCCTTCTCCCTTCCCTTTCCACCACCACGGCCAGAACGGCATCCCCGTCGTGGCCCGGGGAAGTCCTGACCACGGGTTCGCCCTCTGCGGTCTCCAGCCAGATGACCAGCTCGACTCCGTCGGTCGCGGCCACCCGCTCCCTTACCGCCCGGTGACGGCCCGGTTCGAGTCCTCCCCGCAGGAGGTAGATGTTGGCCGCCCGAGAGGTCGGGCTGACCGCCAGTTCCGCCGATCCGGTCCGATCCTCGGAGGGCTGGAGGACGTCCCACTCGGCTTCGAGCGAGCCGATGATGTCCAGGGTCGCAGTCACGTCCGAGTGGGCATGGTCGGCGACGAGGATCACGGCGTGGTCGGCCAGGAACCGGTCCAGTCCCCCGCCCGCACGAACGACTTCGGCCATACAGAGATCGGCCCGCTCGATCGAGTCGACCGAGGCCCGCGGTCCGAAGCGATGTGAGTAGTTGTCGTTGTCGGGGAACGAGAGCAGCATGAAGTCGAACCGGTCGCGGCTGACCAGCTCGGAAGCGCAGCAGGCGGAGTAGCCGTCCTGGCGCCCTGGAACGGCGCTTGGACGGCAGGGGACCTCCATCGAGGCGTAGAGCTCTCCGTAGAAGAGCTCCTTCGGCCCCCAGGTCCCGTAGTGGAACTTGAGCAGCCCGGACTCGATCGCCCGACCGGACAGCCCGCTCAAGGTGACCTCGTGGCGGTGGCGGCCGCGATAGATCAGGAAGGGGGTCGAGGCCGTCCGGACCCCCTGGTCATCGAGGCTTTCGAAGACCGTCTCGATCTCCGGGCTCAGGTGGGCGAGGTTCATGTTGTAGACCAGGTCCGTCAGCGACCGGAGCAGTCCGAAGGCCCGGCCGGCGTCGAGCGAGGATCCGTACTCGACGTAGCGCTGCTCGACCCGGTGATACCAGTTCATCCCGCTGATCCAGTGCCGGTCGGCGCGGACCCCGGTGACCATCTCGGCCGAAGCGACCGGGGTCACCGAAGGAAAGGGGGCAACGCAGTCGCCGATCAGCGTCCCCCGCTTGACCAGCCGACCGAAGGTAGGGGCCCGGCCATCGCTGATCGCCGCCTCCAGCATGTCGGTCCGGAGCGAATCGACGTAGACCAGGACCAGTTTTTTTCGCGACATCTACTTGAGTACGCGAAGCCCGGCGTGCTTCTCTGGCTGGCGGCGGTTCCGGGTGACGGCGAGCCACACGACCGCGATCAGGAAGAGAAACCCGAGAATGGGCAGGAGGAGGGTGAGTCCGGCGACCAGAAGGGCGGCGATTACGAATCCCAGCCCGAGGATCGCCGTGGCCCCCCTCCGGTTGGCTCCGGCCCGTACGTCCGAGAAGACGGCGCAGCCGAAGGCGGCGGCCAGGGCCGTGAAGATCGCCCCGAGGAAGGCGGTCCCGCCGAGGGCCGAGGCGCCGAAATAACCGACCACCAGGCCGATCACCGCCGAGAGCACGGCCATCCGCCCGCGCGCCGATCCCTCGACGCCGGTCGCTCCGGTGGCGAGACCTACCGCCGTGCCGAGGCCGAGGCCGAGGCAGATTGTCTCGAAAGCTCCGATGGGGTCAGAATAAAGGGATGGAGTCCGAGCAAGTCCCGCCCGCTCCACGCAGGCCGCGGACGAAAGCCCGCGACCTGGAGCGCTACGCCGCCCTCTTCGCCGCGAGGACCCGCCAGATGAGGTCGTCAGCGATGAGGAACATGATGTCGATCGCGACCCGACCCGAGGTGATCTCCCTTGCCGGCGGGCTGCCCGACACATCGACCTTTCCGGCCGACCTGTTCGAGGAGATCACCTCCGGCATCGCTGCCGACGGCCTGGCCGGAGCGCTCCAGTACGGACCGACCGAGGGGCTCGACGGGCTAAGGGAAGCGATCCCCGAGGTGATGGCCCGGGAGGGGACCGGGGCTCAACCAGAGGACGTGACCGTGACCACGGGGGGCCAGCAGGCACTCGATCTGGTCACCCGGGCCCTGATCGATCCTGGCGACGTCTTGATCTGCGATGCCCCCACCTACCCGGGCGCACTCCCAACCTTCGCCGCCTACCAGGCGGACGTGATCCAGGTCGCCTGCGATTCGGACGGGATGAGAACCGACCTGCTGGAGCAGACCTTGACCGAACTCGAAGCGGGTGGCAAGCGGCCCAAGTTCATCTACTCGGTCCCGACCTTCCAGAACCCAGGGGGGATGACCCTCTCGCTCGAGCGTCGGCAGCAGATGGTCGAGATCGCCCGCCGTTTCGAGATCCTCGTGGTCGAGGACAACCCGTACGGCCTGCTCAGGTTCGAGGGCGACCCCCTCCCCAGCCTCTACTCGATCGACGGCGGCGGCTTCGTCGTCTACGTCGGAACCTTCTCGAAGATCGTCGCTGCGGGGCTCAGGCTCGGTTGGGTGGTTGCCCCGCCGCCGGTCCGTCAGAAGATCGTCCTCGGAAAGCAGGCGGCCGACCTCTGCACATCCACTCTCGTCCAGGAGTTCACACTCCGATTCCTCCAGTCCGGATGGTTCGACGAGTACGTCGATGGGCTCAGGGGGAGCTACCGGTCCCGCAGGGACGCGATGCTCGGTGCGATCGCCGAGTACTTCCCCCACGGAGCCGACTGGTCGCGGCCCGAGGGAGGCCTGTTCGTATGGGCGACCCTGCCCGAGGTGATCGACACCGGGGACCTCCTGGCCAAGGCGCTCGGCGAGAACGTCGCCTTCGTCCCCGGAGCAGAGGCCTTCGTGGACGGCCGGGGTGCGAACTCGATGAGGCTGAACTTCAGCGGCGTGACCGAAGAGCGGATAATCGAAGGGGTGCGTCGGATCGGACGCCTTGCCGACCGGATGCTCGGCCTCTACGAGACGATCGCCAACACGGCTGAGCTGCCTTTGCCCGACGGATCGGCCGAGGCGAAGCGACGGCAGGCCGGATGAAGGTCGCTCTGCTGAGCGGCGGCATCTCCCTGGAGCGGAGCGTCTCGCTCCAGTCGGGTCGGCGCGTGGCCGACTCCCTCCGCCAGCTCGGCCATGAGGTGGTCCGGATAGACCCGGGTCCCGGGCTGGTCGCCGACCTCGCCGAAGCCGATCCGGACGCCGCCTTCATCGCCCTCCACGGACGGGATGGAGAGGACGGCACGGTCCAGGCATTGCTCGGGCTGTCGGACATCCCCTTCACCGGGCCCGGGGTCGCGGCCTGCCGGCTCTCGTCGGACAAGGGGCTCGCCAAGCACGTTTTCGGGATGCAAGGAGTCCCCACCCCTGCCTGGTTTCCGGTCACCGAAGCGGCCATCCGCGACTACGGGGCGGCTGCCGGGCTGCCGGAAGCGATCGACCGACTCGGTCTTCCCCTCGTCGTCAAGCCGGCTTCCCAGGGGTCGGCTCTCGGCCTGACCGTGGTCACCGACTCGCCTGACCTGCCTGCTGCCGTCGTTACCGCGCTGAGCTACGGGCCTTCCGCACTCCTCGAGGAATGGGTGGACGGGCGGGAGCTGGCGGTGTCGGTGATCGGGGGCGAGGCACTGCCGGTAGTCGAAGCGATCCCGACCGAGCGACCGACCTACGACTTCGAGGCCCGGTACGAGATCGGCGCCACCCGGTTCGAGGCCCCGGCCCGGCTCTCGGAGACCGACCGCGCAGAGGTCGAGCGGGTGGCTCTCGCGGCCTGTGATGCCCTCGGCTGCCTCGACCTCGCCAGGGTGGACATGCTGCTCGGCGAAAACGGGCCCAGGGTGATCGAGGTCGATCCGGTCCCCGGCCTCACCGAGACCTCCCTGCTGCCCCAGGCTGCAGAGGCTGCAGGCCTTTCCTTCGACGCGCTCGTCGGCAGGATCCTCGGGCTGGCTACCGCGACGGGGGCCTGACCGGGGCCGGCTAGGAGTCCTTGAGGAAATCCTCGGGAGAGACGTCCTCGAGGAAGTCCTTGAACTGCTCGACGACCTCGTCGGTGTCCTCCTCGCCCTGCTCGAACTCGATCGAGGATTCCTCGATCACCTCGTCGGCGACGAAGATCGGCACCGCGAGTCGGACCGCGAGGGCGAGGGCGTCGGAGGGCCGTGAATCGACCTCGATCTCGGTACCCGAGACCGAGATCGTGACCGAGGCGAAGAAGGTGTTGTCCCGGAGCTCGGTGATCGCGATCCGCTCACAAGTCGTGTCGGTCTGGTCGAGCAGCTCGACCATCAGGTCGTGGGTCATCGGCCTCGGGGTCTCGGCCCCCTGGAGCTTCATCAGGATCGCGGCCGCCTCGGGGTGGCCGATCCAGATCGGCAGGAAGCGATTGTCGTCGATCGTCTTCAACAGGACGATCGGCTGCTTGCCGACCATGTCGAAGCTGACCCCGTAAATCTGCACCTCTCGCATCGCGGGCGATCATATATGCGCTCCCGCCGCCGCCCCTACCGGGCCATCGACCTCGAGGCAGAGGATGGGCGGGGTCACGAGGGGTCCCCGAAGGCCCGGGGAGATGGGCGATCCTGGATTCGAACCAGGGACCTCATCCTTATCAGAGATGCGCTCTAACCAACTGAGCTAATCGCCCGCGTCGCGGTCGGCGCCGCAGGGCGGAGATTCTACTGCCGGGAGTCCAGGTCGTCGGCCAGGCGGCCGGCATCGGCCAAGTCGGACAGGGTGATCTCGACCACCGCCCCTCCGGCCTTCGGACGGATCCGCACCGGTCTGTCGAAGCGGGTCTCGAGGCCTGCCGCGAGGGCTTGGGCCCTTTTCTCCTCTTCAGCGGTGAAGCCCCTCCTGCCGGAAGCCGCCTTAGGGCCGGCCTTCCCGGAAAGGGCCCGAGCCTCCTCTTCGGTCCTCCGGACCGTCCAGCCCTCACGGGCGGCGCTACCGGCCAGTTCCTTGCGGGCCTCGTGGTCGGGAGCCTGGAGGATCGCCCGGCCATGTCCTTCGGTGAGCCGTCCCTCCTCGATCAGACCGATCGCCTCGTCGGGCAGGTCGAGCAGCCGGACGAGGTTCGAGACCTGGGACCTGCTCCTGCCGATCTTACGGCCGAGGTCCTCCTTGCTCAGGCCGAGTTCCTCGATCAGGGCTGCACAGGCACGAGCCTCCTCGATCGGGTTGAGGTCTTCGCGAACCATGTTCTCGACCAGCGCAAGCTCCAGCCGTTCAGCTTCCGCCGGGTCGCGAATCACGGTCGGGATCGTCTTCAGTCCGGCGATGCCGGCCGCCCGCCACCGCCGTTCACCGGCGATTAGTTCGTAACTTCCGTCACTAAGTCTGGTCGCGATCACTGGCTGGACCACTCCGCTGTCGGCAATCGAGGCGGCGAGGGCCTCAAGGCCTGCCTGATCGAAGTTGGACCGGGGCTGGTCGGGATTCGGGGCGAGCGACTCGATCGGCAGCTCGACGACCTCCGAGCGGAGGCCCGGCTCCGGGAGGATCGCCGCCAGACCCCTGCCCATACCCCGCGGTTCAGCCACGCTCGATCACCTCCGCCCCGAGGGCGCGGTAGGCCGATGCACCCCGGGAATCGGGAGCGTACTCAGAGACCGGGAGGCCGTAACTCGGGGCCTCGGCAAGCCGCACCGTGCGAGGCACGACAGTCTGGAAAACGGTTTCCGAAAAGTGGTCTCTCACGTCCCTCTCGACGTCCTGGGCAAGCCGGGTTCGCTCGTCGTGCATTGTGACAACCACCCCGGCCAGTTCCAGGGAAGGATTGAGCTCCCGTCGGACGGTAGTCAGGGTGTCGAGGAACTCGATCAGCCCCTCGAGCGCCAGGTACTCGGCCTGGACCGGGACGATCACCCGATCTGCAGCTACCAGCGCATTGACCGTGACCAGGCCGAGCGCGGGTGGGCAGTCGATCAGGACCACGTCGTAGCGACCGGTCAGGGACTCGATCTGACGACTCAGCTGGAAGGGTGGATCGGGCACCGAGGCGAGTTCGACCGCCGAGCCGGCCAAGTCCCGACTCGCCGGGAGCACCTCAAGGTTCGGGACCGGCCCCGGGACGACGGCATCCGCCGCCGAGGCCTCGCCCGCCAGCACCTCGTAGCTCGATGGCCTGACCCCCTTCTGAACCCCCAGGGCGACCGTTGCGTTCGCCTGCTGATCGAGGTCGACCACGAGCGTCTTTCTGCCCTCTCCGGCGAAGACGGCGGCGAGATTGACTGCCGTGGTCGTCTTGCCGACTCCCCCCTTCTGGTTGGCGACCGCGTAGACCGACCGACTCACCCCTCGAGACCGGAGCGTGCTTGGGGGGAGTTGCGTCCGGAGCTCATCGGGTTCAGGTTATTCCGGCAGGGGGCGCTTCCTGGCCATCCCCGGCCTCCGCGGCAGGTCTGCCGGGGTCGGTCCCGACTTGCCGAGCAGGTAGAGGTGGCGCTCCCTGCTCCCTTCGAACGGTACGACTGCAAGCACCCCACGCGGCTCCATCGCCAACCGTCCGGCTAGTGCCTCGACCCGACGTTCTTCCTCGGGCTCCCTCTCGCCCTTCCAGGCGATCAGGGTGCCGCCCTCCCCGAGGAGGGGCGACGCGAGCTCAGCGAGGACGGAAAGCGGGGCGACCGCCCGGGCGAGGGCGAGGTCGAAGCGCTCCCTTCCCTCCCCGGCGGCGAACTCCTCCGACCGGATCCCGAGGGCATCGACGTTGCTCAACCCGAGCGCATCGGCAGCCTCCCCTGCGAAGCGGGCCTTCCTGGCGACTGAGTCGAGCAAGGTGACCTCGGCCTCCGGAAGTGCCATTGCAAGTGGGATTCCGGGGTACCCGGCCCCCGACCCGATGTCGACAACTGCCCCGGCAGAACGGACCTGATCGATCGCGAGTGCCGACAGCGAATCCCGAAGGTGGACCCTCTCGGCCTCCCCCGGCTCGGTGACCGAGCTGAGGGAGAGCGGCGACTCGGCGACCAGCCGGGTCAGGGGTGTCAGCCGTTCGACCAGCGAGTCGATCATCGCCGGGTCCGGTAGCTCGGCCCGTTCGGCCTCTTCGGGAAACCCCGGGCCGGGCCGGGTCATGCCGCTCAGTCCGTCACGAGCGGGGCGACCACTACGCGACGGTTCGGTTCGTCGCCCGCGCTGAACGTCTCGACCTCGGGACGATCACGCAGCCGCTCGTGGACGACCCGGCGCTCGCGTGCAGTCATCGGATCCATCTCGATCTCGTCCCCGGTGGCAATCGCATCGTCAGCCGCCCGGTCGGCCCGGCCCTCGAGCATCTCGTCCCTCTCGGCCCGATAGCCCGCGGCATCCACGGTCACCCGCTTGCGGTCACGAACCCCCCTGAAGGCCGCTTGGTAGCAGAGCAGCTGAAGGGCATCGATCGTCTGGCCACGCCTGCCGATCAACACCCCGTAGTCGTCGTCGCCCTCGACCGATGCAGTGATCGAGTCCTCACCCTCCTCGATCTCCACGCTGCCGTCGAGGTCGAGCTCGTCGAGGAAGGCCTCTACCAGCAGGCGGACCCGCTCGGCGGGATCGTCGGGCCACTCCGAGAGGCCGGACGGACGGACTTCATCCTCGTTTTCCGGGAGTTCATCGGTCATCTGGAGATCGCTTCCGGAGTGTAGGTGCTCCCGCTCCGGGTCGGCTCAGCGCCTGCGCTTCTTCTTTCGCGGCGGCGGTGGTGGTGGCTTGACGGCGGCAGCTACCTCGGGGTTGGAGAGATCCGGCGGGGGGATCACCTTGTTGACCACGGCCTGCTGTCCGATCGTCCATACGTTGGTGGTGATCCAGTAGAGGATCAGCCCCGCCGGGAAGCCGATGATGAAGGGAATGAAGATGAAGGGCAGGGCCATCATCAGCAGCCTCTGGTTGCGGTCTGCGGTGGTCGCCATGACGAGGCCGGAGAAGAGCTGGGTCACCACATAGATCACGATCAGGGCGACGAGCACCCCTCCCGTGGCAGAGGCAGTCAGGTCTGGAATGAAAAGGAAGGACTCACCGAACGGGTAGAGGGCTTCGATCGTCGGGTTGGCCTGTATCTGGGCCATCGTCAGGTCGCTGCAGGGGACCTCGGTCTGGCCACAGATGTCCTCCCGGAGCGGTCCCCTGAGGGCGTAGAAAAGGGTGATGAAGATCGGCATCTGGGCGATCAGCGGGATGCAGGACGCCAGGGGGTTGATCTTGTTCTCCTGGTAGAGCTTCATCATCTCCTGGGAGAGCCGCTGGCGGTCGTTCTTGAACTTCTCCTGGAGCTCCTTGATCTGGGGCTGGAAGGCCTGGAGCGCCCTCATACCCTTGATCTGCTTGTAGGTGAGCGGGATGAGGACCAGCCTGGTGGCAAAGGTGAGGGCGATGATCGAGGCGCCCCAACTGAGGCCGAGGCCATGAAAAGCCGAAAGCACGGCATCGGCGATGTTGATCAGCGGCTGGAGGATGTTTGCCAGGAGGATCACTGCGGTTACCTGCCCCCTTCAGCTCCGTCGGCCGGGATCTCTCCGTGGTAGACCGCGGGGTCCATCGGGCCGACCTTGAGGGTGAACTCCTCCCGCACCGGGTCGAAGCCGCCGTGGCTCAGCGGGTTGCACCTCAGAAGTCGCCAGAACGCGAGGAGTAGTCCCCGGAATACGCCGAATCGTTCCACCGCCTCGAGCGCATAGGCAGAGCAGGTCGGTTCGTACTTGCACCGCCTGGGCAGTGCAGGGGAAATCAGGCGCGAATATGCCCTGATCGGGGCCGTTGCGGCCCTGGAAGCCAAGTTACGGGAGGTCGAGTCGGGCCGATGCCGTTTCACGTGGAACGCCCCTCCCCTCCAGCCTCAGAGGCATCTTCCTCCCGATCGGGGGACTCGGCCAGGACCAACTCCGAAATCGCGCTCTTGACACCGTCCATGCCGTCAGTCTCGATCATCTGCTCGATTCCGGGCCTCGCGACGAGCACGAAATCCGCCTCTGAGGTTTCGCCGGCGAGAACCTCCCAGAAGCCTTCACCGAGGATCCTCTTGACCCGGTTCCGCGTGACGGCGTTTCCGACCTTCCTCGAAACCGAGATCCCCAATCGAGTCGACCCGTCTCCTCGATCGGGGTCTCCCCCCCGATCGAAGCGATAGACGACCAGAAACCGATTGGCCCTCGAGTCTCCCTCACGGTAGGCGCGCTTGAAGTCCCCGCTCCGGGAGAGTCGCTTCCGCCGGGGGCGATCGGGGCCCTCCCCGGACATCTCACGCGGTCAGGCGCTTGCGACCCTTGCGCCGGCGCCGCCTGACGATCTCGCGGCCCGACCTCGTCTTCATCCTGGCGCGGAAGCCGTGGGTCTTCGCGCGCTTCCTTTTCTTCGGTTGGTAGGTCCGCTTCATCGGGGGCCGGAGTATAGGGGTAGGGCGACCCGGTGGACCCCGCCAGAGGAACACCTTTTTTCTCCGCTGCTTGCGAGCTGACCCTCCGGCGGAAGACCCGGCCGGGACTATCTTCGTCCGACCTTCCCGTGAGCTCGTCGGGGCCCTGCCGGGGCTCGAGGGGGTCGGGGGGTGGGTCGGTCCCGGACTCGAGCGCGGATTTCCGGAGAGCCCTAAACACCAGTGAAAGAGCCAAGAACAGCCGGTAGGGCCGAACTGTCGGTCTCCCCTGGGAGCTCTCCTGGCTCGCCTGGTGGGCCCGGAATGGGCGACGCTCGACTTCCCGGTGGCAACCCCCCCGGCTCGTCCCACGACCTGGACCTCGCGAGACTCTGGGTCGAGGTCAGGCAGTCACTCGCCGCCAGCCTCCCGGAGTCGACCTTTCGGATGTGGATCGCGCCGATCCGGCCGGTCGCCGAGAGGGACTCGGTCCTCTTTTTCCGGGGTCCCGAGGGGGTGCGGGAATGGGTGGCCCGCCGATACCAGGGTTTGATCCGGGACGCGTTCGGATCCCGGGGGTTGAAGATTTCCCGGATCTCCTTCGAAGAGGTGTCCGGTGAGGGAACCGGGCCACACCCAGGGAGGGTCGTCCAGCCGAACCCGACCCACACCTTCGACCGTTTCGTGATCGGTCGAGGAAACCACCTCGCCCACTCGGCCGCCCTCTCGGTCGCCGAAGCACCGGCCGAGGCCTACAACCCCCTCTTCCTCCATGGACCTCCGGGCCTGGGCAAGACCCACCTGATGGGCGCGATCACCGACTACCTGTCCCGAAATCGCCCGGACCTGACCGTCCTCTTCACCAGCGCGGAGTCGTTTACCTCGGAGTTCATCGAGATTCTCAGGGCAGATGGCGGTGCGGAACAGTTCCGCCAGCGGTATCGCTCTGTCGACGTCCTCCTGGTAGACGACATCCAGTTCCTTGCAGGAAAGCGACGGACCGAGGAAGAGTTCTTCCACACCTTCAACACTCTCCACGAAGCCGGGGCCCAGCTGGTCATCTCGGCCGACACGGATCCCTCCGGGATCGATGGGATGGCGGCCAGGCTCTCCGACCGATTCGAGTGGGGCCTCTCTGTTCAGCTAGACAGCCCGGACCTGGCAACTAGGTTGACCGTACTCCGTCAACTGATCGACGAAGCCGGAGTAGACCTCCCCGATAGTGAGGTAGTGAGGTTGATCGCGTCATCGGTTACGGCCAACCTCAGGCAGTTGCGCGGGGCGCTCACCCGAATAGTCGCCGAAGCCTCACTGGCCGGCTCAGAGGTAAGTCGGGAGTTGGTGGCGAGGGTCATCTCAAGTGGGGAGGGACCTGAGGGCGCAGGTAACCCCGTGATTACCCCGAGGCAGGTTCGCGACCGGGCGTCCTCCTATTTCGCGATTCCGGTCGACAGCCTTATCTCGAGGCGGAGGGACCGGAGGACGGTCCAGGCGAGGGGTGTAGCCATGTTCGTCACCCGTGAGGTCTGTGGATCGACCCTCTCGGAAATCGGGACCCTGTACGGGGATCGGGATCACTCGACCGTTCTGGCAGCAGTGCGCCGGGTGGAGCGGTCCGATGGGGTGGATCCAGAGGTGACCCGCCTACTGACCGGTTTCAGGGCGGCGATCTCCGGTTGAGCAGGTGTGGATTGTCCGCGGCCCTTGGGGCAAAGCGTGGGTCCGGGCCTCACGCCGAGCTAGTTGGGACAATCGTTAACCACACCCACGAACCGTTACCCAACGCCGATTTTCCCTATTGTGAAGCGGAATGATCCCTCAGTTCAACAGAACCCAAAGCACTACTAAATCGATCTTCAGTAGACCTTTTCTCAGGGTTCCAGAACGGTCCTCGTGAAGTTCTCGGTCGAGCAGGAGGAGCTTGCGAGGGCGACGGCTACGGCGGGCAGGTCGGTCTCGCAGGCCCGAGACAACCAGGCACTCGGGGGGATCCTGGTGGAGCTCGCCGATGGACGCCTGACGGTGAGTGCTACGGACGGCAACCGGAGCATCAAGGTGCCCGTCCACCTCGCAGGCACCCCTGATGGCGAGGGGCGGGTTCTCCTCCCGGGAAAGATCCTTCCCGATGTCGCCAATTCACTTCGGGCGGGAACCGTCGACGTGGCGTTCAGGCCCGCCGAGAAGGACGTCGAAATCAAGTCCGGCACGTCGGTCTTCCATGTTCGGACCATGAACGCCGACGACTTCCCGCCCCTACCGGGTCTGGGTGAGGGGTCGGTACCCCTGGATCGCGAGGCCCTCATGGAGACGATCGATCTGGTCGCAGGTGCCGCCTCGACCGGCGACATGAGGCCAGTCCTCTCGGCAGTTCAGGTGACTATCGAAGGGGACTCGATGACCATGGCTGCCACCGACTCCTACCGGCTGGCGGTCAAGGAGACGAAGCTGACTTCGCCCGCAGGGGTGGAGGTCGAGGCAAACGTGCCGGCCGAGTCGTTGAAGGAGCTGGTCAGGATCTTGAGCGGGACTGAGTCGGACCAGGTCAAGGTCTCGATCGGCGACCGCGAGGCCGTATTCGACATCGACGGAACGGTCTTCTCGACGACCATGGTCGAGGGCCAGTTTCCGAAGTACCAACAGCTCTTTCCCGAGAGTTGGGAGCACGACGTGAGGATGTCGCGTGACGAGCTCCTCGAGTCGGTCAGGCGTGTAGGCCGGATGCTCGACCGGGGCCGCCCGATCAAGATCACCCTTTCACCCGGAGAGTTGACCCTGACCGCCGAAACCCCGGAGGTCGGGGATGCCAGCGAGACGATTCCTGCGGGGTTCGACGGGGAGGAGATGACCGTCGGTTTCAACCACGAGTACTTTCGGGACGGGGTGGAGGCGGTCAAGGGCGACGAAGTAATGGTCAAGCTGATTTCACCTCTCCGTCCAGGCCTGATCCAGCCGATAGGCAGCGAGGATTTCCGCTACCTCGTAATGCCGCTTCGACTCGGCGACTGACTTTGAAGGTCTTGTCGGTCTCGGCCGACCGGTTCAGGTCCCTCGAAGACGTGATTCTGGAACTCGGCCCGGGCTCGTCTGCGGTCTTCGGCCCCAACGGATCCGGCAAGACCAACCTCCTCGAGGCAGCTTTCTTCGGCCTGACGGGTAAGTCGTTCAGGACGGCCGACCGAAGGGACCTGATCCCGTTCGGGGGTGACCACGCCCGGGTTAGCGTCTCCATCGAGGCCGATGACGGTGTAGTCCACGAGTTCATGACCGCCACTTCCAGGGCCGAGCAGACGCGGACCACGCTTGACGGCGCCCGGGTTGATCGATCCGAGGCAGAACGGAACCGCCCCGCCGTTACCGTTTTCTCACCGGAGCGACTCGAGCTGGTCAAGGGACCCCCTGCCCTTCGAAGGGCACACCTGGACCGGTTCGTGGGGGCGAGGTGGCCGGGAAGGGAGGGACTGCGACGCGAGTTCGGCCGGACCCTCTCCCAGAGGAACGCCTTGCTCTCCTCGATCGCCCGGGGCGAGGGATCACCGGCCGCCCTCGCAACCTGGGACGCCCAGCTGGCGAGGGCAGGGGCCTCGCTCAGCCAGGCCCGGGAGGAGGCCTGCGGGCTCCTCGCACCTGCCTACCGGGAAGCCTGTGAAGCTCTGGGGTTGGAGGGCGCCAACGGTTTGGAGTACCGGCCTGCCGCTGCCACCTCGGAAGAGGCTCTGCTGCTGGGCCTCGAGGAGCGCCGGCAACGTGACATCGAGGCAGGCAGGAGTACCTGGGGGCCGCAGAACGACGAGCTTCGGCTGGAGAGGGACGGAAGGCAGCTGAGGCGATTCGGGTCACAGGGCCAGCAGAGGCTCGGCCTGCTCTCCCTGCTGTTCGCCGAACGCCGCGTCCTGACCGAAGCCGGCAACCCGACCCCGCTTCTGCTGCTCGATGACGTGATGAGCGAACTCGACGCCGAACGCAGAGCGGCCCTCCTCACCCAGCTCGCCTCGGGTGGGCAGGCGTTGATCTCGGCAGCAGAGGAGGAACTGCTGCCGTCCGACGGGGATCTGGTCCGCGTTCCCATCGAGGGGCTGCTCGGGGTGTCGAGTGGTACCGGTGGCTGAAGGGATGTCGAAGGGCAGGGACAGGAGGGGACGCCCAGCCCAACCCGAGCGACTCGCCGGGGCCGTCGGGAGGTTCGCCGACCTGGTTGCCCCGGAGACCCCGCAGGCCGACGTCCAGGCGGTCTGGGCGGGTGCCGTGGGGGAGCGGATCGCTGCGGTCACCAAGGTCTCCGAGGAACGGGAGGGGGTGGTCTACGTCGAGTGCGAGAGTGCCGTCTGGGCCGAGGAGTTGGGCCTGATGGAGGTGCGGATCAGGGGGTCCCTGAACGGTGTCCTGGAGGCCCGGGGCTGCGCGCCGGTCGAGCGGCTCTCCTTCCGCTCCACTTGACCCTAAAAAGTGCCCTATTTGCAGGTATTTTAAGGCTCTTCACGGTTCAGTCGACCGTGCCGAGCTGGTATCATTGAGGGGTCGGGCCGAGGCGGTCAGCGGGGTCCGGAAAGAGACCGTCGACCCCCTTCGTCCGGGTCCCGGCGTGAAACACGAAAGGCAGTGATTGGCTAAAGGCAAGACGTCCTCGGAGGATTCCTACGGGGCTGAAGACATAACGGTCCTGGAGGGTCTCGAGGCGGTCCGCAAGCGGCCCGGTATGTACATCGGCTCGACCGGTCCACGTGGGCTTCATCACCTGGTCTACGAGATCGTCGACAACTCGGTCGACGAGGCCTTGGCCGGGCACTGCGACTCGGTCTCGGTGACCCTGCTTCCCGACAACAGCTGCACCGTGGTCGATACCGGGAGGGGTATCCCGGTCGAGGAACACCCGAAGGAGAAGCGCTCGGCCGCGGAGGTAGTCCTGACCACCCTCCATGCCGGGGGCAAATTCGGCGACGGTGGCGGCTACAAGGTCTCTGGTGGGCTCCACGGGGTCGGAGTCTCGGTGGTCAACGCACTCTCCGAGCGGTTGCACCTCAAGGTCGAGCGTGAGGGCGCCGTCTGGGAACAGGACTACGAGCGGGGGGTCCCCCAGGGACCACTGGAGGAGACCGGCAAGAGCTCGGAGACCGGGACCGAGATCACCTTCCTCCCCGACCACGAGGTCTTCGAGGGGGTCGAGTTCGACTTCAACACTTTGATGGAGAGGCTCCGTGAGACGGCCTTCCTCACCCGGGGCCTGAGGATCTCGCTGGACGACCGGCGTGCCGACGGGAGCTCCGTCGAGTTTCACTATGAGGGCGGGATCGAGGACTTCGTCGCCTTCCTCAACGAGAACAAGGAACCGATCCATCAGAAGGTCGTCTACTTCGAGGGCGAAGGCGATGACGGCCAGGTCGAGGTGGCGATGCAGTGGAACGGGTCCTACCAGGAGTCGATCTTCAGTTTCGCCAACAACATCAACACCCATGAAGGGGGTACCCACCTTTCGGGCTTCAAGGCAGCCCTGACCCGGACCCTGAACGCCTACGCCCGCTCGAAGGGCCTGATCAAGGAGAAGGACGAGAACCTCTCGGGCGAAGACGTTCGCGAAGGCCTGACAGCCGTCGTTTCGGTGAAGCTCCACGACCCCCAGTTCGAGGGACAGACCAAGACCAAGCTGGGCAATCCCCCGATCAAGGGCCTGGTCGAGGAGACGGTCAACCGGAGCCTCGCCGAGTACCTCGAGGAAAACCCCTCCGATGCCCGTCGGATCATCACCAAGGCGGTCGAGGCGGCCCGGGCGAGGGACGCGGCGCGCAAGGCCCGCGATCTGACCAGGCGGAAGTCGGCACTGGAGAACTCGACCCTTCCGGGGAAGCTAGCCGACTGCTCCGTCCGCGACCCGGCGTTGGCCGAGATCTTCATCGTCGAGGGCGATTCGGCCGGCGGCTCGGCCAAGCAGGCTCGCGATCGGAGCACCCAGGCGGTCCTGCCGCTCAGGGGCAAGATCATCAACGTCGAGAAGAGCCGGATCGACAAGGTGTTGGCCAACAACGAGATCCAGGCGATGATCACCGCGATCGGCACCGGGATCGGTGACGAGTTCGACCTCGAGGAGGCCAGGTACCACAAGATCATCATGGCCACCGACGCCGACGTCGATGGGGCCCACATCAGGACCCTCGTCCTCACCTTCCTCTACCGCCAGATGCAGCCTTTGATCGATGCCGGCTTCGTCTACATCGCGAAGCCGCCTCTCTACAAGGTCAAACGGGGTAACCAGGAGACCTATCTGGAGAAGGAGACGGAGCTCGAGGAGCTCCTGCTCCGCGATCGCCTCGAGGAGTTCTCGATCACCGACGTCACGGGCAAGACGGTAAAGCTGAACAAGAAGGGCTGGCAGGCCTACCTCCGGGCTTCGAAGGAGTACGAGGGCTGGTACGCAGCCCTCCAGGCCGAGTTCGGGACCGATGTCGTGCGGTTCGTCGCCGATTCGAACCTGCTCGACGAGGCGCCGACCACGGTCGCTCAGGCCCGAAAGGCCCTGGCTGCGAACCCAGAGGAAGCGGCCTTCGAGGTCGAGGTGCTCGGCAAGGACGGAGACGACACTTCGATCAAGGCGGTCCACCGGAGCTCCGGCCTGGCCCGCAACCACACGGTCCCGGGCAGTCTCTTCACCGGGGATGAGTTCGCTCGACTGTCCGAGGTGCACACCCAGCTTGCAAAGAACCTTGGCAGGCCCCCCTTCACCGTCACCCTCGACGATCGGGAAGAGGACGCCGCCGGTTTCACCGACATCCACCGGGCGGTACTCGACCTCGCCCGGCACGGCAGCCAGCTGACCAGGTTCAAGGGCCTGGGCGAGATGAATGCCGAGCAGCTTCGCGAGACGACCATGGATCCGGCCACCCGAACCCTCCAGCGAGTGACCCTCGAGGACGCCACGGCGGCGGACCAGATCTTCTCGATGCTTATGGGGGACCAGGTCTCGCCGCGACGGGACTTCATCGAGACCTACGCCAAGGATGCCGACAACCTCGATGTCTGAGTTGACTCGAGCCGCCCAGGTGCGTAGGGGAGCCAACTGATGGCACTCGAAGCCCTGACCGGCAACGTGGAGGACCGCGAGCTCGAGATCGAGATGCGGTCTTCCTACATCGATTACGCGATGAGCGTGATCGTCGGCAGGGCGCTCCCCGACGTTCGGGACGGGCTCAAGCCGGTCCACCGTCGGGTCCTCTACTCGATGTACGACCTGGGTCTCCAGCCGAACCGGGCGTACCGGAAGTGCGCCTTCATCGTCGGCGAGGTGATGGGCAAGTACCACCCCCATGGCGACGCCTCGATCTACGACACCCTCGTCCGGATGGCGCAGGAATTCTCGCTGCGCTACACCCTCGCCGACGGCCAGGGCAACTTCGGCTCGATCGACGACGATTCGGCTGCCGCGATGCGCTACACCGAGGCTCGGCTCACCCGACTGGCGACCGAGATGCTCCGGGACATCGACTCGGACACGGTCGACTTCGGGCCCAACTACGACGAGTCCCAGCGGGAGCCGTTGGTGCTCCCCTCCCGCTTCCCCAACCTGTTGGTCAACGGCGCCTCGGGCATCGCGGTCGGCATGGCGACCAACATCCCACCGCACAACCTCCGGGAGGTATCGGCCGCTGTGGCGGCCTTCATCGATGATCCGTCGATAGGGACTGCCGACCTGCTCGGGCACGTAAAGGGCCCGGACTTCCCGGGTGGCGGGATCATGGACCCGGGCGGGATCAGCGCGGCGTACGAGACCGGACGGGGGTCGGTCGTGGTCCGGGGAAAGGTCCACTCCGAACCGCTCAAGGGCGGCAAGGAGGCCTTGATTGTCACCGAGCTCCCCTTCACGGTGAAGAAGGGCGGCGAGGCCGGCCTGATCGCGAAGATCGCCTCCCTGGTCCGCGACAAGAAGCTGGAGGGGATCTCCGACCTGAGGGACGAGAGCGACCGGTCGGGCATGAGGGTGGTGATCGAGCTCAAGCGGGGGGCGGTTACCAACGTAGTCCTCAACAACCTGTTCAAGAAAACCCCGCTCCAGACCTCATTCGGGCTGAACATGGTCGCCCTGGTCGACGGGGTCCCGCGAACGCTCGGCCTGCGCGAGCTGGTCCTCCACTACGTCGAGCACCAGCGTGAAGTCGTAACCAGGCGGACCCAATTCAAGCTCGGGCGTGCCGAGGCGAGGGCGCACATCCTCGAGGGCCTGCTGATCGCGCTCGACAACCTCGACGCGGTGATCGCCCTGATCCGATCCTCGTCCGACCCCGACGCGGCCCGTGACGGCCTGATCTCGGAGTTCGAGCTCTCGAAGGAGCAGGCCCAGGCGATCCTCGACATGAGGCTCCAGCGCCTGACGGCCCTGGAGGCGGGGAAGATCAAGGAAGAGCACGATGAGCTGATGGGGCTGATCAAGGAGCTCCGCGAGATCCTCGGCGACGAGAGCAAGGTCTACGACCTGGTCAAGTCGGAGCTGCTCGAGGTCGCCGAGACCCACGGCGACGATCGGCGAACCGCGATCGAGGCATTCGACGGAGACGTCAACGTCGAGGACACGATCGCCGAGGAGCAGATGGTGATCTCGTTGACCAAGTCGGGCTACGTCAAGCGAATCGCAGTCGGCTCGTACCGCAAGCAGCGCCGGGGCGGGGTCGGTGTCACCGGGATGAACCTCAAGGAGGGCGACTACATCGAGCACCTCCACATCTGCTCGACCCATGACTACCTGTTGTTCTTCACCAACCGGGGCAAGGTCTACCGCAAGAAGGTCTACGAACTGCCGGAG
>JBMSXD010000019.1:0-17954 GCA_049425265.1 Solirubrobacterales bacterium
CAGGGAGAGGCTCCTCTCGATCGGCGAGCAGCGAGTCGGCAACTAGGCCGGGCTGCCGGTGCGTCTCGGGAAGTACCTCGCCCATGCCGGCGTCGCATCCCGAAGGAAGTCGGAGGCGATCATCGCTGCAGGCAGGGTCACCGTGGACGGCCGGCAGATCGTCGATCCCGCATTCGGGGTTCCGGGCGGGGCCGAGGTCAGGGTGGACGGCGCTCCGGTCGAGGCCGAGCCGCGGGAGGTCTGGATGGTCAACAAGCCGCTCGACGTCGTCTCGACCGCGGACGAGCCGGGGCGCAGGCAGGCCGTCGTCGATCTCGTCCCGAGCGATCTCCGGCTCTACCCGGTCGGTCGGCTCGACGTCGACTCGTCCGGCCTGATCCTGATCACCAACGATGGCGAGTTGGCGAACCGGCTGAGCCACCCCCGCTACGAGGTGCCGAAGACCTACCGGGTGAAGATGGCCCGTCCGGTCACGACCCAGATGCTCAAGGGGCTCGCCGAGGGTGTCGAGCTCGATGACGGCCCGACGGCTCCGGCGGAGGTTCGGAAACTCGGACCCGAGGAGATCGAGATCACGATCAGGGAGGGCCGGAACCGTCAGGTGAGACGAATGGCCGAGGCCGTGCGCAACCGGGTCACTGCGCTGGAGAGGACCGGCTTCGGCTCGCTTCGGTTGGGCCGCCTGCCCCTCGGCCGTCACCGTCTGCTCGATGAACATGAGGTTGGCCGGCTCTGGAAAGATGCCGGAGATGCCTGACTCCGAGGACAGTCCGCTTATTTCGACCGTCGCCGTGCGCGGCGCGGTCCAGGTGGAAGAGAACACGGCCGAGGCGATCGGGAAGGCCAGCCGTGAGCTGATGCTGGCCCTGATGGAGAACAACTCGATCGGGCCTGGCGAGATGATCAGCGTCCTCTTTACCGCCACCCCCGACCTCGATGCCGATTTCCCGGCAACGGCGGCCCGGGCGGCCGGGCTGTCGGAGGTCCCCCTGATCTGCGCACAGGAGATTCCGGTCCCGGGGAAGATGGAAAGGGTGATCCGGGTCATGGTCCACTTCAAGGCACCGGAGGGCCACAGCCCCCAGCCCACCTACCTCGGCAGGACCGAAGAGCTCCGCGACGACCTGCCTTCGGCTAGCTGATCACCGTGCTCCGGTTCAACCCGAACCTCGAGTCGGTCCCGGGGTACCACCCCGGTTCGCCGAAGGGACGGACTGCTGGCGAGGTCCAGGAGTCCGAGGTTGCCCAGCTGGCCTCCAACGAGTCGCCCTTCCCCCCGCTCGACGGGGTGGTCGAGGCGATCGCGAGGGCGGCGTCGGCGACCAATCGGTACCCCGACCCCGAAGCCAGCGAGCTGAGGGAGGCCCTGGCGCAGCATCACGGGGTGGATTCCTCTCAGATCGCGGTCGGCAACGGCTCTTGCGAGATCCTGGTCGCAGCGGGACAGGCAATGCTTGCCCCGGGTCGCGAGGTCGTCTACGCCTGGCCATCTTTCTCGATCTACCCGACTCTCGCCCCGCTGCACGGAGGCTCCGAGGTTCGGGTTCCGCTGCCCGAGGACGAAACCCACGACCAGCCCGCGGGGGGCCGACGAGGTGGCCGAGTTCGTCCGGTCCGTCCCGGATGACGTCGCGGTGATCCTCGACGAGGCCTATATCGACTTCCAGGACCGCGACGACCCCGAGGCCTCGCTCGAGCTGTTCCGCGAGCGCGACAACCTGATCCTGCTGAGGACCTTCAGCAAATCCCATTCGCTGGCAGGGTTTCGGGTCGGCTACGCGATCTGTCCCCCATCCTTCAAGGCGGCCGTGGATGCCGTGAGGCAGCCCTTTCCGGTCAACGTCCTGGCCCAGGCTGCGGCGACCGAGGCTCTGCGTCACGGGGACGACGTGCGGGCGAGGCTCACCCAGGTCCAGGCGGAGAGGGCCCGGGTCGAGCAGGCCCTGGCCGAGGCCGGAATCGTCTCGAGCGAGAGCCAGGCGAACTTCTCCTGGGTCAGGATCGGCGATGGCCGAAGCGAGGAAGAGGTCGTCTCTGCGATGGCAGACGAGGGCGTTCTGGTTCGTGCCGGGACCGTGCTCGGGGCACCGGGCCACCTGCGCGTCTCCTACGGGACCGAGGCAGAGGACGACCGGATGATCGCCGCCCTGGAGAAGGCCCTCTCGGGCTGAGACTACGGTCCGGACCGTTCGAAAGGCCGACAGCATGGCCGAAACTGCGGACGGTCCGTAGAGTTTCCCCATAAGGCGCATGAAGGAACCACTCAGATGATGATCGTGATGAAAGAAGGAGCCTCCGAGGAGGACGTGGCCCATGTGGTCGACCGGGTCGAGAGCATCGGCCTGTCGGCGCACGTCTCCCGTGGGGAGGTGCTGACCGTGATCGGGGCGATCGGCAGCAAGGAGGGCCGGGTTGCCGAGCTCGGCTTGGAGGGCACTCCCGGGGTAGACCAGGTCCTGCCGATCCTGAAGCCCTACAAGCTCGCTTCGCGTCAGTTCAAGGAAGGACGAGACTCGGTCATCGAGGTGGACGGAAGGATGGTCGGTGGTGGGAACTTCGGTCTGATCGCGGGTCCCTGCACGGTCGAGAATCGCGACCAGATGCTCGAGTCGGCAAGGGACGTTGCGGCGGCCGGGGCGACCATGCTGAGGGGCGGCGCCTACAAGCCCCGCACTTCGCCGTACAGCTTCCAGGGACTCGGCCGCGAAGGTCTTCGACTGCTGGTCGAGGCACGCGAGGAGACGGGCCTCCCCGTGGTGACCGAGCTGCTCGACCTCCGCGACCTCGACGACGTCGCCGAGGTGGCCGACGTGATCCAGGTCGGCGCCCGGAACATGCAGAACTACTCCCTGCTGACCGAGGTCGGACGGGTAGGCAAGCCCGTCCTGCTCAAGAGGGGCCTCTCGGCGACGGTCGAGGAGCTCCTCATGGCCAGCGAGTACGTGCTCAAGGAGGGCAATGACGACGTGATGCTCTGCGAGCGGGGGATCCGAACCTTCGAGAACGCTTACCGCTTCACCCTCGACCTGCTCGCCGTTCCGGCGATCAAGGAGAGCACCCACCTTCCGGTGATCGTCGATCCGAGCCACGCACCCGGCCGGCGCGACTGGGTCGAGCCGATGGCGCTCGCGGCGGTTGCCGCCGGAGCGGACGGGATCATCATCGAAGTCCACAACGACCCCGAGCGTGCGATCTGTGACGCCGCCCAGCAGGTCGAATCCGGGACTTTCGACGAGCTGGCCGCGAAGATCGAGGCCGTTGCGGAGGTTGCGGGCAAGACGGTCTCCCGGGCCTGAGCGTGCCCAGGATCGCGGTAATCGGGGTCGGCCTGATCGGCGGCTCGATCGGAAAGGCAGCCCGTGAACGGGGTCTGGGAGAGGTCATCGGCTGGGTTCGGGATCCGGCCAGGGCCGAGCTCTGTCTCGGGACCGGCGCGCTCGACGAAGTCGCCACTTCCCTCGAGCAGGCGGTCGCCGACGTCGAGATCGCATTCAGTTGCGTCTCCGTCGGGGCGCTTCCTGAGGTAACCGGGCGGATCCTCGCTGCGGTAGGGGAGGACACGGTGGTGACGGACGTCGGCTCGACCAAGGGCGAGATGGTCGAGCGCTTCGGGGATGATCCCCGGTTCATCGGCGGCCATCCACTCGCCGGTGCCGAGACGGCCGGGGTCGAGTCGGCCCGAGCCGATCTTTTCGATGGAGCCCGATGGCTCCTGACCCCGACCGGAGTGTCCTCCGGGATCCTCTATGACCGCCTCAATCGCTTCATTTCCTCTATCGGGGCTCGTCCGGCGGCGATCGAGGCCGCCGAACACGATGCAGCGATGGCGGTCGTCAGCCACCTTCCGCACGTATTTGCAAACCAGCTCGCCGGTCAGGCGCTGGCCGGTTCCGAGAGGCTCGGGGCAGTTGCTCCGAGCCTGCGGGATGCGACCCGGGTCGCCGGCTCCAACCCGACGGTCTGGAGCGAGATCCTGGCCAGCAACGGAGAGTCGGTTTCCGAGGCGATCGAAGCGGCGATAGCCGGGCTCGAAGAGTCCAGGGAGGTGATCGCGACCGGTGACCCGGAGGCGATCAGGGAGTGGCAGGAGGGAGCCGCTTCCGCCCGGGCCGCCCTCTCGGCGGTCGAAGGTGATGGTGAGGCCACTCACGCGATCAGGATCCTCGTGCCCAATCGACCGGGAGTCCTGGCCCAGGTTGCCCTTGCACTGGGCGAGGACGGCGTCAACATCGTCGACATGTCGCTGGAGCCCGCTTCCGACATGAGCTCAGGGGCGATCACTGTCTGGGTTGCCGGGGAGGCCGAGGCCGGTAGGGCGAGTCAGTCGATCGAAGGGCTCGGATTCCAGGTTTCCCCCGCCGAAGACGAAGGCCGGTGACCGCAGCAGTGAGGTTCGAGCCGTCCGGCCCGTTGCGGGGCTCCGTCGTCCCGCCAGCAGATAAGTCGATCTCCCATCGCGCTGCGATCCTCGGGGCTATGGCTTCGGGTCCGACCGAGATCTCCAACTACCTGGTCTCCGATGACACCGAGGCGACCCTGGTCGCGATGGAAGCGCTGGGCGCCGATGTCCACAGGCGCGGGGATGACGTGGGCGACCTGGTCGTCTCCGGGGTGGGGCCAACCGGTCCGACCACCGGGGTCTCGGTCGATGTCGCGAACTCGGGCACCCTGCTTAGGCTTCTGCCCGGCTGGCTCGCCGGATGGGAGGGAGGCAGGTGGGAGATCGACGGCGATGACTCGATCAGACGCCGTCCCGTGGATCGGGTCGCCGTTCCGCTCGGCGAGATGGGCGCCCGGATCGAGGCGTCCGGTGACCGGTTCCCACCGCTGGTGGTCGAAGGTGCCGAACTCGCCGGGATCGAGTACACGCTCCCCGTCGCGAGCGCCCAGGTCAAGTCCTGCCTTCTGCTGGCCGGCCTCAAGGCAGGCGGACCGACGACCATTCACGAACCCCTGCCGACCCGAGATCACACGGAACGGATGCTCGGTCTGGCCGGGGTGCGACTGGACCGGGAGGGGTCTTCGATCACGGTCTGGCCCACCGAGGAGTTCAGACTGGATTCGGTCGAGGTCCCCGGGGACTTCTCCTCGGCCGCTTTCCTCATGGTCGCGGCCCTGCTCGTGCCCGGCTCGGAGATCAGGCTGGACGGGGTCGGTACCAACCCAACTCGGACGGGGCTGCTTTCGATCCTCTCCCGGATGGGGGCCGAGATCGAGGTCGAGCAGGGTGATCCGAGCGGGGAGGAGCCGGTCGGATCCCTGGTCGTCCGCCACTCGGCATTGACCGGTACGGATGTCGGGGGGGCCGAGATCCCCCTGGCGATCGACGAGCTTCCCCTGGTTGCGCTTGCGGCCGCTTTCGCAGACGGCGAGACGGTGATTCGGGATGCAGCCGAATTGAGGGCGAAGGAATCCGACCGGATCGAGACCGTAAGCCGGGCTCTTCGCGGTCTCGGGATCGAGGCCGAGTCGACCCCGGACGGGCTCGTCGTGCGGGGCGGCAATCGTCCCGTGGGAGGCGAGGTCGATGCGGAAGGGGATCACCGGATCGCGATGCTCGGCGCCGTTGCGGGATTGGCGAGCCGTGACGGTATCGAGGTGACCGGTTTCGAGGCGGCCTCTGTCAGCTACCCGGGATTCGAGCGGGATCTGGCCGGGTTGACCGGAGCGTGAGGCCTCCGGTCCCTGACCGTAGAGTGCCCGCGATGAGTTCGACCGATCGGAGAGCAGCGAGATGGTGATCGCGATCGACGGCCCGGCCGGGGCAGGTAAGTCCTCGGTCGCGAGGGCGCTCGCCGAACGCCTTGGCTTTACCTACCTCGATTCGGGGGCCATGTACCGATGCGTTGCCCTGGCCTGCCTGGAACGGGGTATCGACCCGGGGGATGCAGCCCTTACCGGTGAACTCGCCGAGTCTCTCGAGATCGTGCCCGGCCCGGGGCCGGTCTTACTCGACGGGAGGGACGTCTCCCGGGAGATCCGGACCGAGTCGGTCACGGAGGCTGCTTCCCGGGTCTCGATCCATCCCGAGGTCCGGCAGGTGATGGTCGAGGCCCAGCGCGCGTTGATCGAGACCGGCCGGTACGTGGCTGAAGGCAGGGACATCGGCACGGTCGTCAGCCCCGACTCGCCGCTCAAGGTCTTCCTGACCGCCTCCCCCGAGGTTCGGGCCAGGCGAAGGGCGCGTGAGGCCGGGGAAGAGACCGAGTCGGTCCGCCGGTCGATAGACCGGCGGGACGAGCGTGATTCCTCTCGCGAGCACGGCAGGCTGGAGGTAGCCCCCGACGCGGTCGAGCTCGATACCTCGGAACTCGGGATCGAAGATGTGGTCGAGCAGATAGCGGGACTGGCAGCCGAGCGCGGAATCGCCTGATCGCCTGATGCCCGGTCGACCCACAGTCGCCGTCGTCGGGTTTCCGAACGTCGGCAAGAGCACCCTCGTCAACCGTCTTGCCGGGGGTCGGGAAGCCGTCGTCCACGATGAGGCAGGCGTGACCCGTGACAGGAAGCTGGTTCCCTGCGAGTGGAACGGGATCGCCTTCGACCTCCTCGATACCGGGGGCATCGATTCCTCCGACCGCTCCGAGCTTGCGGCCGAGGTTCGGAGGCAGGCCGGAATGGCTCTCGAAGACGCCGACCTGGTCTTGATGGTCGTAGATGGCGGGGCCGGCATTCGGTCCGGGGAACTAGATCTCGCCCGAAGGTTGCAGCAGGGCGGGTACCCGGTAGTTCTCGCCGTCAACAAGCTGGACAGCCCGGCCGCCGGGGCCGCCACGGCCGAGTTCCACGGGCTCGGCCTCGGCGATCCGCTCCCGGTTTCGGCAACCCACGGACTCGGCACCGGGGATCTGCTCGACCGCATGACCGGACTGATCGGTGAATCCCCGGTCGCCACGGAGGAATCCGACTCCGTCCGGGTTGCGGTCGTCGGCAGGCCGAACGTCGGCAAGTCGTCGCTGGTCAATCGCCTGCTCGGAACCGAGCGGGTGATCGTCTCGAACGAGGCGGGGACGACCAGGGATTCGATCGATACGGAAGTCGAGGTCGATGGCAGGTCCGTGCTCCTGGTCGACACCGCCGGCCTGCGCAAGAGGTCGCGGGTGGCCGGGACGATCGGGGAGTACGCCCAGATGAGGACCGACTTGGCGATCGAGCGAGCCGATGTCGCCCTCCTGGTCTGCGATGCGACGGAGGGAATCCGGTCGGACGATCTGAGGATCGGGGAGAAGGCGATGAAGGCGGGATGCGCGACCCTCGTCGTGCTCAACAAATGGGACGAGACCGAAACCGACATAGACGACGCCCGGGCCCGGGTCGCCCGTAAGTTGCGGCTGAGGCCCGAAGTGGTCACCTGTTCGGCGAAGACCGGGAGGAACGTCGACGGCCTTCTCGTCCGGGCGATCGGGCTTGCCGACCGGGCTGCGGTCAGGATTCCGACTCCCGAGCTCAACCGCTTCATCGCCGAGGTCGTCTCGACGACCCCGCCCCCCTCAAAACGGGGGCGTCGGCTCAATCTGCTCTACGGCGCTCAGGTCGGTGAGTCTCCGCCCCGTTTCTCGATCAAGGTGAACGACCGAAAACTGGTCTCCAGGGAGTGGGCCTACCACCTCGAAAACCGGATGCGGGAGGAGTGGGGCCTCGACGGAGTTCCCCTGATCATCGACTTCGCGGGGCGGAAGCCCTGAGCGGCAGATCCGACTAGGGTTGGCGATCGTGATCGACGCCACTGCCACGGAGGAACCAAGATGAGCGATCCGTCGCCGCTCGCCGAAGGCGAGCACCTGTTCACCTCGGAATCGGTTACCGAGGGCCATCCCGACAAGATCGCCGACCAGATATCCGATGCGGTCCTCGACGCCTGCCTTTCGCAGGACCCGGGAGCCCGTGTTGCCTGCGAGACCTTGGTCAACACGGGAATGGCGGTCGTCTCGGGCGAGCTCTCGACCTCGGCGACGATCGACATTCCCTCGATCGTCAGGGATACGGTCGCATCGATCGGCTACGACGAC
The DNA here is from genome assembly GCA_049425265.1 of Solirubrobacterales bacterium. Taxonomy (GTDB): domain Bacteria; phylum Actinomycetota; class Thermoleophilia; order Solirubrobacterales; family 70-9; genus 67-14. The sequence continues at coordinate 8,010 of JBMSXD010000019.1, forward strand.
GGTGACCTGCGCTATTCGGCCGACTCGATCGCCGTCCTGGTCTCGATGGACGAGCAGTCGCCCGAAATAGCTCAAGGGGTCGACACCGGCCTCGAGATCCGGGCCGGAGACTCGGAGGAAGAGTACGACTCGGCTGGTGCGGGCGACCAGGGAATGATGTTCGGCTACGCAACGGCCGAGACGGACGCCCTGATGCCTCTGCCGATCCTGCTTGCCCACCGACTTGCCGAGAGGTTGGCCGAGGCGCGCAAGGAGGGCGCGGTCGAGTACCTGCGACCGGATGGCAAGACCCAGGTCACCATCCGGTACAGGGACGGCGAACCCGTCGCAATCGAGCGAATCCTCGTCTCCACCCAGCACGACCCCGGGGTGGACCTCGAGACCCGGATACGCCCTGACATCTGGGAGTCGGTCGTCGTACCGGTGCTCGATACGGGGTTCGGTGAGATGGCGGACCGCGACGCTCTTTACGAGTCCCTCCTGGTCAACCCGACCGGGTCCTTCGTGATCGGGGGCCCCGTGGGTGACGCCGGTCTCACCGGACGAAAGATCATCGTCGATACCTACGGGGGCGCAGCCCGCCACGGAGGAGGTGCCTTCTCCGGCAAGGATCCCTCGAAGGTCGATCGCTCGGCCGCCTACGCGGCCCGTTACGCCGCGAAGAACGTCGTCGCCTCCGGACTGGCCCGGAGGTGTGAGGTCCAGGTCGCCTACGCGATCGGCGTTGCCCGACCCGTATCGGTGATGGTCGACACTTTCGGCACCGGCAGGATCCCCGACCGCGAGATAGCCCAACTGGTCACTGCCGAGTTCGACCTTCGACCGGCCGCCTTTCGGGACTATCTCGACCTCAACCGCCCGATCTACGGCCAGACCGCGGCGTACGGGCACTTCGGGCGGGACGGGGAGGACTTCACCTGGGAGAGGACCGACCGGGCCGACAGCCTCTCTGGCTCGGCCGGCTAGACGGAAAAGCGACCTTCAGGGCCGGTCCCTGAAGCGGAGGGCCAGGTCCCGGGTCGAGGAGTCGAGGCCGTCCAGGCCGTCGCCCTCGGTCAACGCCGGGACGATCTCCAGCGCCATCTCCTTGCCCAGCTCCACGCCCCATTGGTCGAAGGAGTCGATGCCCCAGATCGCCCCCTGGACGAATACCGAGTGCTCGTAGAGCGCAACCAGGGACCCGAGTGACCTGGGGGTGAGCCGGTCGAGGAGCAGGGTCGAAGTCGGCCGGTTGCCGGGGAAGGTCCGGTGGGGTACCTGCCACTCCGGTATTCCGGCTTCACGGGCCTCCTCGGCCGTCCGCCCGAAGGCGAGTGCCCTTCCCTGAGCAAGCGCATTCGCCACCAGCAGTTCCTGACCGCCGACCGACTGCCGGTCGGGCTGGCGGAAGGCGATCAGGTCGGCCGGAACCGGCTCTGTCCCCTGGTGGAAGAGCTGGAAGAAGGAATGCTGGGCATTGGTTCCGGGCTCACCCCAGTAGACGGCCCCGGTTTCCGAGCCGACCGGCTCGCCCTCCCGGGTGACCCGTTTCCCGTTCGACTCCATGGTCAGCTGCTGCAGGTAGGCCGGGAAGCGCGCGAGTCGGTGGGAATAGGGGATCACCGCGGTGCTCGGGAACTCGAGGAAATCCCTGTTCCAGACGGCGAGCATGCCGTGGAGCATCGGCAGGTTGGACCGGAACGGCTCGGTGACGAACAGCTCGTCCACCTCGTGGAAGCCGGCCAGCATGTCGTGGAAGCGGTCCGGTCCGACGGCCAGCATCGTGGTCAGCCCGATCGCCGAATCCATCGAGTAACGACCCCCGACCCAGTCCCAGAAGACGAACATGTTGTCGGGGTCGATCCCGAACTCGGCGACCTCCTCCGCGTTGGTCGACACGGCGACGAAGTGCCTGGCCACCGCTTCGAGCTCGCCGCCCAGTCCCGAGAGCAGCCACTCCCTGGCATGGCCAGCGTTGGTCATCGTCTCCAGCGTCGTGAAGGTCTTGGAGCAGACGACGAAAAGGGTCTCGGTCGGGTCGAGGTCCGCCAGGGCCGAACCCAGGTCGGCGCCGTCGACATTCGAGACGAAGCGGAAGTCGAGCCGTTCAGTTGCGTACTCCCGAAGCGCTCCGTAGGCCATCTCGGGACCGAGGGCCGAGCCTCCGATCCCGATGTTGACGACGGTCCGGATCGGTTTTCCTGTGTGGCCCGTCCATTCGCCAAGCCTGACCTGGTCGCAGAAGCTCGCCATCTTGTCGAGGACGGCGTGGACCTCACGGACCACGTCGGTGCCGTCCACCACGAGGGACCTCTCAGGTGGCATCCGAAGCGCTACGTGGAGTACGGGACGGTCTTCCGTCGTGTTTATCCGCTCGCCCCGGAACATCGCGTCCCTGAGTTCGGTCACCCGGCGTTCGACCGTGAGTTCCCCGAGCAGGTCGACCGTCCGACCAGTCACCCGCTGCTTCGAGAAGTCGAGATGGATTCCGGCTCCGTCGACCGCGAAGGCCTCGTGCCGCTCGGGGTCAGCTGCGAACAGGGCCCTTAGGTCGGTTCCCTCGAGTTCGACCGCGTGCCGGGCGAGCCCCTCCCAGGCCTCGGTCTTGCCCGGAGGAGGCACGGTCAGCCTCCCTGGACCTGTTTCCTTGCCGCCTCGACCACGGCCTCGGTGGTGAAGCCGAAATGGGTCCTCAGGTCCCGGAAGGGAGCCGAGGCACCGAAACCGTGCATCCCGATCATCGCCCCATCGGTCCCGACGAAGCGCTCCCATCCGAGCGGTGATGCCTGCTCGATCCCAACCCGCGCCGTTATCTCCGGGGGCAGGACCGAATCCCGGTACTGGGCGTCCTGACGTTCGAAGGCCTCCCAACAGGGAAGGCTGACCACCCTCGCTCCGGTCCCCTCATCCGCCAGAGCCTCGGCCGCTTCGACCGCAAGGTGTACCTCGCTCCCCGTGGCGATGAGGATCACCTCTGGTGGTCCGTCGGGATCCGAGAGCACGTAACCACCCCGCATCAGCCCCTCGGCAGGGGCGAGGATGGATCGGTCCAGGTTGGGGACGTCCTGTCTGGTCAGGACGAGCGCCGTCGGCCCGTCGTTTCGCTCGAGTGCATACCTGAGGGCTTCCGACGTCTCGTCACCGTCGGCGGGACGGACCACGTCCAGTCCGGGCACGGCCCTCAGCGAGGGCAGCTGCTCGATCGGCTGGTGGGTCGGTCCGTCCTCACCGAGCCCGATCGAGTCATGGGTCAACCAGTGGATGACCGGGAGTTCCATCAACGCCGAGAGCCGGATCGCCGGCCGCGCATAATCGGAAAAGATCAGGTAGGTCGACCAGACCGGGCGCATGTCTCCCAGTGCAAGGCCGTTCGAGAGGGCTGCCGACTCGTGCTCCCTGACCCCGAGGTGGAGGCCCTGGCCGGTCCGCTCGCCGGGCTCGAAAGTCCCTGACACCTCGGGGTCGAGCCCGCTCGATGCCGATCCCGTCAGGTCTGCCGATCCGCTCATCAGCCAGGGGACCCTCGGGGCGACCGCGCGCAGGGCCTTCTGGGCTGCCTTTCGGGTGGCCGTCTCGGAACCGGCCTCGAAGCTCGGCAGGTCGGAGTCCCAGCCGCTGGGCAGGGATCCATCGAGCATCGTCGCCAGCATTTCCCGCTGGTCTGCCGGTGCCTGCTCCAGACGGGCTTCCCACTTGGCCCTCAGCTCGGCCCCGCGCTTCCCGATGCCGTTCCGGAAGAATTCCGAAACCTCCTCCGGGACCAGGAAGTGGGCGTCTTCGGGCCAGCCGTAGGCCTCCTTTGTCAGCCGGGTCTCCTCTTCGCCTAGGGGGGATCCGTGGACCCCGGCCGTATCGACCTTGTTCGGCGATCCGAAGCCGATCCGGCTGTGGACGATGATCAGGCTCGGTCGATCTGCCTCCTCCTTGAATCGATCGATGGCTGCGCTGAACGCCTCTACGTCGTTGGCGTCTTCGACGACCGAGACGGCCCAGCCAGATGCCCGAAATCTCTCCCCGGCATCATCGGTGAAGGTCAGGTCGGTGCTTCCATCGATCGAGATCTGGTTGCTGTCGTAGATCCAGCAGAGGTTGGACAGCTGCTGGTGGCCCGCGAGCGATACGGCCTCCTGCGATACCCCCTCCATCAGGTCTCCGTCGGAGCAGATCACGTAGACGTCGTAGTCGAAGAGCTCCTCGCCGAAGGTCGCCCTCTTCCAGAGGCCGGCCATTGCCATGCCGACCGAGGTCGCGACACCCTGGCCAAGTGGACCGGTGGTCGTCTCCACCCCTACGGTCATGTGTGACTCGGGGTGACCCGGGGTCGGCGATCCGAGCTGCCGGAAGTTTTCGATGTCTTCGAGCGAAATAGCCGGAGTGCCATCCGCCTTGGTCACCCCGGTGAGGTGGATCATCGAGTAGAGCAGCATCGAGGCATGACCGGCCGAGAGAACGAAACGGTCCCTGTTTGGCCACTCGGGATCGGCCGGGTCGTACCTCAGGTACCGCTGCCACAGCCTCACGGTCAGGGGGGCCAGGGCCATCACTGCTCCGGGATGTCCCGAGTTGGCCCGGTCGATCGCGTCGATCGAGAGTGTCCGGACGGTGTCGGCAGCCAGCTGCTCGGTTTCGATCGGTCCGCCCAGCTCGTTCACGCGCGGCATCCTAACTGTCGGAGGCGGCGGTCCGAAGATCAGCCGAGGGTCGGATCGGTGCCCCACTGACCGCCCTGGCGGACCGCTTCGACGACACCCTCAGGATCGGCCACGCCGCCGAACACGAAGAGCGATCCACCCGAGCCTGCAGCCGTGTCGAAGTCGACGTCACCGATCCTCAAGACCCGCTCGAGAGGGGACTGCGAGAAAGAGACGTTCTGGACCCTGTCGAGGCGGGTTTCCTCGACCTCCCGGGAGAGGACACCGCGGCTGAGGTGGAGGCGACGGTCGGTAACGGTGTAGGAGGTCGAGTTCCGCTTGGCGATTCCGGCAAGGACGGTCACCCCGATGACGACAGCTACGACCAGGAAGAGGTCGAGGAAGCCCCGGCCGAGAACGCTCAGGATCAGCGCGAGGAAGATGGCCAGGGCAATGCCCTTCAGGTAGAAGGGGATGATCGCCCGCCAGGAGGGATGCCCCTCGAAGATCACCGTTTCACCGGCGTCCGGACTGAATCCCATCGGCCGAGGATAACCGTGCGCTCCTCGTCCGGTTCCCCCCATACCTTGGGCAAATGAGAGTCGCCAGGGTCGAGCCGCTGACGACGGCCCGCGCCCTGCGGGGTCCGTTCGATTACCTGATCCCCGAGGGTTTCGGGGAGGTTGCCGTCGGCACAGTCCTGGAGGTTCCCTTCGGTCGACGCAGGGTGGTCGGTGTCGTGGTCGAGGTCACCGACTCCTCCGACTTTCCCGAGGACCGCCTGCTGGAGCCGGTCCGGAAGCTCGGCCAGGGAACCACTCCGGAGTTGGTCGCGGTCGCCCTCGAGGTCGCCGACCAGTATTGCTCCACCCCGGCCAGGGCCCTGGGGCTCATCCTTCCCCCCGGGACGGGCGTCGGGGGCAGGCGGGTCAGGGAACGGATCGAGAGGACCTGCCGCTTGACCGCTGAGGGCTCCCTGGCCCTCCAGGACGGAACCCGTCTGGGGTCGAAGCAGAGGGTCGCACTGGAGATTCTCGGGGGAGGACCCATGAGCACGGCACGGCTTGCCGGCGAGGCCGGGGTCTCGTCCGCGACGGTCAAGCGGCTGGCCGAACGCGGCCTGGTCGAGATCGGGCAGAGGCAGGTACGGCGTGCACCCGAGCACCGGGCCGTTGGCAGCGAGGGCGGCACCCCACCCCGCCTGACCGATGCCCAGTCCGCTGCCCTTGGAGCGATCGAGCGGGCTCTTGAGGACCGGGGCGGGAGCGACCCCGTCACATTCCTCCTCGCCGGCGTGACCGGATCGGGAAAGACGGAGGTCTACCTCGGTGCGGTCGAGCACGTTCTCTCGCAGGGGCGTTCGGCCATCGTCCTCGTGCCGGAGATCGGTCTCACTCCCCAGGCGGTGAGCCGTTTCCGGGCCAGGCTCGGTGACACCGTCGCAGTCCTCCATTCGGGCCTCACCGCCGGTCAGCGCCACGACGAGTGGGAACGCCTTCGCCGCGGCGAAGCGACGGTCTGCGTCGGTCCCCGCTCGGCGGTTTTCGCTCCGCTCGAGGACATCGGGCTGATCGTCGTGGACGAGGAGCACGATCCTTCCTACAAGCAGGAGTCCGATCCTCGCTATGACGCCCGCAGGGTGGCGGAGATGAGGGCCGCTCGCAACGGCGCCGTGATCGTCCTCGGCACGGCGACCCCCCGTCCGGAGACCTGGCTCTCGGCAGTGCGGCTGGAACTGCCCGACCGGGTCGACGGTCTCGGCATGCCTCCGGTGGAGGTGGTCGACATGCGCGACGCGCCACCCGGCACCGGGGCGCTCCACCCCTCGACGATCGATGCACTCGCGACCGTGAGGGAACGCGGCGAGAAGGCGATAGTGATGATCAACCGGAGGGGTTTCTCGCCATGGCTTACCTGCAGGACCTGTGGGCACCACTGGGGCTGCCCCAACTGTGACGTCTCGCTGATCGTTCACCGTGACCCCGACGTGTTGGTCTGCCATCACTGTGCGCATCGCGAGCCGGTCCCGCCGTCCTGTCCCGACTGCTCCGGAACCACGTTGGCGAGGAGTGGTGCCGGCACCGAGAGGATCGAGAGCCACCTCGCTGAGCTGATGGCCCCGATGGAGGTGCTCCGCCTCGACGCCGACACCGGAGCCTCGGGCGCGCACGGCGAGATCCTCGAGCGCTTCGATCGGGCCCCGAGCGCCATCCTGGTCGGCACCCAGATGGTCGCCAAGGGGCACGACTTCCCCGAGGTGACCCTGAGCGTCGTGCTCGACGCCGACGCAACCCTCCGCTTCCCGGACTTCAGGGCCGAGGAGCGCACCTTCTCCCTGGTCACCCAGTTGGCCGGGAGGAGCGGGCGCGGTCCGGCCGGTGGCAAGGTGATCGTCCAGACCCTGACACCTGGCGCCCCAGCCATCGCCAGGGCCTCCTCGCATGACTCGCCAGGATTTCTCCAGGGGGAGCTCGAGCGACGGAAGGCACTCGACTACCCGCCGTACTCCGACCTGATCAGACTCGTTTTCGCCTGTGAGGACGAGACCAGGGTCGATGCGGTCGCCGAGCAGGCAGCTCGCGAAATCGGTGACCGACTTCCCCCCGGCTCGGTACTGCTCGGTCCGGCCCCGATGTTCCGTGCGCGCGGCCGCTACCGGATGAGGATCCTGGTGAAGACAGATGATCGCTCCGGCGCAGTACCGGTGGTCAGGGAGGTGGTCGAGGAACTCGGCTCGGAAGGAGCGCTCCGCGGAGTCGTCCTCAGCATCGACGTCGATCCCCAGTAGACGCCGCCGAGGGGCTGGGAAGAGGGCGATCGGCGGCTACACTCGACTCGATGAACGAGGATGACCTGACCGAGTCGGAAGAGGTTGCCAGGGAGAGCGCCGAGGAGCAGGCCGAGCGGGCCCGTCGCCGCGAGGCTGCGATGTCTCGCATAGTCCGGTTTGGTGACCCCCTGCTGAAGAGCCGGGCCTCGGAGATCACCCAGTTCGGCGCCGAACTGGTGGCCGAGGCAGACGAGATGGTCACACTGATGCGGGATGCGATCGGCTGTGGACTGGCCGCCAACCAGGTCGGCCGCCTGAGGCGGCTGCTGGTGATCGAGCCGCCGGGCGAAGAGGGTCCGACCGCCCTGGTCAACCCGGAGGTCGAGTGGCTTTCGGAGGAAGTTGATGAGATGCAGGAGGCCTGCCTCAGCATTCCCGGAATTGCAGTCGACGTCGCTCGTCCAGTCGCGGGGCGATTCACCGGGATGGACCTCTCGGGGACTGAGGTCCGACTGGAGCTCGAGGGCCTGCCTGCGCGGATCCTCCAGCACGAACTCGACCACCTGGATGGGATCCTGATCCTCGACAGGGCCACCCCCGACCAGCGCAAGGCGGCGCTCGGTGCCCTCCGACGGGGCGAGACCTGGTCCCCTCCCGAGACCGAGGGAGAAGCGACCGAAGAAGCCCTCGCTTGAGCGGCGGAGCCTTCCTCGGCACCTCACCGTTTGCGGCGACGGTTCTCGACCGTCTCGCCGCCTCGGACTTCAGGCCCTCGCTGGTCGTCACCCTCCCCGACCGGCGACGAGGGCGGGGCAGGCGAGAGGAGCCCTCCGCGGTCGCCGAGCGAGCCGGCGAGCTGGGCCTCGAGCTCCTGAAGAGCGAGGACGTGAACGCGGACAGCGACCGCGAGCGGATCGTCGCCGCGACCGATGGTGTCGGCTGGGCCTCGATCTGCGCCTTTGGACAGCTGATCAGGGAGCCCCTGCTCTCGGAGGCCCCGATGCTGAACGTCCACCCGTCACTGCTCCCGAAGTGGCGGGGAGCTGCACCGATCGAGCGGTCGCTCATGGCCGGTGATCGGGAGACCGGGGTCAGCGTGATGAAGCTGGTCGCCGGTCTGGATTCCGGTCCGGTCGCGCTGGTCGAGACGACTCCGATCGGCAAGGAGGAGGACTTCGGTGAGCTCTCGGCACGCCTCGCCGGGATCGGTGGTGAGCTGCTCACGCGGGCGCTCGACCAGGCGGTGAGAGGCTCGATCACCTGGGCAGAGCAAGACGATTCCGAGGCGACCTACGCGGAGAAGGTCGAACCTTTCGAACGGCAGCTCGATCCGAACCGGACCGCGGCGGAATGCCATGACCTGGTCCGGGCCCTGACCCCCCACATAGGTGCCTGGGTCGAGCTCCCCGATGGTGGCCGGCTCGGGGTAACCGGATCGAGGCTCGACCCCGGGAACGCCCCGGATCCTGGCTCACTGATCGAGGATTCAGGGAGGCTGCTCCTCGGTTGCGCTGACTGCGCCCTCGAACTGATCACGGTCAAGCCCGAGGGTCGCTCGGAGATGGACGCGGCCTCCTACCTCAGGGGCTACGGTCCTCCGACATCTGGGACCTGATGGTCGGGCTCACCGTCGAACGGCAGGTCGCCCTGGCGGTCCTTCGCAGGACCTTCGAGGATGGTCAGTTTGCCGAGCGGGCATTCCGCGACGAGGTAGAAGGGCTCGGCCTCGAAGGCAGGGAACGGGCTAGGGCCCAGTTCCTCTCGTTCGGCTCGGTCCAGAGGAAGGGAACCTCCGACCAGATCGCCGCTGGGTTCAGCCGGAGCCACGCTTCGCGCCCCGGTCCTGCCGTCACCGCGGCTCTTCGCCTCGCTCTCTTCGAACTCTTCTTCAGTCGAGACCCGGCCGAGCACGCGGTGGTCGACCAGGCGGTCGGGTACGCCAAGGATTCCGGTGAAGGTCGGGCCGCGGGGTTCGTAAACGCGATCCTCCGTCGGGCGATCCGGGAACGGGCCGGAATCGAGGGGCGACTCTCGAGCGAGGACTCACCCGCCGAGCTCGCCTTTGCCTGTTCGCTCCCCGGATGGCTGGCCGAGCTCTGGTGGGAGGAACTTGGGCCGGAACGGGCCAGGTCGGTCGCCGCGGCAATTAACCTTCCGCCTGAGCGCTGCATTCAGCTCAATCCGGAGCTCGTCGGACGGGAGGGTCGGGAGGCTTCGATCGTTCTCGAAGCGGTTGCCGCCGGCGGTGCCGAGGCGCTCCCTGCCGAAGGGCCGTGGCCGCTCGCCCCGGAGGGGCTGTTCACAGTCGAAGGAAGCCTCGCATCGGCAGAGGGGCTGGCCGCCGAGGGACTCTTGACGATCCTTTCCCGGGGGTCGGCCGCCGTGGTCGAGGTCCTCGGCCCGGAGGATGGCGAGCGAGTCCTCGACCTCTGTTCCGGACCGGGGACAAAGACGGGGCTGATCGCTGCGCGCGTCGGTCGGTACGGGAACGTGGTCGCGGTGGAGCCAGAGGCCGACCGCGCCGATGATGTCGCCCGCATCGTTCTTGATCAGGACGCCGCCCTG
>JBMSXD010000020.1:0-17526 GCA_049425265.1 Solirubrobacterales bacterium
CTCAAGTCCTCGGCCATCGGGATCCTTTGGGCCTCTCTCATCTACTTCTTCTTTGCATGGCTGGTATCCCCGGCCAGATCAGCTGTCTCGGTGCGCCGTTTCCTGGCCGTTCCCTTCGGCCGGTATCCGGGCGCCACCTTTGGCTTGCTCGGCCTGTTCGCCTTCCTTTATTTGCTTTCCGAGCTCGGCAAACACCAGGAGTACATCTTCCCAATCGGGGTGGTAATCCTGTACGGCATCGGGGCATGGTTCTTCCGACGATCGCTGTTGACCGAGTATCCCGATGCTGATCTGAGTGAAATCCATGACTTCGTCGAGAGCGTCAAGGCCAGGTCACGGAATCTGTGGGACAAGCGGCCCCGTAGTTGAGAGGCAGCTGACGGGCAAGAGCTTCCGTCTTCGAAAGGGAGACGCAGAGATCAGTGCCCTTCTGGGTGACCCCATCGGAAAGGCCTAGTGGATTGCTACCTCGAACGGAAGCTCTTCCATCCTCCTCGGGAGCGGACCGGGTTCGACCGAGTAGGACCGAATTGGCGGGGTTTGGGCCCAAAGCTGGCCGGTGTGCCCATTGACGACGGGTCAGGGGATGTTTCCGTAGGGCCAAAGACCAAATGCCCGTAGGGTCCGAGATAGCGGGGGCGGGATTCGAACCGGCGACCTCCGGGTTATGAGACCCGTTCGGGTAGATCCCTGGGGGTAGGGGCCCCGAGGGCTTCGGTGCCGTGCGGAACGCTGTCCTCTGACCTGAGGCAGCCCCGGATCCGCTTCGTTTGGTACCCCGGTGGGTACCGCAAGGCAGCCTCATGGACTGTTCTCGGTGCTCCCGAGTGCCCTTGGGTTGGTCCCATGGCCGGTACCAACGCGAAGCGCGTGTGGAGCCCCTGGTGTCCCGGAGCCTCCTACCCGCGAGTGCAGGAGTGCGAACTCTCTACTGGGCAATGAAACTGAAAGGATCGACTGAATCAAGCATCCAGCCGGAAGGATCCGAATGTCAGGCCCGATAGGAAATCCAGAACCAGCGGACACTCAGTCTCCCTCGACTCGAAATCAGATAATCGAGCTGACCGCTGAACACCTTGCCCGCTACGGACCTCGCGCGGTCGAATTCAGGGCGGTCTGTGAAGAGCTAGGCATTTCTCCAAGCCTCGTCAACTACCACTTCAGAGCCCCCTCGGAGCTGATCTGGGAGGCCGCCCTTTTCGGCTACAGAGAGCATGTGAAGAGCCAGCGCCATTCATTCGATAGGGCCCCGGACGGCAAGTTGGCTGTCGAGGCATGGGTCCTCAACTCGATCGAGTGGAAGCGGAGCAAGCCGGGCATCACGGCTGTAATCGACTACCCGATGCTTGCGCTCAGCACCGAAGAGAAGGGGGTCTCTAACAAGCACGTGAAGGATCTGAGCGGGCCGAGCCGGGAAAATGTGACGACCCTCGGCTCCGGGATCTATTCACTGATGACCGGGAAGGAACCGAGGAGGCTCTCATCGGCGCGGGTCGCTGCGCTAATCACGCTGAACAAGCAGTTCGCATTCTGGATCTCGGCGGTCGGGTTCGGTGGGCTCGGCGCCGCTACCTGGATAGCCGGGAGGAAGCCTTATCGATCGGTCTGGAAGGCCTTCGGGTTCGACGCCGATAAGCAGATCCAGTCGACGCTGGGTGAACTGGTGTTAGGGATCGCCGCAGCGGGCGGATCGGATCTGCCATCCGATGAGGAGCTCGAAGGAGTCGAGCAGGCTTCCAGCAAAGAGTGATCCAACCCGCCTTCAGCCGAGATCGAGGCTTGTGGCTCGGATCACCTCACCGGGTGGACGATGGGGGACTCCGCCACGGAAGATCCAAGCGGTTTTAGTTCAGGCGCGAACCGCTAGGCACGGTATTCGGGGTTTGGGTGGTCGGGGTCCGATAGGTCCCAGTCGTTGGCATCGTTTCCGTAGCCGGGAATACCGCCTGCGTCCTTCAGCATTCGCGCAAGGTGGAGGATGTTCCAGGCCATGAAGACCGCATTCCTCGTGGTCCAGGCGTTGTGCTCGCCACCCTCATCTCCTGCCAGGTAGGAGGGGCCGGGACCCGCTTCCCCATTCCAATAGGAATCCGATTGGGGAGGGACGACCATCCCGATGTGCTGGAGCGAGTAGAGCACCATCGCACTGACGTGCTTTCCACCGTCCTCGTTGCCGGTCGTAAGGGCGGCCCCGACCTTGCCGTAATAGGCCCACTGCCCCTTCTCGTTCGTCTCTCCCGAAAAGGCATAGAGCCGCTCGATGATCTTGCGGGTCATCGAGCTCTGGTCGCCGAGCCAGATCGGGCCAGCGAGAATCACGATGTCAGCCGGAACGACCAGGTCCCTGTAGATCGCCGGGAACTCATCACTCTCGTAGCCGTGCTCCGTCATGTCGGGCCACGATCCGGGGGGGATATCGCGATCGACTGTCCGAATCACCTCGGTCTTCACACCAACGGATTCGAAAATTCCCAAGGGGATGGAAAGAAGACCCTCGGTATTGCTTGGCTCGGGTGAGCGCTTCAGGGTCCCATTGAAGACCACAGCGCGAAGGTCGTCGTACTTCGCGGGTGCATTGGTGCTCAAGTCATCGATGAATCTCTGGATGTCACTCGGTATTGCCATTCTTTTTCCTCCTGGTCGTCTACTGGTCGGAAGTCGATACGAGCGCCGAACGGGAGATGCGGAAGGCCCTGAATGCGCCAAAGATAAGAGCGACGGTACCGCAGACGATAAGTACCTCCTCGAGTCCGAACCGATCAACCAGCGCACCCATGATCAGGGCTCCCAGCCCTCCCGTGAGGGCTCCCACAACGAAGAGCAGGCCCACCATTCGGCCCGAAATCTCCTTTGGCGCGTTCGTAAGTACCGCCCAGGGCATCACGACGAAGGTGATCTGCAGGGACGCGCCAAGGAGGAAGAGGACCAGCAGATCGGTCGCAAGGCTCATCGAAATACCGAGCAGGGCCAAGAGCGGACCTACCAACACGAGGGCAAGCTCCAGTTCGCGCCTCTGCCCCGCCTCACTGTTTGCGAACCGCTCCGAGATCAGGCTCGCAGCCATCCCTCCGGCCGCCAAAGCGGCCACCAGCCACCCGACGTACATTGGACTCTCTCCGTGGGACATGGCGATCCGCGGAGCCAGGCTCTGGAGCGGGGCAACCAGCAGAAGGAGGAAGCCACCGCTGATCAGCGCGGCAGCGACGATCGGGATCGAGAGGCCACTACGCAGGCCTTCGAGCAGTGGCGGCGGGGGTGGACGCAGGCGGAGGGCATCGCACGATGCCTGAAGGCTGTCGGCAACCCGTAACACGATCAACATCATCAGCGATGCAAGAGCCGCGAGCGAAAAAACGACCTCCGCCCCAAAGTGGGTGTAGACGATCGCAGAGGTGACCGCGCCGATAAGCGTTACGGCGTGCTCCACGAAATGTCGATGGGTCGCAGTCGAATCGTCCCGGTGTTCCGGGGGGAGCGTGTACCTGTAGAGCTCGAGGATGATCGGCTGAATACCGGCGCGAGCCAAACCTCCGATGAAGACCAGCACGAAGATCCACCCGACCGTCAGGTCACCGAGTGCGTAGAGGATGGCCATCATCGCCGGAGCCGCTGTCTTCACCACGGCGAGGTTGATCGCCATCTTTCGAGGGCAGTACCGCTCCATCATCGTGGCCGTTACGGCCGGGCCGACGATTCCGGGAACGATCGCGAGCGCCGCCAGCACACCCACGTCGACGGCACTCCTCGTCATCTGGAAGACCAGATAAGCAGCTGCGACGCCCAAGACGGTGAAGCTGAAGTGGCTCAGGTTGGCCGCTATCGACAGACGCCGGAAGAGCGGGAAGGCAAACGGGCCGACGAGGTCCTTCATATCTCCCCCACCTCGACCCCCCCGTCGGATGAGCCGGTCACCTCCTGCGACGTCCGCCGGTGGCGTCCGAGCAACAGAAGAGCCCCCATGAGGGCGAGGACCCCGATCGCCAGTAGCGAGGTGTCGACCCCGAGTAAATCGAACAGCCAGCCGGCGACAAGCGCACCGAGTGCGGAAGCCCCCGTGACCAAGAGGTAGAAGATCCCCACCATCCGTCCGCTGATGTGGGGTGGGACCTCGAGCTGCATCGCCGTTCGACCGCTTACCTGGAGCAATTCCCAGGCAAACCCGATCACGATGAGCAGGGCGTAATCGGTGTAGACATTGGAGGAAAACCCGAGGAGGATCGTCGGCGGTGCCGCAATCAGGGCACCCCAGACGAGCAACTCGTCCGAGCTCCTACCCCGCATGTCGAGTTTCGAGAGGACCCTGTTGCCGATGGTTGCCCCTACCGCGATTGCCGAGAGCAGAACCCCGAGGAGAGTGGCTCCCTCTCCATGATCGGCGGCGATCGTCGCCATCAACTGCTCGATCGGCGCGATCAGGAGGAAGAAGAGCGTGCCTGCATAGATGACTGTCCTGACGACCGGGATCGGCAGACCCTCCCTCAGGCCGGCGGCTAGGCTGGCGTCCCGTTGGGCCCGGGCCAGATCGCAGGCACGCTGGAGGATCGGCGAAAGTGCAATCACCGTCACCACAGCGAGACAGGCGAAAGCGTTGAACCCGTAGATCGCCGTGGCGCCGATCACCTGTACGGCCGCACCGCCGAGCACGGCGCCGACGAACTCTGCGGTGTTGTCGGCGGCGGAAGCATCGGTTACTGCCTGGTGCCCGAGCTCTGGAGGGACCGTATGCGGTACCACCAGCTCCAGGATCGGTTCAGCCAGGGAGAAAGGCACCGCATAGAGGAATACGAAGGCGAAGATCAGCGGCACCGTCAACTCTCCGGCAGCCGCCAGCGCAGTAAGCACGAGGAGCGGGGGAACCTGCAGGCCCATGAAGAGCATCGAGAGCTTCCTCGGGCAGAAGCGGTCAGCCAGCGAACCCCCCAGCGGCGCACCGACCAGGCTCGGACCGAGTGCGAGGGCCGCGACTATCCCTACGTCCATCGCGCTGCCGCTCAGCTGGAAGACCAGCCAAGCCGAGGCAATCATCTGCATGTAGGCGGCGAAACGGAAGACCGTCTTGACGGTGATAATCCTCCGATAGGGCGGTTGTCCGAGGGGCCCCGCCTTGAGCGACGCAAGCCGTCCGGATAAGGACCCTCCCCCCACCGTCGAAGCTCCTAGCCCTGATCCGAACCCTGAAGGGAGAGTCGGGCAATCGCGGCCCTCCCGTTTCCCCCGACGTCGAGGATGTCGTCCTTGCCGCCCGAGAGTGCGATCCACAGGTTGCCGTCAGACCCGACGGTGAGATCCCTCGGGGCCGAACCGGCCGGCAGGGCCCATTCCCTGATCTTGCCGTCATCGTCTATCCGCCCCACCCGGTCACCGCCGAGTTCGGTGAACCAGATGTTGCCGTCCGGTCCGAGGACCAACCCATAGGGCCAGACGTCCTCTCTTGGCATCGGGAACTTGGTCACGCGCATGCCCCCGGGGGCAGAGGGATCGGGGGAAAGGCGACCAATCAGGTTTCCGGTCGTCTCGGCAAACCAAACGGTCCCGTCGGGCTCGACGACGATGCCGGCTACGTCCGACTTCCGGTTACCGCCCAGTCGATACTCCTCGAAATTCCCCGCGGGGGTGAGGCTGGCGACGCGGTCAGCCGTGTTCTCGCCGAGCCAGATCCTGTCGCTTGGACCCTCGGCAATCTGGTACGGGCCTGCGTCGATGGTGGGCACCTCGAATTCCTCGATCGCCCCGCCCGAAGTAACGCTCCCGACGACGTTTCCTTCGAACGACGCGAACCAGAGCTTCCGGTCGGGGCCCTTGGTGATCGCACACGGTCCAGATTTCGGTTTCGGGGTCGAAAACTCGCTGAACTTCCCCCCGGTCGTGACTGCAGCGATCTTGCTCGTATTGCACTCGGTAAACCAGACCCGTCCGTCATATCCGGTGACCAGGCCCTGGGAGTTCGAATCAGGACTCGGTATGGGGAATCGGTTAAGGAGCTCCCCGTCAACCGACATCCTGCCGACGTGATTACCCGTCGCCTCTGTGAACCAAAGGTTGCCGTCCGGGCCTGAGGTGATCCCGAATGGCTGCGTGTTGCCCCCAGGGAGGTCGAATACGTCGACCGTGCCGAAAGGACCAGCTCCACCCTTGCCCGAGTCCGATCCACCCCCGCAGGCAGCGATCGCGAACGAGATCGCCAGAAGTGAAGCTAGGAGGATGACCCGCAATAACAAGCCCGTCCGGGCAGGTGCCCGGGACGCGGTGGGAGCGTGGAGCCTGGTCTGAACTGAATTCAATAGACCGCAAAGATACCCGAAGCAATCAGATAGGTGTGAGCGTCGTTGGCAACGCACCGCTCAGCTTGGTGGCTGGAGAACCCCCAGGCCTGAGCGCCACCGAAAGTACAGGGCGAGTCCGGAAAGCCCTGCACAGACCCCGACGATGATGAGTGACGTCGAGACCCCCAGATCCTGGAACAACGCCCCCATCAGGATGGCCCCCAGAGCGGCAGCACCGGTAACGAGCGTGTAGAAGATCCCGACCATCCGGCCCTTGATCGCCACCGGCACATCCAGCTGAAGGGCGCTGCCTCCGCTGACGAAGATCATCTCCCAGGTGAATCCGAGAACGACCAGTAGTGGGATATCGGTAGCGAGCGAAGAGGAGAATCCAAGCGCCAGGACCGTTGGCGAGCTGACCAGCACACCTGCCACGAGTGTCTTCTCGGAGGACCTGGTATCCCGGGTCCACCTCCTTACGAAGGGATTGGCGAGGATCGCCCCTACGGTCAGGGAGCCGATCATCAGTCCGAGCAGCATCGCCCCTTCGCCGTGCTCGGCCGCAATCTTCGGCATCAGCTGCTCGATCGGGGCGACGAGCAGGAAGAAGGTCGCTGCTCCGACGATTGCCATCTTCACGACTAGGAGGCCCCACCCCTCCCGAAAGCCAGTCCGAATGCTCACGTCATGATGCGCTCGAGCAAGGTCACAGGCCCGCTGGAGGATGGGCGAAGTGATCAGAACGATCGCGACCACCAGGTAGGACAGCGCGTTGATACTGAACGCCAGCCCCGCGCCGATGTCCTGGATCGCCATCCCCCCCAGCACGGCACCGACCAGCTGGCCCACGTTGTATACGGCAGAGGTATCGGCCACGGCCTCATGCCGTAGCTCTTCCGGGACCGAGTAAGGAATGACGAGAGCGAAGATCGGCTGGCTCATCGAGTGAGGAATCGAGAGGGCCAGCACGCACCCGAAGATGGCCGGAATGGTCAATGCATCCGAAAAGGCAAGGACAGCCAGGGCGAGCGGTGGGAATACCTCGATCAGGCAGAAAGCGATCGAGAGCTTGCGTGGGCAGTATCGATCGGCTAGTCGACCACCGATCGATGCCCCGGCCAGGCTCGGTCCAAGCGCAACCGCGGCGAGGAGCCCCACATACATCGCGTTCCCGGAAATCTGGAAGACGAGATAACCGGCGGCAACCGTCTGCATCCAGGAGCCCATTGTCGAGATGAACCGAGCGGCCATCAACCGGCGAAACGGCGGATAAGCGAATGGCCCATGACCGAACCTTCCCCGAGATGGACCGGTTCCTGAACTTGATTCAAGAGACATTCCGCCACTGTATCGGCGGACCGATAAAGCAGGAGCGGAGGGAGGGGAAGGGGTATAGCGGGGGCGGGATTCGAACCCGCGACCTTCGGGTTATGAGCCCGACGAGCTACCAGACTGCTCCACCCCGCGGCGGACTCGCGAGTTTAGCACCGGATGGCAGCCTGGCCCCGGGGTCACTGGGCGCGAGGGAGACTGGCTACCAGGTCTGGGCGGTCGGCTGAATCAGCAGCTCGTTGACAGAGACGTGGCTGGGGCGGGTGACGGCCCAGAGGATCGCGTCGGCGATGTCCTCGGACTGGAGCGGCTCGATCTGCTCGATCGCCGCCTTGACCCCCTCCCGGAGTTCGTCCCGGATGTGGTCGGTCAGCTCGGTGGCGACGATGCCGGGCTCGATGATCGTGGTCCTGACCCCGGCGGTGGTCAGCTCCTGGCGAAGCGCCTCGGACACGGCCCCCACCCCGTGCTTGGTCAGGTTGTAGACACCCATCCCGGCCCGGACCTTGCGGCCGGCGACCGAACTTATGTTGACCAGGTCGGAGGCGCCCCTGGGCGAATCCCCGGCCGCCGCCTTCAGGTGAGGGATCGCGGCGTGGGTCACGTGTAGGAGGGCCTTGAGGTTGAGGTCGATCATCCGGTCCCACTCCTCGGTCGGGGCGTCCTCGATCGGACCGAGCAGCATCAGACCAGCGTTGTTTACGACGATGTCCAGCCGGCCGAACTCGGCGACCGCCGCTTCGACGGCGCCGGTCGCCTGCGCCTGCTCGACCAGATCGGCCTCGACGACCACGGCCTTGCCGTCATTCCCGTTGATCTCCCCTGAGAGCGCCTCGAGCCGGTCGCGGCGCCTTGCGACCAGGGCGACCGCTGCGCCCTCGGCCGCTAGGGCCTTCGCTGTCGCCTCTCCGATCCCGCTGCTTGCCCCGGTGACCAGGGCGACGGCACCTTCCAACGACTGGCCCACTTGCTCCCCCCTACCTTCGGCTAGGCCGGTTCCTCGGCCGGTGCCGCCTCCGGTACCTCGCCCCGGGAGTTCCGCTTGGCCATGAAGTAGGCGAAGGCACCTCCGGTGAAGTACATGAAGACGGCGTAGACCGCGGCCGGGATCATCAGCTCGTCGTTGATCATCCCCGCCACCACGATCGCGACGGTGCCGTTGTGGATTCCGAGTTCCATCGCGATCGCGGTCGCCTGGCGATCGGAGAGGCGGGCTACCCGGGCGACCGTGAAGGAGATCGTCATCGCGAGGATGTTGAGCAGCAACGCCGCGGCTGCGACCCGCCAGAAGTTCTCCTGGATCAGGTCGAGTTCGGAGAGGATCGCGGCCAGGACGACCAGGAAGAAGAGGACGACCGAGACCTTCATGAAGGTCGGCTGGTAGCGGTCGACCCAGACCGGCGAGCGGGAGCGGACGAACATCCCGAGGCTTAGCGGTACGACCGTGATCAGGAAGGTCCTCAATGCAACGAACACCATGTTCACGTCCTCGAGCGACTTGCCGGCATCGAAGTAGTTGTTGGCGAGGGTCAGGAAGATCGGGATCGTGATTACCGACGCCACGCTCGAGATCGCTGTCATGGTGACCGAGAGCGCGGTCTCGCCCTTGGCGAGGTGGGTGAACATGTTGGCCAGGGTCCCGCCGGGTGAGGCCCCCAGCAGGACGAGTCCCAACGCCATCGCCGGGTCGAGGTCGAGAACTTCGGCAATCCCGAAGGCCAGCAGGGGCGAGATCAGAACCAGGTTGAAGAGGCCGATCGAGACACCCTTGGGAAAGACGAAGACCCGCTTGAAGTCGTCGACG
Source organism: Solirubrobacterales bacterium (assembly GCA_049425265.1). Lineage (GTDB taxonomy): Bacteria > Actinomycetota > Thermoleophilia > Solirubrobacterales > 70-9 > 67-14. The sequence continues at coordinate 9,400 of JBMSXD010000020.1, forward strand.
GTCAGCCCGAGACCGAGGGTGAACATGATCACGGCAAGCGCTGCGGGCAGGACTACCCCAACTATCAGGTTGTCATCGACCATCACTTCCCTCCTCTCCCTCGAAAAGTTCGGCGGACCCGGGCAGGATAGCCCCTGACCGGCTAAGTACCCCTCCGCCCCTAGACGGCAGGTGCCGCATCGCCACTCCGAGCCATCTCCCCTTCTCCATGACGGTTGGCTCGGTACTGGAATCCATGACGACAGTTGGCCGGTCGATCCGCCACCGGGTAGCCTTGCCGCCTTGTCCGAGTCGCCGTCCAGCCCGCCCGAATCGACCAGGGTCGCCGTGATCGACATCGGCACCAACTCGACCCGTCTGCTGGTCGCCGACGTCGGCGGGAGCGGGATAGACGAAGTCGAGCGGATCTCGACCGTGACCAGGCTGGGCCGGGGCGTCGACCACTCGGGGAACCTCTCGGCCGAGGCGATCGAGGACGTCTGCGAAGTCGTCAGGAAGTACCTGGAGCGGATCGATGCGCTCGGCGCCGCCCCGATATCGGTGATCGCCACCTCGGCTGTCCGCGATGCGGCTAACGGGGGCGCCTTCGTGGCGGAACTCCGGGAGCGGTTCGGGCTCGACACCGAAGTCCTGAGTGGTGAGCGCGAAGCCGAGCTGACCTATCTGGGCGCGATCTCGGGCGGCGGCCGCGACGGTTCGATCCTGGTCTGCGACATCGGGGGCGGCTCGACCGAGGTGGTTGTCGGCACCGGAGGCGAGATCGAGTTCCACGCATCGCTCCAGATCGGGGTCGTCCGCCACACCGAGCGGTTCCTGGCCGATGACCCACCGACCGCGGCCCAGCTCGATGCTCTCGCTTCAGATGTCCACAAGCGACTCGACGAAGCCCTGAGCGGGATCACCCTTCCGCCGGTCGAGCGGGCGATCGGCGTGGCCGGTACGCCGTCGTCGCTCGCAGCGGTCGACCTGGCGCTCGAGCCCTACGACCCGAAGGCGGTCGAGGGCCATCCGCTCACCCTCGAGACGGTCCAGACCTGGCTCTCGCGGCTCGCCTCAATGCCCCTGGCCGAGCGCCGGGAGGTGCCCGGCATCCATCCCGACCGGGCCCAGGCGATCGTCGCCGGGCTGGTCATCCTGATCGAAGTGATGCGGGTCTTCGACCTCGAACGGATCGAGGTCTCCGAGCACGACATCCTCTACGGCTCGGCCCTCGCAGCGGCGGGCCTGGGCAGCTGAGTCCCGCTCAGTCCTCGGGCCCGAGGATCCGGGTCTTCTCCTCCTTGAATTCCTCGTCGGAGAGGACCCCGGTGTCGTGGAGCTTGCCGAGCCGCTCGAGCTGTTCGAGCCGGCCGGTTTCATCGTCCGCGGCCGCTGGCGTGGGAGCTGCTGCAGTCGCAGCGGTCGCCGCAGCCTCGGCCTTCCGGGCCTTTCGCTCCTCGAAGTAACCCTTGCCCGGCATCTCCTTCGGCCTGCGGGACCAGAGGTTGTGCAGTTTCTCCTTGCCGCTCTCGACCAGGTGACCGAGCTGGGGTGCGTCGGCCTCCGGATGCTCGGCAACCAGCTCGCGACGGAACAGGTAGGCGGCCACCGCCAGCACGATCACTATCAGCAGGTGGACGAGGAAGACCCGCTGGTTGCCGGCGCCCATCAGGAGGTAGACCAGGCCGATCAGACCGAGCAGGCCGAAGGTTGCCCCCGGGAAGCGGCCGAACGGAACGGCCAGGTAGCGGCGTGCCGCGACAGACGAGGAGGCAGGCGAGACCACCCAGGAGAGGACGAGCAGGAAGACCGCCGCCCAGATCGTCGTCCAGGCGTACGAGGTCAGGAGCTGGGTGCCGATCGAGTAGGCCGAATTCGCCGCCGGGTATAGATCGGGCGTCGCAAGTGCATCGACCACGTAGCCCTGGGCAATCGCCCTGAACACCAGGACGAGGATCGAGCCGAGGACCAGCGCACCGGCTGCCCAGATAAGGGCGAGCCACCGCCAGCCCCGGGCCAGGTAGACGGTCAGGGCCACCAGCAGGACAAGCAGCAGCGAGAAGACGAGGGCGAACCCCTGGAGCGCCCCGGCGACCTTCTGAACGGTCTCGAGCTGTTTCGAGTCGATCACCTGGACCGAGCCGACCGAAGCAGGGATGTTCTGACGGGCCTGGCTGCCAAGGCCGATCTGGTCGGCAATCGCGATGATCAGGGGCCTGAGCTGCAGCTCGACCTGGCCACCCCCGGTAGTCAGCACCTGGCTCCTGTTCTCGACCACATCGAGGAACGTCTGGTGGGCAGCCCGGTTGGCCTGCTCCCAGGCGGTCTGGACCTGGGGCAACGCCAGCGCCTGCTCTGCACCCTGGTCGGCTACCTGTCGCAGGCCACCAGCCGCGATGCCGGAGAGTCCCTTCAGGTCCTTCGGAAGTATCTGCTTGAGCTCAGCCTCGACGTCGACGTTGGCGTAGAGCTCCTCGACCGCGAAGGCGGCGACTGCCGACTGGATCTCGGGACTTTGGAGCATCTCGCCCGAGGTGTCGACCCACTGGTTGGTGTCCAGCAGCTGACTGTCCAACCAGGAGGTGATCAGGGCGAGGACGGTGATCAGGCCGACCAGGAAGGTCGTCAGCTTGACCCAGCCACTCCGCGGCCGGGAGTCGTCCATGCTCAGGTCATCCGACATCCGTAAACCCCCTTCGCGATCACCCGGCAACCCTATTCGACGAAAAGCCCGGTCGGCAGTTGGGGGACGCCACGCAGGCGCGAGAGCAGTGCCCGGAGCGGGATTCGAACCCGCACGCCCCTTACGGGGCACCGGCTTTTAAGGCCGCCGCGTCTACCGTTCCGCCATCCGGGCTCGACGATCCTAGAAGGAGGGCGAATCGGCCGTGGGAAGCGGGATCGAGCGGTCGGGGCGGCCCTTAAGCCAGAGGCCTTTCCAGTTTTTCTTTAGGAAGCGCTACAACTCGCTCTCTAAGGTGTTTCGACAGATGACCCTGCCATCTTTCAGAGGGAGATAGTCGTGGAAGCCTCGGCGCTGAGTACTGCGGCACAGAAAGGGCTCCTGGCCCGCAAATCGCCCCTGCTGAAGATGAAGGGCGACGAGCAGCTGGTAGCGATGGTCCGGGCCGGCAACCCAGGTGCCTTCGATGTGATCGTGGACCGCTACCAGTCCAGACTGCTCGGCTTCTGCCGCCAGATGCTCGGCTCTACCGAGGACGCAGAGGACGTCCTCCAGGAAGTCTTCGTCAACGCCTACCGGGCGATGCTCGCCGACAATCGCGCGATCAACCTCAAGCCCTGGCTCTACCGGATAGCCCGCAACCGCTCGCTCAACCACCTCCGCCGTCCGAAGGCCGAGGCCCAGGAGTCGATGGACATGGTGCCGATGGTCGAAGCGGCCTCGACCGCCGAGAAGGTCCACAACCGGGAGGAATTCCGACAGCTCCTCAACGACGTCACCAAGCTCCCCGAGACCCAGCGGGCGGCCCTGCTCCTTCGGGAGATCGACGCGATGAGCTACGAGGAGATCGCCGAGGCGATGGAGACGACCGTTCCGGCAGTCAAGTCCCTGCTCGTCCGGGCGAGGATCTCGCTGGCCGAGGCAAGCCAGGCGAGGATGCTGACCTGTGGTGAGGTCAAGGTCGAGCTGGCCGAGGCAGCCGAAGGGCTGACCAAGGCCTCCGGTCCGGTCCGCCGCCACGTGAAGGACTGCGAGTCCTGCGCCGCCTTCCGCAAGCAGCTCAAGTCTGACTCCAAGGTCCTGGCGATGATCATGCCGATCGGCCCGATAGTCGCCCTCAAGGCAGCCTTCCTGGGCAAGCTTGGGCTGGGTGGAGCGGGATCCGCCGGTACTGCAGCCGGAGGAGCCGGATCGGTTGCCACCGGTTCTGCGGTCGGGGCTACTGCAGCCGGGTCGGCGGCCGGTGCGGCCTCCGGGATCGGAGCGATCGGAGGGGCCGTCGGGATGAAGGCCGTTGCCGGTCTTGCCACCGCAGCCGTGATCACCGCCGGAGCAGTAGAAGTCCGAAACGTCGTCGTCGAGTCCGATCCGGTCGAGCCCGTTCCGAAGCTGATGACCGCGACCAAGGAGCCGGCCTCGCCGGAGCCGGTCGCTGTAACTGCGCCGGAAGTAGTTGTGATCGAAGAGGTCCCGGTCGCCGTCGAGCCCACGGCCGAGGTCCCGGTAGTCGAGACTCCGGTCGAAGCCGAACCTGTAGCCGAGCCCGAGACGGGCGCTGTCGAGGCATCTGAGCTTGCCGTTCCGGCGGGCGGAGGCCAGGTCGAGGCCGAGGCGATCGTCGTGCCCACGGAGCCGGCCACCGGCACCACGACCACCACATCTCCGCCCGTAGCCACGCCGCCCTCCCCGACCCCGCTGCCGACTCCGACCCCGCTGCCGACTCCACAGTCGTCAACGACCGGGTCGGTACCGACCGGCTGATCCACCCCGACGGGTACTCCCTCAGGAGCTAGAGCTCGACCGTCGAGCCAGGCTCGATGACGAGGGCCTCGATGCCCTTGCCAGCGAGGTCGGCGGCGAAAGCCTCGACCTCGGTCTCGATCGGTGGGAAGGTGTCGTAGTGGATCGGGATCACCCTCTTTGCCCCGATCAGCTCGGCCGCGTAAGCGGCATCTTCCCGATCCATCGTGTAATGGCCCCCGATCGGTAGCAGGGCGACATCGACCCCATGGCGCCTTCCGATCATCTCCATGTCGCCGAACAGGCAGGTGTCCCCGGCGTCGTAGAAGGTCAGGCCCCCGAACTCGATGATCAGGCCGGCAGGTATGCCCACCGGAACCCCGAGCTCGGCGCTGAACAGCCGTTCCTCGGAGCCGGGCATCGTGTTGGTGTGGAACGCCTGGACCAGCTTTATCGAGCCCCACGGGAACCGGACGGTCCCGCCGAGGTTTGGATCGTGGACCTCTTCCACCCCCTGTCCTTCCAGCCAGTCGGCGACCTCGACGATCGCAACGCACTCGGCCCCGGTCCGGGTCGCAACGGCGGCGGCGTCGGCGATGTGGTCCGCATGCCCGTGGGTCAGGGCGATGTGGGTCGGGGAGACGTCCTCGGCCGTCGCCTCCGCACTCGGGTTGTTCGGCGAGAGGAAGGGATCGACCAGCAACGTGGTCTCCCCGTCCCTCAGCTCGAAACAGGAATGTCCGTGGTAGTGGAGCTCCATCTGAACCGTCCTCCTTTGCGTCGCTTCCGGTTCCCGATCGTCAGCTTCGGATCAGGGCTCTTCGGGAGCGGTGCCCGACGCATCGTCCGCTGGACCGTCGACCTCCGCCCTGAGCGCCCACCCTACCGCCACCCCGACCATCATCCCGATGTTGGTCTCTTCCTCGAGCAGGTTGCGGAGGGCCTCGAGACGCTCGTCCGGATCGGGGATCGTCGCGACTCTGAGGGTCTCGGACTGGTGGGGTTCGCCGAACCAGCCCCCGGTACCAAGCGCCTCGGCCAACAGCACCCGGAGCTCCGGTAGCGCTGTCGAGACCATCTGCTCGGCCTCGACCAGCCGGTCCCCGGAACCGAGCCTCTCGACCGCGGCTCGTAGCTCGTCCCCGTCGATCTGCGAGGAATCGACAGTCCCCTCGTCCTCGCTCACTCCCTGGAACCGCCCTTGACGGCCAGGGCGGCGATCGCGCCGACCGCCGCTCCTATGGGTCCGGCCCAGGGCGAGGCGGTAGCTACGACCAGGGGAAGGAGTACCAAGACGATGGCCGCGACCCCGACCGGGATCCAGTCGAGCCTCTCCCCCCTTGCCTGGGCCTCCCGCCTTCCCGAAACCCAAAAGGCAGCGACCGCGCCGAGGGCGATCCCGTTACCGCCCGAGATGACTGCGTCGACACCTCGCTGGTCATCGATCGCAAAGGCCCCGAGGACCCCGAGGGACCCGCAGGCCAGGAAGAGCACGAGGGCGGCGACCGTCCCGATCCGCCCCTCGAGCTCGGAGCCGAAGAGCATCACCACCAGTCCGATCGCGAACAGGTAGCCGGCATCGTCGTATACGAAGGGGGCCGCCAGGAACCTCCAGAACTCGGCCGGCCCCGGGACCACCACCGCTCCCAGGTCGACCCTGCCCAGCTCGAACAGGGTGCCCACCAGGAGGACCACCGCCGGGAGGACTGCGACCAGGATCGAACCGAGCGGGCGGCCACCCGTGTCCGGCCGGGGCAGCGAGATCCGCGGACGACGGATCCGCGGGGTCTTCTCGACCGCCTCGAGCGCACCCGAGTCCCCCCGTTCCAGCTTGGGTGCCTTCTTCCGGAGCCGGGTCCCGCAGTAGGGACACTCGGTCACATAAGGGCTGACCTCCCTGCCGCAAGATCGGCAGACGACCTGTAGTTCGGTTTCGTTCATCGCCGCTTGCCGAGGATAGCCATCGAACCGCCGATGCCCCCCTGCTGGCATACTCAGGCCCGACCGGAAATTGACCCGACAGGCCCCTGGGAGGTGCCCAGACACGATGGAAGCCGGAAGTTCCGCCGAACAGAAGTCTCTCCTGGAAGTCCTTCCGCCCGGCAAGCGGGCGCGACTCCACCGGTTGCTCTACGAATTCGGCCCAGGGAACGGAACCCTGATGCTCCTGCCGATCGACCAGGGAATAGAGCACGGACCAAGGGACTTCTTTCCCAACCCGGCCTCCAAGGACCCCGACTACCAGTTCAGGCTTGCGGCCGAGGCCGGCTACTCCGCCCTTGCCTGCCAGATCGGGATGGCCGAGAAGTACTACCCCGACTACGCCGGTCAGGTACCCCTGATCCTCAAGGTCAACGGCAAGACCGACATCCCCTCCTCGGCTCAGGCGCTCTCTACCTGCAACGCCTCAGTCGAGGACGCGGTCAGGCTCGGTGCAGATGCAGTCGGTTACACCCTTTACGTCGGTTCCCCGCGCCAGGACGAGGACCTCGCCCAGCTGAAGGTCGTCCGCGAGGACTGCGACCGCTACGGGATGCCGTTGGTGATCTGGTCCTACCCGAGGGGTGAGGCGATCGACGGCAAGGGCGGAGCCAGCTCGTTCTACGCGATCGACTACGCGGCCCGGCTGGCGATGGAGATGGGCGCCGACGTGGTCAAGCTGAACATGCCGAAGATCGACCCGGGTAAGGACAAGGACGCCCAGCCCCCCTACGACGAGATGGAGGTCACCGCCGACGAGGCGATGCGCCAGTGCGTCGAGTCGGCCGGCCGCTCCCTGGTCGTCCTCTCGGGCGGTTCGAAGGTCGACGACGCGACCGTTCTCGACCACACCCGCTCGATCATGGAAGCGGGTGGATCTGGCGTGATCTTCGGTCGTAACGTCTGGCAGCGCGACTGGGATGACGCCCTCGAGATCATCGGGAAGATCAAGGAGACCCTGCTCGCAAACGTCAAGCGGACTCCCTGACGGGCGTCCGACCCCTCGTTCTCGTTGCGGTCTCGGCCCTGATCGGGGTCGCTGCCCAGGGTTGCGACCCGAGCGACCAGGGAAGTCCGGCCGAGGGTCGGACCCTCGAGGCGACGGTCGAGCGGGTAATCGACGGCGACACGATTTCCGTGCTGTTCGACGGGGAGTCGACCTCGGTCCGCTACATCGGGGTCGATACCCCCGAGTCGGGCTGGCCCGAGCCCGAGCCCGAATGCTTCTCGGAGGAGGCGACCGATCTGAACCGCGAACTGGTCGAAGGGCGCCGGGTGAGGCTGGTCGTGGGAGAAGAGCGGTTCGACCCCTACGACAGGCTCCTGGCCTACGTCTACGCCGGGCGCCGGATGGTCAATGCGGAGCTGATTCGGGCCGGGGCGGCCGAGACCCTGACGATCCCTCCGAACGATCGCTTCGCCGACCGATTCTCCGATCTGGAGGGACGGGCGAGGGCCGATAACAGGGGCCTCTGGGGTGCCTGCCGATGAGCAGGAGACTCAGGGATCAGGGCCTCGGTATCGCTTGAATAAAGGGTTAAGGGGCCTCGTTCGCGGGTCTCCCCGGCAACTGTTAAGGTCAGACGTCGGTTAGGGGACGGTTAGTGATCGCTAACCGGAATCGTCCCACCAGACCGATCCAAACGATGGCACTGAAGATGCGACAGAGCATGAACCAGTTCGAGGCGGCCTTCGAGCACCAGAAGGTCCTCGAGGCCGAGCGGCGGAGCCAGCTCCGCCGCCGG
>JBMSXD010000021.1:0-17445 GCA_049425265.1 Solirubrobacterales bacterium
TCCCCGTCGTTACTGAGGTCTAGGAACCCCGAAAAGAGAGAACCCGCCGGTACCTTTAGGGGGGTCAGTGGTACCGGCGGGTCCTTGTGTCTCGGCCGCGAAGGACTTTACGGAGGGGGTCTAAACGGAACCTAAACCCCGAGATCACGGTCCGGCGAGGGAATATCCCCATCCAGCTCGAGGCGAAACGAGGCCCCACCGCCAGCAGAATCGGTGACGGTTGCCTCGCCCCCGTGTTGCCTCGCGATTGCGCTGACGATCGATAGTCCGAGGCCCGTACTCGCCCCGGCCGTCCTGTCGGCCGCGCCCGAGTCCCGTACGAACCGGTCGAAAACCCTTCCCTTCAGGTCGTCCGGAATCCCAGGCCCATCGTCGGAAACGGTCACGAAGGATCGGCCGGACTCTCGATTCACCCCGCTTTCGATGGTTACTGCGGTTCCTGGCGGGGTGTGTCGGATCGCGTTCTCGACCAGATTGAGAATCGCCCGGTAGACATCGTCCCTGACCCCCTCGACGGGAACGGGACCGTTTCCTTCGAGGGTGATGCGATGATCGTTGGCCAGGGGGCGGACCTCCTCGGCGACAGCCCCGGCCACTTCGGCCAGGTCGAACTCCTCCCGTATCTCGGGGGACCCGGTATCTGCTCGAGCGAGGATCTGCAGGTCGGTGACCAACCTCCCCATCCGGAGACTCGACCTCAGGGCCGACTCGAGCCCCTCCTTCTCGGGAGCTCCCGCCTCGAGCGCATCCGATGCCTCGAGGAACTCGAGGTTGGCGAGAACGCTGGTAAGGGGAGTGCGGAGTTCGTGGGATGCATCGGCGACGAACTCCCGTTGCCTTCTCAGGGGGGCCTCCCTCTCGCTCCGGGCGGCCGCGAGCTCTCTGAGCATCTCGTTGAACGACCTGGTCAGCTCGACGACTTCGTCCTCCCCGTCAGGCTCCGGAAGGGTCACGGCCGGGTCCCGGGTTCTCGCAACCTCAGCCGCCGCTCCGGTAAGGCGACTGAGGGGTCGAAGAGCGCGACCGGAGAGGATCGTCGCCGCAAGGCCGGCAAGTAGCGAAGCGCCCACGATCCCGGCAGCTATCGAGAGCCAGACGGTATTGATGGTCCGGTCGAGCCCGTCGAGGTCCCGTCCAACCCTTACCAGCGCGATGGCGCCGGACTCCCCGGGTAGGACCTCGCTCGAGACCGGGTACTTCACGGTTGCGACCTGAAAGCCGTTGCTCTCGGTCAGGTCGGCGAGCGTCCACTCGCCGAGGTTTGGTGAATCCGGATGTCTAAGCGACAGCCCGTTTGCAAGGAGGAGGACCTCCGCGCCATCCGGCCGCCGGTCGAGGACCCGGACCAGCCCGGTGGAGGGTGAGCTCGGGGTCAGACCGCCCTCCCTGAGGATCTCGTCAGCTACTGCAAGGGCATCGGCCCGGGTTTCCTGGCGAAAGTTCTCCCTTAACTCGGACGTGGTGAGCTGACCCACGCCCAGCCCGAACATCACCAGGATGACGAAGGTCAGGCCGGCCGAGACCGCGGTCAGCTTGGTCCTGATCGACCAGTTCGGGGGCCATAGGCGAGACTGCTTCCAATTCGGGCTCTGGCGCCCCGCGGTCGCCACCTCAGGCCTTCAGGACGTATCCCGAGCCGCGTTTGGTGTGCAGCATTCGGGGCTCACCACCCTCCTCGAGCTTCCGCCGAAGGTTGGAGATGAAGACGTCGAGCGTATTGGTGTCGCCCGAGGCGAGGTCGTACTCCCAGACCTCCTCGAGGAGCGTCTCGCGGGAGATCACGAGTCGCTCGTTTCGCATCAGGTACTCGAGCAGTTCGAACTCGGTCTTGGTCAGATCGATCTCACGCCCGTCACGGCTTACCTCGCGGGCGTCCGGTGCCAGCCTCAGGTTGCCGACCTTCAGGACCGCCGATCCCCTGGGGGGCGTCCTGCGAAGGAGTGCCCGGATCCGGGCCAGGATCTCCTCCCTTTCGAAGGGCTTGGTCAGGTAGTCGTCCGCGCCGCTGTCGAGCCCGCTCACCCGGTCGTCGAGTTCGGTTCGGGCAGTGAGCATGAGGATCGGAACCCGGGCGGTTTCCTGCCCCAGACGAAGCTCGCGACAGACCTCCTCTCCGTCCATGTCAGGAAGCCCAAGGTCGAGGATGACGAGATCCGGCAGGAAGTCCGGAGCCGTCTCCAGGGCGGCAGCCCCGTCACCGACCCCCTCGACGGTGAACCCGTCGGCACGAAGGGTCCTGCGGAGAACGTCGACGATCTCCCGGTCGTCTTCGACGACGAGAATTCGAGCCCCTGATCGGCCGCCTTCGAGATCCGCCTCCACAAGCCGGATTGTAGGCACAGCCCCCGTTCCGGAGAAAGGGAAATGGCCGATTTCGGCGAAAAACGACCCGAATGGCCACCAAGACGCGGTCGAAGACCCGCAGGAAACCCTCACGGTCGAAAAAGCCAGCTCGTGCCAAGCGGTCGGTCAAGCGGCGCCAGCTCGATCAGCGGACCCTGGACCTGATCGGCCTCGGACTGGCCGCGCTCTCGGTCTACATGATCTTCCTGCTCTACCTGGGAGGAGAAGGCGGCAGGCTCGGCGAGGGCCTGAGGGAGGGTCTGCTCCTCGGCCTGGGCGTCGGGGCCTTCCTCTTGCCACTCGGGCTCCTTGCCGCTGCGGCTGTCCTCGTCTTCGCTCCGGATACATCGGTGGATCGGCCGGCGAAGACCGGGGCGGTCGTCCTCGCACTCGGCCTGCTCCTCGTGCTGGCCGCGGGGATCCCCGGTGGGCGCGACGGATCTGATGGCTACTTCGACGCGAGCTGGTACCGCGGCCACGGGGGAATCGTGGGCGACGGCCTCCACTGGGGCTTCGCCCAGCTCTTGATGCCGGCAGGCGCGGTCATCGTCGGCCTGGCAGCAATTTCTGCGGGGGTGCTGATGGCCACCGGGTGGACGGTCAACGGGATCCTCGCCCGGCTCGGCCGGGTCGGGGGAGGTCTCGCGAATGCGGCCGGGGATGCAACCCTCTCCCTTGGCGGCCTCGGTCGATTCGGGCGGCAGAGGCCCGCCTCGGAAGCCTCTGACGTGGAGACAGAGCTTCGGCAGATCGAGGAGGGAGAGGAGGAGGTGACGGTCGGGCTCTGGGCCGACGACCCAGACGATGCCCCGACCGAGCTCGTCGAGGACGAAGACCCCGGGATGACCGTGTCCCAGGAGGAGCGGGAAACGGCCGAAGTCCTGCTCCCCGAGATCGAGCCGTCCGACATCCCCGAAGGTCAGCCTGTCGAGGTCCCGCAAACGGGCCTTACCCCGATGGGGGAGACGAGGGGCGCAACCGTCTCGAGTGGTGCCTCGTTCAGGGTCCCCCCGGCAAAGGTGCTCGGAAAGGGCCGGAAGGGTGCCGGACCCTCCTCTGGGGAGCAGAAGGAGCTTGCCCGTAAGCTGGTCGAGACGCTCGGCCACTTCGGGGTCGAGGCGTCGCTGATCGGTGTCGTGACCGGACCCCACGTCTCCCGGTATGAGCTCGAGCTTGCCCCGGGGACGAAGGTCAAGAAGGTCACCGAGCTCTCGAATGACCTCGCCTACGCCCTGGCCTCGACCGAGATCCGGATCCTGGCGCCGATCCCGGGCAAGCAGGCGGTCGGTGTCGAGGTACCGAACGCCAGCCGGAAAATGGTCCGTCTCGGGGAGGTCTACTCCCGCCCCCCGGACGGTTCATCGCCACTGCTTGCCTCCCTCGGACGCGGTATCGATGGCAAGGCGGTATCGGCGGACCTTGCCGCAATGCCCCACATCCTGGTTGCCGGTACGACCGGGTCAGGCAAGTCTGGATGCGTCAACGCGATCCTCTCGTCCCTCCTCATGCATTCCTCCCCGAATGAATTGAGGCTCGTCCTCGTCGACCCGAAACAGGTCGAGCTCAACCACTACGAGAACGTTCCCCACCTGCTTACGCCGGTCGTCACCAGTCCGAAGCTTGCGGCCAACGTGCTCTCCAACCTGCTGGCCGAGATGGAGACGCGGTACGGCCTGATGAAGGCCGCACGTGCCCGGAATATCGCCGATTACAACGCGCATCAGGATGCAGAGGGTGGCCCGAGGCTGCCCCACATCCTATGTGTGATCGACGAGCTGGCAGACCTGATGATGGTTTCGCCTGCCGAAGTCGAGTCGGCGATCATCCGGCTCGCCCAGAAGTCACGAGCGACGGGGATCCATCTCGTGCTGGCGACCCAGCGGCCATCGACGGACATCATCACCGGGACGATCAAGGTCAACATTCCCTCCCGGATTGCCTTTGCCGTTTCCTCCCAGACCGACTCCCGGGTGATCCTCGACCAAGGTGGCGCCGAGTCCCTCCTCGGCCAGGGGGACATGCTCTTCCGCGCCCCGGGGACCTCCAAGCTCCAGCGTATCCAGGGGGCCTTCGTCTCGGAGGAGGAGATTGCCCGGATCACCAATCACTGGGCGGCTCAGGGGGAGCCCGAATTCCATGAAGAGCTCCTTGCCGACAAGGGGCCGCTCGCCAACGGGGATGGTGATGAGGAGTTCGACCCGGACAGCGACGAGCTGCTCGACGACGCGATACGCCTGGTGGTAGAGACCGGAAGTGCCTCGGTCTCGATGGTCCAGCGTCGTTTGAGGGTTGGGTATACCCGTGCCGGTCGGTTGATCGACATGCTCGAGCGCAGGGGGGTGATCTCCGGGTACGAAGGCTCGAAGGCCCGTCAGGTCCTGATCGAGGAGGCCTCACTCGACGACTTCCTGAGCGGTGGTGCCGTTGGGGGTACGTCCGATGCCGTCGCGGTCGGGGCGGATGCGGGTGAGTCACCGGCCGCCGAGGATATCCCCGGCCCCGGTGATCCATCAGCTGACTGAGTCCGGCCAGGGCGGGGCGTTACGCTGCCTGCGTGTCGGGTGTCTCGGATCTGGGAGCAGGTAGGGCCGCTGGGGACGTCAGGGCGGGGATCCTGGTCACCGGTAACGAGGTTGTAAATGCCACGATCCGTGACGAGAACTCACCCTGGCTTTCCGAGCAGCTCGCAGGACTCGGAATCGCCGTCGACCGCGTCCTCATCGTCCCGGACGATGCAGATGCGATCGAGGAGGGTCTCCGGCACCTGGCCGAGCGAAACGTCGATCTGATCATCACTACCGGGGGCCTCGGTCCCACCGAGGACGACAAGACCGCCGCTTCGGTGGCCCGCTTCGCCGGGAGGGAGATGGCGCTCGACCCGGGGATGGAGACCAAGATAGCCGGCATCCTCGCCCGATATGCGGCTGCACGCGGGGTGGAGCTGCCAAAGGACGGGCTCGACGAGGCGAACAGGAAACAGGCGATGGTCCCGGCGGGCTCGACCCCGCTCGATCCCGTAGGAACTGCTCCGGGTCTGGTCGTACCCGGTCCTGAAGGGGTAGTCGTAATCGTCCTGCCGGGACCCCCTCGGGAGCTCCGACCGATGTGGTCGGAAGCGATCGAGACGGAGGCCGTCTCGGAGGTGGTGGAGCGGGCCGAGGAACTGGACCTGTTGAGGCTTCGCCTGTTCGGCCTGCCGGAATCGAGCCTGGCAGCCGAGCTCCGCAAGATCGAGGAATCCGGTGCTGGGTTCGAGGAGCTTGAGGTAACGACCTGCCTGAGGAAGGGCGAGCTCGAGGTGGATATCCGGTTCCGCCCCCCTGCGGCCGACCGGGCCAGGGCCCTCGGCAGTGCACTGGTCGAGGCCTTTCCGGATGAGCTCTTCAGCTCGGACGGTACGACGATCGACCAGATGGTCTCCGATCTCTTGCTCGATGGTCCTTACACGCTCTCGGTTGCCGAATCGTGAACGGCTGGCCTCCTGGCAGCCCGGCTCTCCTCGGTCCCCGGGGCCTCCCGTTACTTCATGGGGGGTGCGGTGACCTACTCCAACCAGTCCAAGGAGACGATGGTCGGGGTGAGCCCAGCGACCCTGGAGGAATTCGGAGCCGTCTCTCCAGAGACGGCGAAGGAGATGGCGGCAGGGATCCGGGGCTCCCTGGGTACCGACATCGGTGTCTCGATCACCGGGATCGCGGGGCCGGAAGGTGGCAGCGTCGAAAAACCGGTCGGCTTCGTCTGCTTCCACGTCGACGGCGGCCCTCTCGGGTCGCTCGAGCTGGCCCCGACCATCCCGGGAGGGCGTAACGACATCAGGGAGCGCTCAGCCCTGGTTGCCCTCCACCTCATCCGAAGGCTCCTCCAGGATGTCGAGTAGTGGGGGCCGGGACACCTCTTTGGCCGTCTCGTAGCTGAATCTTTCGCAGGATCACCCAATCGGCCCACCAGGAGTCGGAACCTCGGGAGTGAGGACTTCCCATCCGAGCGCGTCCTTAGGCTGCCAAGCGAACTTCCGTTCGTGGCGGGCAGGTTCGGTCCGGCTCGTCTGGGACCGGGTCCGACCGGAAAACCGAGGGCGTGCCGAGAGCCGCCAGGAGAGGTGTAGATGACCAAGAAGAAGACCGAGAAGGGCGCTTCGGCCACAGACAAGGAGGAGAAGGCTCGCACGGCGGCCCTCGACGCTGCAAAGAGTCAGATCGAAAAGCAGTTCGGTGAGGGCTCCCTGATGAAGCTCGGTGACCAGGGTGCCGTGGAGGTCGATGCGATCTCCACCGGGGCCATCCCCCTCGACATCGCCCTCGGAGTTGGGGGCGTTCCCCGGGGCCGGATCATCGAGATATTCGGACCCGAATCCTCCGGCAAGACGACGCTGGTCTACCACATCATCGCCGAGGCCCAGAAGCGAGGTGGGATCTGCGCCTTCGTCGATGCCGAGCACGCCATAGACCCGATCTACGCAAAGAGGATCGGTGTGGACATCGATGAGCTGCTCGTCTCCCAGCCCGACTATGGCGAGCAGGCGCTGGAGATCGTCGACGTACTGACGAGGTCCGGTGCTGTCGATGTCGTCGCAGTCGATTCAGTCGCCGCCTTGACCCCGCGGGCCGAGCTCGAGGGTCAGATGGGCGAGGTGACGGTCGGTCTGCAGGCGAGATTGATGTCCCAGGCCCTGCGGAAGCTCGCAGGAAACCTGAACCGGGCCGGAACCCTCTGCCTCTTCACAAACCAGATCAGGGAGAAGATTGGCGTCTCGTTCGGCTCACCCGAGACACAGCCCGGAGGCCGGGCGCTCAAGTGCTACGCCTCCCAGCGGCTGGACATCAGGAGAATCGAGACACTCAAGGATGGGACCGAGGCCGTCGCAAACCGGGTCCGGGTGAAGGTGGTCAAAAACAAGGTCGCCGCACCTTTCAAGCAGGCCGAGTTCGACATCGAATACGGCGCCGGCATCTCCAGGGAGGGGAGCCTGATCGACCTCGGGATAGAGCAGGACCTCGTTCAGAAATCCGGGTCCTTCTTCTCCTGTGGGGATGTAAAGCTCGGTCAGGGTCGAAACAACGCAAAGGTGTTTCTCGCGGAGAATCCCGAGATTGCGACGAAGCTCGAGGCGGAGATCCTCGCGAACTCCGGGATCGTCAGGGGCGACACTCCGATCGAGGAAGCGGCCCTCCGTGAGGGAGGCGAGGCGAGCCCAACGGTTTCGGAGGAGGCGGCACCCGACGAGGCGGAGAAGAAGGCGGCCTGAGCGAGCAGAGCGAAGATGATCTGGCCGCAGGGGCCGCCAGGCTGATCTCCCGCAAGGAACGGACCGCGAGCGAGGTCTCTTCCTGGCTCGAGGGGGAGGGAGCGACACCGAGTCAGGCGGAAGCAGTGCTGGCCCGGCTTTCTGCTTTGGATCTAGTCGATGATCAACGTTTTGCCCGACTGTTTGCCGAAGGGAAGCGGGATCATGCAGGGTGGGGAGCTGAACGGATCGAGGAAGCGCTGGTCGCCCGTGGTATCCAGCCAGAGCTTGCCCGTGATGCCGCGACGAGCGGTGAGCTGGACGAGCTCCAGCGTGCAGTGGAGCTGCTCGGTCACCGGGATCACGATCTCGAGGATCCAGCAGCCCGGCAGAGGGCGCTCGGGCTGCTGGCTCGGCGGGGATTCTCGGCGGACGATGCCTATGAAGCGATTCGCGTAGCCCGGAGGAGCGCCGCCTGACCGATGGATGACGGGTCGCCCGGTCCGATTGACGGGGAGTCTGCCTCCGGCCCCAACAGGTAGGATCGCCTCCGATGCTGGTCAAGAACCTCTTCCTCTTCTTCGGTATCGCCCTCGCGATTCTGGCGGTGGTCGTATCGCTGATCGGTCTACGGAAGGAGGGCTTTCCGAGCCGCAAGGCGATGATCGGACTGGTCGCGTTGACGGCCCTCCTCGTGGTCGGCACTGCGACCTATGCGGTGCGGCTCTCGGTCGAGGAGCAGAAGGAGAGGGAGGAGCACAAGAAGGATGTGATCGGTGAGGAAGCATCGATCCAGCCCCTCCGTCCACCAGACGGCACCTGACCCACTGCCTGACCCGCGGCGCTAACCTCCGTCGCCATGAAGACCTATCACCTGACCACTTTCGGGTGCCAGATGAACGAGCACGACTCCGAAAGGATGAAGGGAATGCTGGCCGGTCTGGGCTATCGGGAGGCGACCGAACGAGACGGCGCTGACCTGATCCTCTTCAACACGTGCTCGATCCGTGAAAACGCCGATAACCGGTTCGTCAGCCACCTCGGGGAAGCAAAGCGCCTGAAGACGGAAGATCCATCCCGGATCGTCGGGGTTGGCGGTTGTTGGGCCCAGTCGGTCAAGGACGAGGTCTTCCGGCGCTTTCCCTTCGTAGACGTCGCCTTCGGGCCGGGCCAGATCCACCGACTGGCGGAGTTCCTCGCCTCGGACTCGATCTCGGCCCAGGGTTTTTTCGAATTCGAGGGATTCTCGGGGGACCTTCCGATGCGGAGAGAGAGAAAGTTCCAGGCATGGCTCCAGATCTCGCAGGGATGTAACTGTGCCTGCTCCTACTGCATCGTCCCCTCGACCCGTGGACGGGAGAGGTCGAGGAGGCCGGGTGACCTCCTCGAGGAGGCGGAGCTCTTGGTGGGTGAAGGAGTCAGGGAAATCACCCTCCTCGGCCAGAACGTGAACAGCTACGGCCGGGACCTCGCTAAGGGAGAGCGGATCGGTTTCTCCGACCTCCTGGTCGAGCTGGATCGAATCGATGGCCTCGACCGGATTCGGTATACGAGTCCGCACCCGAAAGACATGCGAGAGGACGTGATCGAGGCCCATGCGACCCTCGACGCGCTCTGCGAGCACATCCACCTCCCCCTGCAGTCGGGTTCTTCCGGCGTGCTGAAGCGGATGCGTCGGACCTACAGCCGGGAACGGTACCTCGACCGTGTGGCGATGATTCGAGAACGTCTCCCCGACTGCTCCCTGACCACCGACATCATCGTCGGCTTTCCCGGTGAGACCGAGCACGACTTCCAGGAGACGCTCGAGGTCGTCGACGAGGTCGGGTACGACGGTGCCTTTACCTTCCTGTTCTCGCCGAGGAGGGGAACCGAAGCTGCCGACCTCCCGGAACAGGTCCCGCATTCGGTGAAGAAGGAACGAATGGCAAGGCTCGTCGAACTCGTCCAGTCGCGGGCGACGGAGCGTGCCCGAAGATTCGAGGGCAGGACCGTAGAGGTCCTGGTCGAGGGGAGGGCGCGACGGGACCCTGCGGCCCTGCGGGGACGGAACCGACAGAACCGGACAGTCGTCTTCGAAGGGACCGGGGAAGTTGGTCAGCTCGTGGATGTGGAGATCGACTCGACTACATCCCAGAGCCTCCGGGGCACCGAAGTCCTGTCCAGCAGGGCCATTGCCTGAGGCCGCAGCCGGTCGGCTACCCGATCCCCTGGTCGTCGCCCTCGCAGGTCCGACCGGTGTTGGCAAGACCGGGGTGGCGGTCGAGCTCGCTTCGCTCCTGGCAGCCGAGCGGGGGGGTGCAGTCGCAATCAACTGTGACTCGATGCAGGTGTATCGGGGGATGTCGGTTCTCTCCGGGGCGCCCACGCCGAGCGAAGAAAGGCGTCTCGAACACCGCCTGATCGGGATCGTCCCGATCGAGCAGGAATACAGCGTGGGCGAGTTTGCGCTCCAGGCCCACGCAGAGATCGACTCGGCACTCTCCGCCGGAAGGTGGCCGATCCTGATCGGCGGGAGCGGCCTCTACATGAGGGCAGCGCTGACCGAGCTCGAGCTGCGCCCCCCGGTGCCTTCGAAAGTCGAAGAGGCAGTCGCACGGGAGCTGGAAGAGCTGGGGCCGGAGGAGCTCCACCGGCAGCTACCCGAGCCCTATTCGGACTGGGTCCACCCGAAAGACCGGAAGCGGGTCAGTCGCTATCTGGGACTACTGAGATCGGGTCAGGAGCCGGCTCCGCCCTCGCGCAAGGGTGGCGGACTATGGAGTGCGTCGATGAGGAGGCGGTCCCTCCTCTTCGGGCTGGGATGCGACCAGAGCGAACTACGGTCCCGAATCGAAGGGCGGGTCGATTCGATGGCCGCATCCGGGGCCCCTTCGGAGGCAAGGAGAGTCCTCTCAGGGAGAGCCTCGCGAACCGCCGCCAGGGCAGTTGGGATCGATGAGTTCGCCGCGGGAGATCTCGATGCCGTCGTCGGGCGGCACCTCGCCCTTGCCCGACGTCAGGAGACCTGGATCCGGCGCGATGAGGATCTGATCCCGATCGACAGAACGGGGCTGCCCGACGGTGAGGTCGCGAAGCTGATCCTCGAAGCCATCGAGCAGGCTCCCAGCGAGCGGGCATGAGCCCGTTGGCACCAATACGGTTTCCTCGATGATCTTCGAGAAATGGCAGGCGCTTGGAAACGACTACCTGATCCTCGAGGGGGACGAGCTTCCCGTGGGACTTACGCCTGATCGGGTCAAGCTGATCTGCGATCCCCACCTGGGGCTCGGTGGTGATGGTCTGGTCCTGGTCGAGCCGAGCGAGGAGCCCGATGCAATCGCTTCCCTCAGGATCTTCAATCCCGATGGCTCGGAGGCCGAGCTCTCCGGTAACGGGGTGCGTCAGGCCGTCCTCTACCTCCGCCTCAGGGGCTGGGCCTCGACCGACACCTTCACCGTGGAAACCAAGGCAGGGCCGATAACCCCGACGATCCTCGAAGATGGCAGGTGCTCGGTGGCGATGGGAGCAGCGTCGACCGTTTCGGTCGACTATCCCGATGGGAGTGATGACGGTCGTGGGACGGTCAAGGCTGGTGGGAGGGAGTGGAGCTTCCGTCACGTCTCTATCGGTAACCCCCAATGTGCGATTGAAGTCGATGATGACCTGGCTTCGCTCGACCTTAAGTCCATCGGCCCGGAGATTGAGAACAGCGCGATCTTTCCGAACAGGACGAATGTCTCTTTCTACCGCAGTTCCGGGTCCCAGGTCCGGGCGAGGATCTTCGAGCGGGGGGTGGGTGAGACCCTCTCCTCCGGCACGGGAGCGATCGGTGCAGCCATCGCCGCGCACCTCGATGGAGCTCCGCCGAGTCTCGAGGTGGAACTCGACGGTGGTCGACTGGAGGTCGATGTATCCGGGGAGCTCGAGGTAACCCTGACCGGCCCCGCGGAGCCGGTCTTCAGCGGTCAGACTTCACCCGAGTTCCTTCGCCGTCTAGCTGAGACTCAGGACTGAAGACCGACAGAAAGGCCAGTTGTGTCACTGACAGATCCATCCCGCCGTCTAGAGGCAATGCCCCCCTACATGTTCGCCGAACTCGAGCGCAAGGTCTCCCAGATGCGCGAAGAGGGGGTTGACGTGATCAGCCTCGGAATCGGCGACCCCGATATGCCGACCTTCGATCCCGTGGTCGAGACGATGCGGCAGGCCGTCGGCGTCAACGAAAACCAGAAGTACCCGACAAATCGGGGCCGCCAGGAGTATCGAGAGGCGGTCGGGGATTTCTATTCCAACCGCTTCGGAGTCGAGATCGATGTCGACGATGGCGTCATCCCTGCCCTTGGCGCGAAAGAGGCTATCTACAACCTCTGCTTCGCCTTCCTGGACCCAGGGGATGTCGCCCTCGCCAGCGACCCCGGGTACCCGGTCTATACCGGCGGGCCGATCCTCGCAGGGGCACGGCCCGTTCCGGTCCCCCTTCTGCCCGACCGTGGGTTTGCCCCAGATCTCGACTCGATCTCCGAGGAGGATGCCGGATCGGCTCGGATACTTTTCCTGAACTACCCGAATAACCCCACCGGAGCCGTTGCTCCGGAGGGTCTATTCCCGCAGGTGGTCGAGTTCGCGAGGGAACACGAGATCCTCGTGGTCCATGACAACGCCTACTCCGAGACGACCTTCGACGGCTACGTCGCTCCCAGCTTCCTGGCGACCCCTGGAGCGATGGATGTCGGGATAGAGGTCTTCTCCCTTTCGAAGGGCTACAACATGACCGGTTGGAGGATAGGTGCAGTCGTCGGCAACCCCGAGGCGATCAATACCTACTGGAGGCTGAAGACGAACGTCGACTCGGGACTGTTCGAAGCGATCCAGCTTGCCGGCGTGACTGCGCTCCGTGATTGTCACGGGATGGTCGAGGAGATGAACGTCGTCTATGCCCGGAGAAGGGATCTCGTCGTCGAGACCCTCGCCACGATCGGTGTGGACGTCGAGAGCCCTCGCGGAACGATCTACGTATGGGCGCCCGTCCCCGAGGGCGAGACATCGACTTCGTTCGCAGAGAAGGTCCTCGAAGAGGCCTCGGTAATCATCTCCCCCGGTTCGATGTACGGGGAGAGCGGGGAAGGTTGGTTCAGGATTTCCCTGACCACACCCGATGAGCGACTCGAGGAAGCACTCGAGAGGATGCGCGAGCACCTGGCCTGAACCGGACAGGGGCGTAGTATGGGCTCGTTGGCAGGATCTTCAGGTAACGGATCGGGACCCTCGACAGGGGGAATCAACGGCAGAGCCCGCCAGAGGGCGATGATGATCGCGGTCGACAGCGGCGGGGCGAACGGCCTCGGTGAGCTGTCCGAGCTTCTTCTCGCTGGCGGGGTAGCACCGGTCGGCGAAGTGGTCCAGCAGCGCTCTGAGCCGGACCCAGATCGCTACTTCGGTCGAGGCAAGCTGGAGGTACTGGTCGAGCAGGTTCAACGAAGTGGCGCGAACCTGATCGCCTGCGATGACGAGCTGGCACCGAGACAGGAACGAAATCTGGAGAAACTGCTCGGCCTGCCGGTAATCGACCGGACGGCGATCATCCTCGACATCTTCGCCTCGCATGCCAGCTCCTCGGAAGGCAAGCTCCAGGTAGAGCTGGCCCAGCTCGAGTACAACCTGGCTCGGATGAGGGGCCTCTGGACCCACCTCGAACGACTCGGGGCGGGCATCGGGACGAGGGGTCCGGGTGAGTCCCAGATCGAAACCGACCGGCGCCTGGCCCGGGACCGGATCGCCTCGCTTCGGCGCAAGATCGACGGCGTCGAGAGGACGAGGCGGGTGATGCGAAAGCGTCGGCAGCGGAGTGAGCTGCCGCAGATCGCCCTCGCTGGCTACACCAATGCAGGAAAGTCGAGCCTGCTCGGCGCCCTTTGCAACTGCCCGGTGCAGGTCGGTGACCGTCCGTTCCATACCCTCGACCCGTTGACCCGCTCCTTCGAGCATGGAGGCGCACGTTTCCTTCTGACGGACACGGTCGGGTTCATCGAAAAGCTCCCGCATCAGCTGGTTGATGCCTTTCGGGCGACCCTCGAGGAGACGGTCCTCTCCGATGTCTTGCTGTTCGTCGTCGATTCCTCGGGTGGGCCCGACCGGATGCGACGTGAGCTCGATGCCTCCGAGGCGGTACTCAGGGACATCGGTGCCGATGACAAGCCACGGGTCACCGTGCTCAACAAGGTCGACCTGCTTTCTCCGACGGAGCGTGACGAGCTTCGCTTCACCTGGCCGACCGCCATTCAGGTCTCCGCCCGGACCAAGGAGGGGATACCTGCACTCAAGGAATCGATCAGGGATGTGGTCGAGATGGGTATGGAGTCGGTCGATCTTCTCGTTCCATACTCGGAGGGATCGAGATTGAGCGAGCTACATGAGATCGCCCTCGGCCTGTCACGGACCGACGAGCCGGGTGGGGTCCGGGTCAGCGCCCATCTTCCGGCCGGCCAGGTACACCGCTTCGCGGACCTTGCCGTCTGAAGGTACGGTTCAGGTCGCCATGGAGATCAGGTTCAAGAGGCTCAACCCATCCGGACGACTGCCCGAGGCGGCAAATCCCGGGGATGCCGGACTCGACCTCCACGCTGCAGAGGATGCCCACATCGGACCGGGGGAGAGGTGGAAGATAGGGACCGGGATCGCCGTCGAGATCCCGGCGGGCCACGCCGGACTCGTGCTGCCTCGCTCGGGCCTTGCGGATCGATACGGAATCGCCCTGGTCAACTCCCCTGGCTTGATCGACTCGGGCTACCGGGGGGAGGTTGGAGTCCTGCTGCTGAATACCGATCCGGCAGAGATCTTCCGGGTCAGCGAGGGGGACAGGATTGCCCAGCTGATGATCGTGCCGTACGTCGATTCAGTGCCGGTCGAGGCGGACGAACTCAGCCCGTCCGAGCGCGGTGGCGACGGCTTCGGCTCTTCCGGCTCCTGAAGGCTGCGTCGAGCGCTTCCTGGCGAGCCGCCCCCTCGAGGACATCGTCGAGCGGCATCAGGTCTGAGGGCCTCGGATCCCCAGGTGAGAGGGCGACGGCCAGCAGGAGGTCAGCAAGGCGGGGATTCTTCGGCAGGAGTGGGCCGTGGAGATAGGTGCCGATCGAGAAATGCCGTCGCACCCCTTCCGTGCGATCTTCACCGTTGTTTCCGTATCCCGCGATCACCGTCCCGAAGGGGGTTGCGTCCTTCTCGAGGTGTGTCCTCCCGGCGTGGTTCTCGAAGCCAGCTACGACCAGGCGCTCGCCCGCAAAGTCGACCTCGACTGCGGCAGCCCCGATCAGCCGCTCCCCTGGACCGCGCACCGTCCTCACGTCGAAGATCCCCAGGCCTTCCCTTTCCCGGCCATCTCCCGAGGACCATGCCCTCCCGAGGAGCTGATACCCACCGCAGACAGCGACCAGCGGCTTGCCCGCTTCCACGAAGGCAGCAAGCGCCTCTCCCTTCGTCTCGAGCAGATCGGCCGAGACTCCCTCCTGGTCACGGTCCTGCCCACCACCGATGTAGATCAGGTCGGCGTCATCAGGCGAGAACGACTCACCGGGCCCCGCGCCCTTCGACTCGAACCCTAGGCCACGCCATTCGCATCGTTTCTCGAGGAACAGCAGGTTGCCCCGGTCGGCGTAGATGTTGAGCTCGTCCGGATAGAGGGTCAGTACTCGAACGGCCTGGCTCACGGATTCGAGGCCTCCCAGAAGGGTTGGAGGTCCCGTTCCGCGGCAAGGAAGTCCTTCAGCTCAAGAAGCGCCGTATAGGTCGGGAGGGCGTAGAGGGTTCCCGTAGCACTCCCCGTGGCCGAAACCATCGATCTGCCTACCTCGCTGTCCACGCGAATCGAGTCCGACGGGACCCCGGCGTACTTGAGGCGGACGGCCATCTCGGCAGCCCTGGTGCCCGAACAGACCACCGAGCGGGTGTGGCCCGCGAGCTTCTCGAAGTCAGCGTCCCAGATCCAGGAAACGTCGCGTCCGTCGGCGATACGGTCGTTCAGTGCGATCCAGAGATCGAGCGGCCCCGCCTGATCATCGAGGCAACGAAGCACCTCGTTCGTCCCCACCGGGTTCTTGACCAGGAAGATTCGGGCCTCGCCTTCCGGAAGCCGAACCTCCTCTGCCCGACCGAAGACGGGGGGAAGGGTCTCGAGCGCGAGCAGGGCCGTCGGGACGTCGACGCCGACCGCCACGGCCCCGGCGATGGCTGCGAGGGCGTTGTAGAGGTTGTAGACACCGGGTAGCGGCAATTCGAGTCCGTAGCGGTCCGATCCATAGGTGAGGGTGGCCGCGACGCTCTCTGCCCCGCGCAGTTCCACCTCGGAGGCGATCAGGTCCGGTTTCGGACGGGTCCTTCCACAGGATGGACAGTGGTATTCACCGAGATGGCCGAGGTAGGCGCGCTCGAAGACAAGACGGGAACCGCAACTGCGACACCTCCTCGCGTCGGCCGCATGAGGAGGTGCACCGAGGGAGATCCCCGGATCTTCGATCCCGAAATAGATGACGCGCCCATGGGAACCTTCTCCGACGGACGCGATCAGCGGGTCATCGGCGTTGGCCGCGAGTACGGTCTCGGTCCCAAACCCGGCCACCAGCTCAGACCAGCGGGAGGCAATCGACTCGGTTTCACCGTAACGGTCCAGCTGATCCCTGAACAGGTTGCCGAGGATGATCACCCGGGGATCGAGCGAGCCCGCGACTTCGGGGAGCCAGGCCTCGTCGACCTCGAAGAGACCGAGGGCATCCCGATCACCCAGAAGGGCGGTGACCACACCCCATGGCATGTTCGAGCCCGCACCATTGGCCAATACCGTCTGACCGGAGGACTCGAGGATTCGGGAAAGCATCGACGCGGTGGTCGTCTTCCCGTTCGTTGCGCTCACCAGAACGGAGCCGTCGGCAAGCTGGCTGCCAAGCCGCCGAAGGGCCTTCGGGTCCATCGCCAGCATCGCCCTTCCCGGGAGGGTGGTCCCGCCTCCCCGGCCGGAGATGCGGCTCAGGCCCCCGATTGTGCGGGCGAGCGATGCCCTCAGGTCAGGCAACTCTGCTCCCTTCCGGGCAGAGGATCGAGAGGGCCATCGGAAGGACCCTGATCGTTGCCGGAAGCTCTGTCAGTGGGTCTCCGTCTGCGAATACGGTGAGGGGGGCGCCAGCCTCGATCCTCACCTCCCTTACCCTTCTGCAGGTGACTTCGGCCCCATCGACGTGACGGCCGAGGAATACCTTGGGGAAGTTCGCCAGGAATCGGAGCCTCGAGACGTCACCGACCACGATCAGATCGAGGAAGCCGTCCGAGACCGAAGCCCCGGGTGCCATCTTCATCCCACCCCCGTAGAAGGCATTGTTGGCGGCCGCGACCGTATGGGCCTGGATCCGTTGCGGATGACCATCAGTCGTGATCGTGAAACGGACGGCCCTCCATCCGACCAGGGCCCGCAGAGCGGCCCAGGCATAGACCGCCGTACCGGGAAGCCAGGTGGTTCGGTTCGCGATTTCGTTGGCCCGGGAGTCGAACCCGACCGAGGCGATACCAAGGAACCGGCTCCCGTCGGCCTGGCCCACATCGATTCGCTTCGGTATTCCATCGAGGATGGTGCGGACGGCATCATCTGGTCGAGTCGGGATGCCCAGCCCCCGGGCAAGGTCGTTGCCCCGGCCGGTTGGAAGGATCCCCATCACGCGATCTGTACCGACAAGCGGCTCGGCGACGCGGGCTACCTGCCCGTCACCCCCGACGGCGACGGGCGTCTCCCCGAGCTCGACGGCAAGCGTCGCGAGCTCGGCAGCGTGACCGGCCGAGTTCGAGAACTCGACGCGAAAGGGCTTCCGAACCCGATCGAGGATCGTCGTCGCTTGATCAAGGGCCCGACGGGGGGG
>JBMSXD010000022.1:0-17318 GCA_049425265.1 Solirubrobacterales bacterium
AGCTAAAAACTGCAACAAAACCTAAAGCGCGATAATAAATCACTAAATATAAAACTTGAAGACCCAGATCAAAGGCAGCCGAATCCAGAAGATCAGGAACAGGCCGGCACGGAGCGAAGGCCGTTTGAGCATCTCCATCGTGACCAGGCGTTTCTTGTTGCGGTCGATCCCCTCCCCTGCTGCTCGCAGGAAGACGTGGTTGAGGATCAGGAG
The DNA here is from genome assembly GCA_049425265.1 of Solirubrobacterales bacterium. Lineage (GTDB taxonomy): Bacteria > Actinomycetota > Thermoleophilia > Solirubrobacterales > 70-9 > 67-14. Next base: position 214 of record JBMSXD010000022.1, read on the forward strand.
CGGAGCGATGATGATCGGGTTGACGAGGAAGATCCACTCCCAGGCGACGAGGTCGACTATGGCCCCGCCCACCAACGGGCCGACGGCGAGCCCGACCGCACTGACCGCCGCGTAGACGCCGAAAGCCGTCCCGGTCTTTCCCTCCGGGGCTACTCGGGTAACCAGGGCCTGGATGCATGGCATGAGGATCGCGGCACCGATGCCCTGAACTACCCGGCCGCCGACGATCATCGGGGCGTCCGTGGCCAGGCCGCACATCAGCGACCCGACTCCGAATACGACCAGGCCGATGTTCATTCCCCTCAACTGGCCGATCCGGTCCCCCAGCATGCCCCCCGGGATCAGCAGAACGGTGAAGGCGATCAGGTAGGCGTTGACCACCCACTGGCCCTCAGAGGGAGTGAGTCCGAGGTCATCCTCGACCGTCGGCAGGGCGACCGAGATGATCGTCAGGTCGATCGCCGTGACCAGGCTGGCCATCGCCAGCACGAAGATCGAGACCTTCCAGCCGCCGGCCGAGAGACCGCCTCCCTTCTCGCCGCCCCCCTCCGAGCCGGTCTCAGACGTAGCCATTGGCAGTCAGCCTTTCCCCGAACACGGCCTCCATCGCATCGACTTCTTCCGCAGTCATGTGGTCCCGCCAGGAGCCGGGCTTGGCGAACCTGATCTCGCGTCCACTCCCCTTCTCCTCATCCGGAACGTTGTGATGGGCTTCGGCCTCGACGATCTTCGAGACCAGCTCGGGGTCCCGGTCGAGGTTCAGGACTCCGAGGATCTCCGGCACCACTGTCTCTGGATCGGCCAGCAGGTCTTCGTAGCGAACCTTGAGCCGGCGGTCGGGCTCGTGGGCGTCGTAAGCTGCCTGAACTGCCTCGGTCCGGTATTTCCAGACTGCGGCCTGCCACCGGATGAACCCGATTCGGTCCTCCTGGGTCACGGCGTAGGCACCGTCGGTCGAGGCCCAGGTTCCCTCCCGGTAGGCATCCAGCCAGGAGTCGACTACGTCGCGACCGTCGCGGAGCAGGAAGACCAGCCGGGAGCCGGGGGTGATCGAGATCAGCTCGGAGGCCATGTGGGACCCGCCCGGCTCCTTGACCACGACCCGGGTCCGCGGATCCCGCCAGTCGGGGCGGTCCCCATCGAGCTGGTGGATCAGGCGGTCGTGGAACAGCCGCTCGAGTCCGGACTGCCAGACCTCCTCGTACTCCCGGTTGAAGAAGTAGTCGCGACGGTCCTCCTTGATCGCCTTGAAGGTAGTGAGCGGAGGCGGCTCGACCGACTGCCAGGCGAGGGCGATCGGGCGCCAGACGCCGAGGTGGTGGCCCAAGCCGGTCTCGTTTATCCCGATGACGTCGGGATGGTGCCGAAGCATTCGGAGCAGCCAGGTCGAGCCGCTGCGGGACGAGCCAAAGATCCAGGTGAGGTCGGGGCGCTCCTCCAAGGCGAGGTGATCGTAGCGCCAAACGGCCGACCGTTGTGGAGGGGGACCCGACCAGGTCGGAGGGGTGGACCGACCCGACCGGGCCGGCGCTATCGGGGCGCCCGGATTTGAACCGGGGACCTCACCGACCCGAACGGTGCGCGCTACCAGGCTGCGCCACGCCCCGAGCGGAGTGACCCTACCGGACCGGCGAGGCCTGGCGAACTACCGAACGGCCTCGATCGCGGTGCGGACCCGGTTCAGTCCTGGCGAGTCCTGAAGCACTTCCGTTCCTGAGGGTCCAGCTACCACCATCGCCGGTTCGGCCCGCAGTCCCAGGTCGATCGAGATCTTGTCGTACTCCTCCAGCCTCCTGGTGGTTTCGCTGTCGGGCTCGATTCCCCGCTCGAAATCCCTCTTCCAGATGGGCAGTTCGAGTCGCTCGATCCCTCCGGCCAGGTCCGAGAGGAGCTCCTCGTCGATCGTGCCGGCCTCCTCGGCCAGGTCGAAGTTTCGGACCATCAGGTACGCGAAGTTCCAGCCCGCGTCCTGGGCCGCAGCCGCCTCGACCCCGTAGAAGCTGATCTGAGTCGGGTTGCGGGTCAGCGACCGGTTCCTGAAAAGCATCTGGACGTCGCCATTCCGGACCTCGGTCTCGACCAGGTCCGGAACGACCGCGAGGAAGTTCTCCCCTCCCGGGATGCTCTGGACGTCCGTGAAGTACTGGATCTGGACCGGGGCGTCACCGAAACCGAGCCGGTCACCGAGCTGGCGTACCCCTCCGAAGATCCGCTGGGCGTCGGTCGTTCCCTCGACCCTCACGTACTCGTTGGAGGGCTCCTTGGTCGCCAACCCGATGATCCCGATCAACAGGGCTCCCCCGGCTACGGCCAGGGCGAGCAGGATCCAGATCCGGCCCGGCCGGGCTCCGGTCGGCGATCCCGTGCCCTGCTGCCCGTTCACCCAGCGACCGACTTGTAGTACCGAACGGCCAGGCCGGTCAACAGGGTTCGGAAGGCTTCCTCGAGTTCGACCCCGCTCTCTTCCGAGTAGCGCCTCAGGCCGGCTTCCTCGATCTCCAGGCTGAGTTCGATCAGCTCCTCGACCAGCTCGGGGTTGGTGTCGGAAAACCAGGCCCCGATCGAGTAGAGGTCGGTATCCATCAGCGACTCGATGAAGACGTCGCCCTCTCCCGCAGGTGCGGCTGCGCCGGTTCTCTCGGTCTCGGCCACTAGACACATCCTACGGGCCATCCGATCGGACCCGACAGCCGGTCCGGCAGTATGGTCGCCGGGTGGCGAATCGTGACGAGATAATCGGTTTCTGCGACGAGCTGCTCGATGTCGGTTCATTCGACGACTACGGACCGAACGGGCTCCAGGTTCCGGGCACCCCGGAAGTCGGGAAGGTGGCGACCGCAGTCTCGGCCCATCTCGAATCGATCGAGGCCGCAGTCCGGTCGAAAGCGGACATGCTGATCTGCCATCACGGGCTCTTCTGGGAATTCCACCCTCGGGCGCTGACCGAAGCGATGGCGGCGAGGCTGAAGGTGGCGCTCGATTCCGACCTCTCGATCGCCGGCTACCACCTTCCCCTCGACGCGAACCGGGAGATCGGCAACAACGCCCTGATCTGCCGGGAAATCGGTGCCGAGCCGGAGACTGCGGCCCTAGGGGAGGCCAGGGGCAGCTACGTCGGAATGGTCGGCCGCCTGCCAGGGGCGATCACGGTCGAAGAGCTGGCAGGACGGGTCCGGGAGGCGACCGGCGGACGTGATCCCCTGGTGTTCGACTCCGGACCGGAACAGATCGAGACGGTCGGAGTCGTGACCGGCGCAGGAGCCTCCTCGATCCACCAGGCGATCGGACTAGGGCTCGACGCATTCATCACCGGCGAGCCAGCCGAGCATGTGATGGCCGATGCAAAGGAAGGCGGGATACACTTCATCGCGGCCGGTCATTACGCGACCGAGGTGCCCGGGGTAAGAGATCTCGGGCTTCTGGTGGCCCAGGAGTTCGGCATCGAATCGGAATTCATCGACGTGCCGAACCCGGTATAGAGGGGTTACCACCGCACGGGGGGAATGGAAAACGTGACGAAGGGAGACCCGTTGACCACCACCGCGACAGCCGCCACGAAGTCGAACACCCTGGCCGACCTGCTCAAGGCGTCCGCAGCCGAACATCCGAACGCGGATGTCTTCATGTTCAAGACCGAGGCTGGCACCTGGCAGACCGCAACCTTCTCGGATGCCCTCACGCGGGTGGAGAACCTGGCCCTCGGCCTGATGGACTGGGGGGTCCAGCGTGGCGACCGGGTGGCGATTCTGGGCAACACCCGACCGGAGTGGACGATCGCCGACCTCGGGGCCATGTCGGCCGGGGCGACCGTCGTCCCGATCTACCAGACCAATTCCCCCGCAGAGTGCCAGTACGTACTCGAGCACTCGGGATCACGGGTCGTGATCGTCGAAGACGACACCCAGCTGGCCAAGATCCGGGAAATCCGGGACTCGCTCCCGGAGCTGGAGCTGATCGTGATGATGATCGGATCGGCCGAAGATGCGACCGCGATGGAGGAGCTGGAGAGAAAGGGTGCCGACGGGGACCGCGCGGCCCTGGAGCAGAGGATCTCCGAGGTCACCCCGGATGACTTCTGCAAGATCGTCTACACCTCCGGTACCACCGGGCCGCCGAAGGGCTGCCTGATCTCCCACGGCAACTATCGGGCGATGCTCGACATGGCTGACGAGGTGGACATCCTGGGGCCCGGCGAGAAGACCTACATCTACCTGCCACTTGCCCACGTCTTCGCGCTCCTCCTCCAGTACGGCGTGATCGACGTCGGGGGCTGCCTCGCCTACTGGGAGCGGGACGCGACCAAGATCATCCCCAACCTGGCCGAGGTCAGGCCGGAGAACTTCCCTTCCGTTCCACGGATATTCGAGAAGGTCCACGACATCGCCAAGGCGAGCGGGGCCGAAGGGGGACTCAAGGGAGCGATCTTCAACTGGGCGATCGGGGTCGGAACCGAATACAACGAGGCAATCGAGGCCGGCCGCGAACCGGGAGCCCTGACCAAGCTCAAGCACGGAATCGCGGACAAGCTCGTGCTGAGCAAGGTCCGGGACATCTTCGGTGGCAACGTCGAGCTGGCCCTGACCGGTGCGGCACCGATCGACCCCGAGATCATCACCTTCTTCCACGCAGCCGGAGTACCGGTCTACGAAGCATGGGGGATGACCGAAACCTCTACCGGTGGCACGACCAACCTTCCCGGAAAGTCGAAGGTCGGCACGGTCGGCAGGGCCCTCCCTGGGGTCGAGCTCAAGCTCTCGGACGAGGGTGAGCTGCTCGTCAAGGGCCCGAATGTGTTCAAGGGCTACTACAAGAACGAAGAGGCAACCCGCGAGACGATTCGCGACGGTTGGCTCCATACGGGTGATATCGCAACGATCGACGGAGATGGGTTCGTCTCGATCACTGGCCGGATCAAGGAGATCATCATCACCGCGGGCGGCAAGAACATCACCCCGGTGAACATCGAGGCACAGGTCAAGCGCCACCCCCTGGTCGCCCAGTGCGTGGTGATCGGGGACAAGCGGCCGTACCTGGTTGCCCTGGTGACGATCGACCCGGAGGCCGCCGTCTCCTACGCCGAGGAGAACGGCAAGGACCCGGCCGAGCTCTACCGCGATCCGGAGGTCGTTGCCTCGATCGAGGCCCACGTCGACCAGGTGAACGGGGATCTCGCCCCGGTCCAGCAGATCAAGAAGATCAAGATCCTCCCCGAGGATCTGACTCAGGAGGCCGGCGAGCTGACCCCGACCCTCAAGCTGAAGCGGCCGGTGATCGCCGAGATCCATTCGGCCGAGATCGAAGAGCTCTACGCGAACTGATCCGGTCGGCGGGGTACGGCCCGCTCAGCCCGTGGTTCGATCGGCCCCGGTCTGGCGAAGCAGCGAGCCGGTCGTCTGGTCGAAGATCCGGCGCCAGACCGATGCCTCGGTCGGCTCCTGCTCCTTGACCGCCCGAATCACCTTTCGCAGACGGGTTGCCGAAATCTCGAGTCCGTGGCGTTCAGTGATCTGCTTGAACTCGTCATAGTTGTCGGCCAGCCTGGCCGTAACCGACTCGAACCCGTGCGCGGCCACGGCCAGACGGCTCGAGTAATCCATGATCGAGGTGCCGAACATCAGCTCGTCGTCCATCTCGGGTTCGATAAGCAGGATGTCGACACCGGGGTACTTCTCGTTCCAGAACTGGACCGCCATCTTCAGTCGCTGGTGGACCAGGAGTCTGAAGGTCTGGTTGGCGATCGCCGGCAGACCCATGTCGGCAATCCGTGTGACCTCCCTCCCTCCGGGGGTCGGGATTCCCTCCTCCCGGTCGTTGACGTAGGGGACGAGCGGGTTCACCACGACGATGAACTGGGCTCCGCGGTCTACCGCAACGTCGACGTTGGTCGTCGAGTAGATGCCACCGTCGACCAGGACCCTTCCGTTCACCTCGACCGGCTCGTAGACCAACGGCAGGGCGGTCGAGCATTGGACCGCCTTCGAGATCGGTACCCCGCTCCACGGACCCTCGGACTCCCCCAGCACCACCCGCTCTCCGGAATCGATGTCGGTTGCAGTGATGTAGAGGTCCCGCTGGAGTGAGTCGAAGGAGTCGTTGATTCCCTGGGTCGCCAACGCCTCCCGGACGTAGACCTCTATGCCCTCGTTCGAGTACAGGCCGGTCGGCAGGTGCTCCGCCAGGCCCCAGCCGACGTCCATCACCGAGATGTCCCTCGCCCTGGGGATCATGTTGCGGGCCATGCCCGCCAGGTGAGCCGGTAGCGAGACCGCTCGCCTCGCGTACTCGCCGAAGGTCGGACGAAGCATCGTGTTCTGGGTCATCCGCTCGATCGGTGCACCCTCCTCCTCGGTGAGGACGCGGAGCATTTCGTCCGGGGTCACCCCGGCGGCGAGCATCGTGCCGACGAAGGACCCGGCGCTCGTCCCGACGTACATGTCGAAGTCGTTCACCCCTGCGTTGACGGCCAGCAGGTCGAGTGCCCGGAGGGCCCCGATCTCGTAGGTGCCACCGGTCAGCCCACCGCCCCCGAGGACCAGCGCGGTCTTCGAGGGGCGCTTACGCCTTTTCGACCCGCGCCGCTTCGGACGCCGGTCGATGTCGACGACCTTGCCCATCCCGGGCAGTATGCCAATCCGACGGGACGGGCGGAGGGCGGGAAGCCAGCGCTTCGCGGCATCGGGACTTGATTCAGGCCGGTCGGCAGATAGACGAAATCGGCGCTTCGAAAAGCCAGATCCAGAGCGAAAGGCCGGCCTCCCGGGTAGATTCAGCGAGGCCATGAAGGCATTGACGCGGGATCTCGGCAGGCTTCTCGCGGCGGGAGCGCTCCCGGCTGCGCTGGTTATTCCTGCCCTGCTTCCCGGGGCCTCGACCGCCGGCCCGGCAGGCCCCCTGCCCAATCCGGATCGCCCCGCTGTCACTCCGGTCGCACCGCTCGCCGCGCCTGCTCTCCCCCGCTCGGTGGCCGGCTCCTGTCCCGCGATGCGCCGACAGGCCGGTAAGGGGAACTCGGCGCCCTCCCTCGTCGTGCTCGAGCTCGGGTCCGGGGAGACTGCCTGCGCCCTCAATCCCGACCGAACCAGGTCGCTCGCTTCGAACACGAAGATCCTCACCACGGCCGCCGTGCTCGGCCGACTCGGCCCCTCGTACCGGGTCCAGACCAGGCTATTCACCGATGGCACGATCGATTCCAGGGGAACCCTCGAGGGCAGCCTCTACCTGAAGGGCGGGGGCGACCCTGCCCTCGGGACCGGTCCCTTCCTGGACAACTACCTCGGCGGCGCCGGAACCGACATCGATTCGCTTGCCCTCCAGGCGAGGAAGGCCGGGCTGAAGCGGGTCACCGGTCGGGTCTACGGCGACGAGTCGGTCTTCGACCCGCTGCGGGGGGTGGCCGACTCCGGTTTCGCGACCAGCCCCTGGATCGGGCCCCTGTCGGGCCTCTCGATCAATGCCGGCTTCACCGGAGCCGGACTCTCCGAGTTCAGTTCGAACCCGGCCCGCCTCGCCGCCCGGACCCTGGCCAAACGCCTCAAGAAGCGCGGCGTCTCGGTCACCGACCGGGTCGCCCTGGGCAAGACACCTGGCATCGCACTTCGGTCACGACCACTGGCAGCCGAGCAGTCCGAGGACATGGGCTGGATGGCCGGGGTGACCAACGTCAACTCGAACAACTTCTTCGCCGAGATGCTGGTCAAGGTGCTGGGTGCAACCGAGGGCCGGGGCGGCAGCACGAGGGCCGGCACCAGGGTCGTCCGGGAGTTCGCAGGCTCCCTCGGGGCGACCGTGGCCCCGGTCGACGGCTCGGGGCTGACCGTCACGAACCGGGCCAGCGCCGAAGCGATCGCCCGGCTTCTGGTCAACGCGAGGGAGAAGGACTGGTGGGGCAGCTTCTACCGCTCGCTACCTATCGCCGGTCGGGAGGGGACGGTCGCCTACCGGATGAGGGGTACCGCCGCCGAGGGGCGGTGTCGGACCAAGACCGGGACCCTGACCGGGGTAAGTGCCCTTTCGGGTTACTGCTTCAACCGCTCCGGAAGGCGTTTTGCCTTCTCGATCCTGATGAACGGGGTCACCGACACCTATTCGGCGAGGTCCGCCCAGGACCGGATCGCCGCGCTGATCGCCGGTCTCTAATCCCCGGACGAAAGCTCGCCTGCCAGCAGGCGGTCGAGCCCCTCTCGATCGAGGACCGGGACTCCGAGCGACTCCGCCTTGGCGAGCTTCGAGCCGGCACTGTCCCCGGCTACCAGGAAGTCGGTCTTCTTCGAGACCGAGCCGGTCACCTTCCCCCCGGCAGCCTTCACCAGCGCTGCCGCCTCATCGCGGGAGAGGTCCGGCAAAGTACCCGTCAGGACGACCGTAACCCCTTCGAGTGGTCCGCCTTCGGCCCGGCGCTCCCCCTCGTCCAGGCGGAGCTTGAGGCCGTATCCCCTGAGCCTCTCGACGATCTCCCACGTCTTCCCGTCGGCCAGGGATTCGTTGATCTGCTGCGCCATCACCGGGCCGACTCCCTCGGTCCTCTCGACCTCCTCCGGGTCGGCCTCCCTGATCGCATCGATGTCACCGAACTCCTCGGCAAGGGCCTCTGCGGTGACCGCCCCCACCCCGGGAAGGCCGAGCGCGAACAGCACCCTGGGGAAGGGAACCTCCTTCGAGCGTTCGATCTCGGCGACCAGGTTCGAGGCGGACAGATCACCCATTCCGCTGAGTTCGGCGAGTCGGTCCTTCTCGAGGGTGTAGATGTCGGCGACGTCGGCGATCATCCCCTCGTCGAGAAGCCGCTTGACCTGTTTCTCGCCGAGTCCCTCGATGTCCATCGCCCCCCGGTGGACGAAGTGCTTGAGGTGCTGGAAGGCCTGTCCCGGGCAGCCCCTGTGGTTCGGGCAGATCGTGAAGACGGAGTCCTCCGGCTTGACCGTCTCGGTCCCGCAGGCCGGGCATTTCGCCGGGGGTTTCGGCCTGCGCCTCCCCTTAGGCCGGTCACTGGTCACCGCCGAGACGACCTGGGGGATCACGTCACCGGCCCTCAAGACGATCACCTCGTCACCCGCCCTGACGTCCTTGCGGGCAAGGTCCTCCTCGTTGTGGAGGGTCGCGGTCGAGACAGTCACGCCACCGACCCTGACCGGCTCGAGCAACGCCCATGGGACGAGGTGTCCGGTCCGGCCGACGTTCCAGTCGACTTCCCTCAGCAAAGTGGTCGCGGTCGACGGAGGGAACTTCCACGCGATCGCCCAGCGGGGTTCCCGGCCGGCCGCGCCGAGAGCCTCCCAGAGCGCCAGGGGATCGACCTTGATCACCACCCCGTCGATCTCGAAGTCGAGGTCGTCACGGCGGTCCCGCCACCACTCGCACCGCTCGAGCACCTCTTCGATCGTCCCATGGTCGGCGATGTCCGGGTTGACCGGGAAGCCGGCCTTGCGCAGCCACTCGATCTCCTCCGAATGGGTATCGAAGGAGATTCCATCGGTCGCCCCGATCCCGTAGGCCCACACGGCAAGGGGCCTCTCGGCAGCGATCTTCGGGTCGAGCTGCCTGATCGATCCAGCAGCCGCGTTCCGCGGGTTGGCGAAGGCTGCCTCCCCTTCGGAAACCCTCCGCTCGTTCAACTCTGCGAACGCTTCGAGGGGAAGGTAGACCTCGCCCCGTACCTCGAGCAGGGGAGGGGCATCGGCGATCTCCTTCGGCAGCCCGGCGATCGTCTCGATGTTCCTGGTCACGTCCTCCCCGATGCGTCCGTCACCGCGGGTCGCCCCCCGGACCAGCCTTCCGTCCTCGTAGGTGAGGGAGATCGCCAGACCATCGATCTTCGGCTCGGTGACGTAGGTGATCGGACCGGGGTCGACTCCCTCGCGCTCGAGGTGGGTCCGTATCCGCTTCTCCCAGGCCAGCATCTCCTCGGCCGTCCGGGCATTGGCGAGCGAGAGCATCGGCAGCGCGTGCTCGACCGGTTCGAACCCCTCGCTCGGCGGTGCCCCCACCCTCTGGGTCGGCGAGTCACCGGAGATCAGCTCCGGATTCTCCCCTTCCAGCTGGACCAGCTCGGCGTAGAGCTCGTCGTACTCCTCGTCGGATATCTCGGGGCTGTCCTTCGTGTAGTAGAGGTAGATGTGGTGGTTTAGCTCCTCCCGAAGCCCCGCGATCCGCCGCTCTACCGGTTCCCCACCGTCGCTACCCGCACCCTCCGCTCTAGCCAAGCGAGCCCTCCAGGACCCGTTCGAAGTCACGCTGCCTGAGACCTTCGAGACTGCCGTGGTGGGTCAGGTCGAGGTGGAGCGGAGTGACCGTGAGCCTGGAGCGGGCGATTGCCCCAACGTCGGTCCCGGGCTCATCGTCGAGCCCCGGCTCGTAGCCGTAGATCCTGTAGGTCCGCCTGCCGGAGCCGGGATCGGACCCGTCGACCAGTTCGAGTTCATCCCGGTAGAGGCGCTTGCCGAGCCTGGTCACCTCGACCCCTTCCGGTTCGCCACCGGGGACGTTGATGTTGAGCAGCGTGCCCTCCGGGAGCGGGTGCTCCCCGAGTTCCCTGACCACCGAGGCCGTGAACCGGGCGGCGAGATCGAAATCGTAGTCGCGGCGCGGGCCGTAGTCCATCTCCATCTCTCTCGACTGCTGCGAGACCGCGATCGCCGGTATCCCGAGTACGACCCCTTCGAAGGCTGCCGCGACCGTTCCGGAGTAGGTGACGTCATCACCCAGGTTGAGGCCATGGTTGATCCCGGAAACGATCAGGTCAGGTGGCTCGCCGAGCAGTCCGACCTCGGCAAACCTGACGCAATCGACCGGTGTGCCGTCGGTCGCATGACCGAGATCCCCGTCTTCGAACTGGACCTCCTCGACCGTGAGTGGCGAGCGGGTGGTGATGCTCCGGGCCGAGGCACTCCGATTGGAGTCAGGGGCGATCAGGTCGACCGTAACGCCGTCCAGCTGCCTCAGCTCGCGTCGAAGCGCCTGGATCCCGCTGGCGCCGATCCCGTCATCGTTGGTCACGAGGATCTTCACCGGTCAAGGATATGGCAGGGGGCGGCCCGGATCAGTAGCCGACTTCGACCAGGTAGAGGCCTGCGGCGGGGGCCGTACGGCCTGCCTCGGTCCGTGGCGCCCCGTCCAGGAGACGGACGAAGTCATCCTCCCCACGGTCGCCCGAGGCCACTTCGACCATCGTGCCGACCAGGACCCGGACCATGCTCCGCATGAAGGTGTCCCCGGTAATCCAGAACTGGAGGATCCCGGGGTCGGCGTCTCCGCCTCCAGGCCGGCTGAAGGTCGCTTCATCGACCCAGGCGGCCGACTCGATCACCCGCTCGAACCTTCGGTGGTAGGTGTCGGTCGGCGTGAAGGCGGTGAAGTCGTGTTCACCGACCAGGGCGGCAGCACACCGCTCGAGCGATCCCCGGTCGAGCGGCCCCGAAACCCACCAGGCCCGCCCCTCGACGAATGGGCTCGGTTCCGGCCGGGCCAGCACCCGGTAGCAGTAGGTCCGGGAGCGGGCGTCTCGCCGGGCATCGAAGCCGTCCCCAGCCCGCCCTACCGAGCCGACGGAGATAGCCGGAGAGGGGAGTCCATTCAGGCTCCGAACGGCATCTTCCGGGACCTCGCCTTCGAACTCGAAGCTCGCGACCTGGCCGAGGGCATGAACGCCGGCATCCGTCCTCCCGGCGACCGTCAGGGAGACCGGCTCGCCGAGCAGGGTCTCGAGTGCGGCCTCGAGCTCCCCCTGAACCGTCAGCTGCCCCTCCTGGGACGCCCACCCCCGGAAGGGGAGGCCGTCGTAGCTCAAGTCGATCCGCCAGGTCACGGCCCGGCCTCCGCGGCGTCCCTCAGACGAACTCGAGGAAGACCATCTCGGTCGAGTCCGACCGGCGCGGTCCGAGCTTGATGATGCGGGTGTAGCCACCCTCCCGGTCTGCGTAGCGGGGGCCGATCTCCTCGAACAGCTTGTGGACGAGGAACTTGTCCTGGCGAAGGGTCGCCAGTGCCTGGCGACGGGCGTGGAGGTCGCCTCGCTTCGCGAGCGTGACCAGCTTCTCCACTTCGGGCTTGGCCGCCTTCGCCTTCGCCTGGCTGGTCTTGATCCGCTCGTGCTGGATCAACTCCCGAGACAGGTTCATCAAGAGCGCCTTTCGGTGGGCCGAATCGCGACCCAGCTTGTTCCTCTTCTTTGCGTGGCGCATCCGGTAGATCCCCTCCTCCGGGTCAGGCGCCCCGGAGCTGGTAGCCGCGATCCTTCAGGGTGTCGATCACTTCCTCGATCGACTTCTGACCGAAGTTCGGAATCGCCTGGAGCTCGGACTCCGACTTGGTGACCAGCTGGCCGATCGTCTCGACCCCGGCCCGCTTGAGGCAGTTGTAGGAGCGGACGCTCAGCTCGAGCTCGTCGATCAGGATGTCGCCATCGGGCCCGGCGTCGATCGCGACGTCGGCCTCGATCGCCTCAACGACCGGCTCCTTCGCGGTCAACTCCTCGACCCGGTCGGGATCGGTGAAGATCGCCAGGGTCTTGATCAGGATCTCCGAGGCTTCCCTCAGGGCCGTGTTCGGTTCGATCGATCCATCGGTCTCCAGGTCGAGGGTCAGCTTGTCGAAGTCGGTTCGCTGACCGACACGGGCAGCCTCGACCGTGTACGAGACGCGCCGGATCGGGGAGAAGATCGAGTCGATCGGGATGACTCCGATCGGCTGGTCCTCGTCCTTGTTCTCCTCGGCCGGCCGGTAGCCGCGGCCCCTGCCGATCGTCAGGTACATCTCGAGCTTGACCTTCTTCTCGAGGGTTGCGATCGGGGCCTTCGGGTTGAGGATCTCGACCCCTGCCGGAAGGTCGATGTCGCCGGCAGTCACGTCGCCGGGTCCGGTCACGACGAGCGGTGCCTCGACCGAGTCAGCGTCGGTGTGCATCCGGATCACCAGGTCCTTGAGGTTGAGGACGATGTCGGTGACGTCCTCCTTGACCCCGGGGATGTTCGAGAATTCGTGGGAGATCCCCTCGATCCTGACCGAGGTGACTGCGGCACCGGCCAGCGAGGAGAGCAGCACGCGACGGAGGCTCGAGCCATAGGTGTAGCCAAAGCCCTTGTCGAGGGGTTCGATCGCGAAGGAGCCCTTCGTATCGTCGATCGTCTCTGCAGTGATCTTGGGAACCTGGAAGTCAGTGCTCATCTCTGGGTCTTGATCCTTCGTCTTTCTTTGTCAGGGTGGGCCTCTCGGCCCCTCTCGGTTAAGTCTTCGTGACCGGCTCTAGACACGACGCCGCTTGCGCGGGCGACAGCCGTTGTGGGCCTGGGGGGTTACATCCCGGACGCCGGTCACCTCGAGTCCGGCGGCTTGGAGCGACTTGACTGCGGTGTCCCTGCCCGAGCCGGCGCCCTTCGCAAAAACCTCGACTTTCTGGAGGCCGTGCTCCATCCCCTTGCGGGCGGCGGCATCGGCCGTAACCTGAGCGGCGAACGGGGTCGACTTCCTCGATCCCTTGAAGCCGGCGCTTCCGGCCGACTCCCAGGCGATCACGTTGCCCTCCAGGTCGGTCAGGGTGACGATCGTGTTGTTGAAGGAGCTCTTGATGTGTGCCTGGCCGACCGCGACGTTCTTCTTCGCGCGGCGCCTGCCCTTCGGCTTCTGTGGTTTTTCGTCTGCCATCTGCTCTGTTTCTCCGCCTGCCTAGACCCGCCCTACTTGGGGGCCGGTGCCTTCTTCCGGCCGGTGACGGTGGTCTTCTTCGGACCCTTCCTTGCCCGGGCGTTGGTCTTCGTCCGCTGGCCCCGCACGGGCAGGCCCCGACGGTGCCTCAATCCCCTGTAGGACCCGATCTCCATCAGCCTCTTTACGTTCTGGGAGCGATCGCGCCTGAGATCACCCTCGACCTCGAGGGCCTCGATCGCATCCCTAAGCTTGATCTCCTCCTGCTCGGTCAGGTCCTTGATCTGGGTGTCCCGCGAGATCCCTGCGTCGTCGAGCAGCTTGCCTGCAGTGGTGCGGCCGATCCCGTAGATGTAGGTCAGGCCGACTTCGGCCCGTTTGTTCGGGGGAAGGTTCACCCCTGCGATTCGTGCCATCTGCCTAGCCCTGCCTCTGCTTGTGGCGCGGGTTTTCGCAGATCACCATCACCCGTCCGCGGCGACGGATGATCTTGCACTTCTCGCAAATCGGTTTTACCGAGGCCCGGACCTTCAACGATCCACAATCCTTTTCGAGAGATCTCCCGGGAGTCCCATTAGTCGGACTCCGGGCGCGAAGAACAACCCCTGAGGGCGACCGAAAACAATAGCAGGCATGCCGAAAAGGCTCACTCTTCGTCCCACGGTGTGAGGATCCTTGGCCCATCCTCGGTGGCGGCGACCGTGTACTCGAAGTGGGCGGCCATCGAGCCGTCCTCCGAGAAGACCGACCAGCCGTCGTCATCGATGTAGACGCCAGGGCCCCCTGCATTGACCATCGGCTCGATCGCGAAGACCATCCCGGGCTCGATCTCCGGACCCTTACCGGCCGGGCCGTAGTTCGGGATCTGGGGCTCCTCGTGCATCGAACGACCGATCCCGTGGCCGACCAGAGATTTGATGATCGAGAAGCCGGCCGACTCGACCGTCGTCTGGACCTGATTGGAGATGTCGCCGATCCGATTCCCGGGCTCGACCATCCCCACCGCGTCGCGAAGCGACTGGTGGGTCACCTCGAGCAGGCGCCCGGTCTCGGGCTCGACCTCGCCCACCGGTGCTGTGAAGGCACCGTCGGCGATCCAGCCGTCCAGCGTCACCCCGACATCGATCGAGATCACGTCGCCCTCCTCTAGCTCGTACGGCCCGGGGATCCCGTGGACGACCAATGAGTTGGGCGAGGTGCAGATCGAGGCCGGAAAGCCCCGATAACCCTTGAAGGTCGGCACCCCTCCTCCCGAGACGATGAATCGCTCGGCCGCTTCGTCCAGCTCGGCCGTGGTCACCCCGGGAGCAATCTTGGATCGAAGCATCGCGATGCAACGCGCATGGAGGTCGCCGGCGGCGGCCATCTCCTCGATCTGCTCCTCCGTCTTTCGGATGATCATCGACTGGTGCCGGCCCGGCCGGTCGGCCCTAGTTGTCCTCTTCGAGGCTCAGGGTCGCTATGAGTGCCCGGATCGACTCTGCGACTTCGTCTGGAGCCCGGGATCCGTCGACCCGATCGAGCAGCGCCTGCTTCTCGTAGAAGTCGACCAGGGGGGCCGTCTTCTCGTGGTACTGGACGAGCCGGTTCCGGACGGTCTCGGTGGAATCATCGTCCCTTATCACCAGCTCGGACCCGTCGATGTCGCAGATGCCTTCTTTCTCCGGCGGGTTGAAGTCGACGTGGTAGACGTGATCCGCCTCGGTACAGACCCGGCGTCCGCCGAGCCTCCGGACGATCTCCTCATCGGGGACGTCGATCAGGATTACGGCACCGATCTGCAGCGAGATCTCGTCGAGCTTCTCTTCAAGGGCCTCGGCCTGCGGAAGCGTCCTTGGAAAGCCGTCGAGGATGAACCCGTGGGCCGCCTCGGGGGAGGCGATCCGTTCCGCGATAACGCCGATGATCACCTCGTCCGGAACGAGGTCGCCCCGGTCCATGAACTCCTTCGCCTCGAGGCCGATCGCGGTTCCCTCGCGAACCGCAGCCCGGAGGATGTCGCCAGTCGCGTAATAGGGAAGTTCCAGGTCTTCCTGCAGACGCTCCCCCTGGGTCCCCTTGCCGGAACCCGGGGGACCGAGCAGGATGAGGTTCAGGTGGGCCAACCTACTTGAGGAAGCCCTCGTAGTTCCGCATCATCAGCTGGGCTTCGAGCTGCTTCACGAAATCGAGCGCGACGCCGACCACGATCAGGATCGAGGTGCCGGCGAAGAAGAACCCGCCACCTACGTTGTTGAAGAGGATCGTCGGGAACGCCGCCACCGCACCGAGGTAGAGGGCGCCCGGAAAGGTCAGGCGGGAGAGCACCCGGTCCAGGTACTCGGCAGTCGGGCGCCCCGGTCGGACCCCGGGGATGAACCCGCCGTACTTCTTCAGGTTGTCGGCCTGGTCGACCGGGTTGAAGGTGACCGCCGTGTAGAAGTAGGTGAAGATGATGATGAAGAAGACTTCCCCCACGACGTAGGCCCAGCCGCCCGGGCTGAGGAAGGCGGCGAAGTCGAGGGCGGCAGGGGTGTTGATCAACTGGCCGATGGTCGGCGGCAGGGCCATGATCGAGGCGGCGAAGATGACCGGGATGACGCCGGCCATGTTGACCCTGAGCGGCAGATAGGTCGACCCGCCCGAGGTCATCCGGCGACCGACCACCCGCTTGGCGTACTGGACGGGGATCCTCCGTTGGCCCTCCTGGACGTAGACGATCGCGACGATCACGCCGAGGATCACGAACGGCAGGAGTACCACGAAGACCTGGTCCGGGTTGGTCCACCAACTCTGGACGCCAGGCAGTACGCCCGAGACGATCGAGGCGAAGATCAGGAGTGAGATTCCGTTCCCCACCCCTCGCTGGGTGATCAGCTCGCCCATCCACATCAGGAGCACGGTGCCGGCGGTCAGGCAGGTGACGATCAGGAAGACGTTCGCCGGGGTGAGGCTGGAGACGACGCTCTCGCCACCGGCCGGAGCAAGCGAGTTGAACAGGAAGACGTAGGCAAAGGACTGCATCGCCGCCAGCCCGACGGTCAGGTAGCGGGTGTACTGGGTGATCTTCTGCTGGCCTACCTCGCCCTCCTTCTGGAGTTTCTCGAGCGAGGGAAGTACGACCGTGAGCAGCTGGAGGATGATCGAGGCCGTGATGTAGGGCATGATCCCCAGCGCGAAGAGCGAGAGCCGGGAGAGGCTTCCGCCCGAGAAGAGGTTGAGGAAGCCGAGGATGTTCGAGCCGGTGAGCTGGCTCTCGAGCTGCTCGATCGCATCGACGTTGACCCCGGGGACCGGGATGTAGGCACCGAGTCGGTAGAGGGCGAGGATCGCCGCTACGAAGAGCAGCTTTCGACGGATATCGGGGACCGAGAAGGCCTTCGCGACGGTCGCGATCATCGGCCCTCGATCACCTCGCAGCTTCCCCCGGCCGCCTCGATCTTCTCGCGGGCCGCTCCGCTGAAGCCGTGGGCCCGGCCCGTCAGGGCCTT
>JBMSXD010000023.1:0-16858 GCA_049425265.1 Solirubrobacterales bacterium
GCGCGGCCGACCGGGCCGGGAGCGGCCGGATAGTCGTGGCCGTCCCTCCCGGGAGCCCGGGCGGGGAGGGCCTGCCGGACGAGGTCGAGACCGTCGTCCAGGAAGGTGCCGACGGAACGGGAGGGGCCGTCCGGGCAGCCGGGGACGCCGTCTCGGCGGCCGACGAGGTGGTCGTCCTCTCGGGTGACGTGCCCCTGGTCTCACCAGAGGTGATCGGGGGGATGCTCGAGGCCCACCGCGACGACGGGGCCGAGGTCACCGTCCTGACCACGGTCCTCGAGGAGCCGGGCAGCTACGGCCGGGTGGTCAGGTCCGGGGAGGGGACGATCGAGCGGATCGTCGAGACCAAGGTCGATGGCGCCGCGTCGCCGGAGGAGCTGGAGATCCGGGAGGTAAACAGCGGGACCTACGTATTCAAAGGGGAGGCCCTGGCCGGCGCCCTGGAGGAACTCGACGCCGGCAACGCCCAGGGCGAGCTCTACCTGACCGACGCGGTCGAGTCGATCGCCCGCTCGGGCGGTCCGGCGATCGCCTGGACCTCGGAGGACCACGCGGTCAACATGGGGGTGAACGACCGCGCGGACCTCGCCGCGGTCGAGGCCGAGGCGAGGCGGAGGATCGCGATCGGCCACATGGAGGCCGGTGTGACCGTGGTCGACCCGGGCTCGACCTGGATCGACGCCGACGTGACGATCGGCGAGGACGCACGGATCGAACCGGGTACCTCGCTCCGTGGCGCGACCGAGATCGGCGAGGCGGCAGTGATCGGTCCCGGTTCGACGATTTCCGACTCGGGGATCGGCGCTCGCTCCGAAGTGATCCACTCGGTCCTCAACCTCTGCGAGGTTTCGGAGGACTGCCAGGTCGGGCCGTTCTGCCACCTCCGTCCGGGGGCGGCACTGGCGAGCGGCGCCAAGGCCGGGACATTCGTCGAGGTAAAGAATGCCGAGCTGGGGGAGGGGGCGAAGGTCCCCCATCTCTCCTACGTGGGCGATGCCGGGATCGGGGCCGGGGCGAACCTGGGTGCCGGAACCATCACCGCGAACTACGACGGAGTCCGGAAAAACCGGACGGTCATCGGCCCGAACGCGATGCTGGGGGTTGACACGATGCTGGTCGCTCCGGTAGAGGTCGGGGAAGGCGCCAGGACCGGGGCCGGTGCGGTGATCAGGGAGGACGTGCCCCCGGGGTCGCTGGCGGTGAGTGAGAACCTTCAAAGGAACATCGGTCCCGACGAGGCCGGGGCCAAGGGTGGAGAATCAACCGAGTCAGATTCAGGGGAGTAGAGATGGCGCCGACTGAACCCGAGATCCAGACGCAGACACCGAGCACGATCCCGCACGATTATTCGAAGCGGGCGATGGTCTTCGGCGGCCGGAGCTCCCAGGAGCTGGCCGGCAAGATCGCCTCGAAGCTTCAGCTGAGTCCCGGGGAAGTCACCTTGAAGACATTTGCCGACGGGGAGATATACGGCCGGTTCGAGGAGTCGATCCGGGGAGCCGACGTCTTCCTGGTCCAGTCGACCTGCGCCAACGCAGAGACCGGGATGACCCCGAACGACGCCCTGATGGAGCTGCTGGTGATGGCCGACGCAGCCCAGGGTGCCTCGGCCCACCGGATCATCGCGGTTATGCCGTGGTTCGGCTATGCCCGCCAGGACAAGAAGTCGGCGCCGCGCGAGCCGATCACCGCTCGGGTGGTCGCCCGTGCCCTGGAAGCGGTCGGGATCGACCGTGTCCTGACCATGGACCTCCACGCCGGGCAGATCCAGGGGTTCTTCACGATCCCGGTCGACCACATGACCGCGATGCCGATGCTGACCCAGTGGTTCTCCGACCAGTACCGGACCGAGGACCTGGTCGTCGTCTCGCCCGACGCCGGCAGGGCCAAGGCGGCCCGTAACTTCGCCCGGAAGCTCGGTACCGAGTGGGCGATCATGGAGAAGGAACGGCCGGCCCAGCAGGTGGCCGAGATCGGTTACGTGGTCGGCGACGTCCGCGACAAGATCGCGATCATCTCCGACGACATGATCGACACTGCCGGGACCCTCTGCGCCGCGGCCCGGACCGTGCTGGATGAAGGGGCTCGAAGCGTGATCGCCTGCGCCACCCACGGGGTCTTCTCCGGCAAGGCCTTCGAGCGCCTGCCCTACGAGGAATCGGGGATCGAGCGGATCGTCGTCACCGACACGATCCCGCTCAGGCCCGGCGCCCCGGACAACATCACCGTGCTTTCGGCGGCCGGAACGCTGGCCGACTCGATCAACCGGATCTTCACCGACGATTCGGTCTCCGAGATCTTCGCCGGCGAGAACCAGCTCTTCTAGGGAAACGGTCCGGACCTTGGTGAGGCGACCCGGACCGGGTCAGTCAGTGCTGCGGACTCTCATGATGCGGTTGAAGCCCTCGTTGAAAAGCATCAGGGTGCGCTCTCTGTCGAGCTCCTCCTCGTAGACGTATCGGTGGATGTTCAGCCCGTCGATCATCGACCAGACGAGGAAGAGGGCATCCTGAGCAGATATGCCGGGATCGATCTGGCCCTGCTCGCGGGCGAGGTCGATCAGGGTCAGGTAGCGCTCCATCATCAACGCCTCGAGCTGCTGGATCTCAGCTTCCAGCTCGGGCCGAAAGGAGAACTCGAAGAGAAACCGGTCGTAGGTCCTGATCCACGGGTCTATTTCGGGCTGCGCCTGGACCCCGAGCCAGGCTGCCCGCCGGAGCTTCTCCAACGGATCGTCCGAATCGTTATCGAGGTCGAAGCCCTTCCGGGACCAATGGATCTCGAACGCCCGCCTCAGTATCGCCGCGAGCAACTCCTCCCTCGAGCCGAACTCGTAGGTGAAGGTCGTGGTCGACGTTCCGGCCTTCCTGGCAAGCGTGCGAAAGGAGGTGTTGTCGAGACCGTTCTCGGAGATCACCTCGATTGCGATGTCGAGGAGCTCGGTCCGTCGGACCTCGCGCACGGAAAGCGTGGCGCTCTGTTCGGTAAGGGTGTCTTCCATCTCAGCTCAAACGGGGACTCCCGGAGACCCCCAGATGTTCGGGAAGGATAGTCCGCCCATTGGCCCCCGGTGACAAGCCCCTATCGAGGGGTACCGATACTGAGTAGGGCGATTCTCGGCACCGCCCTTCCGTAGGCTGGAATCTATGCCGTCACCGCTGAGGATCGGGCACAAGGGAGCCGATGCCCTGGTGCCCGGGAACACCGTCGAGAGCTTCGTCCGGGCGGTCGAGGTCGGGGTCGACATGATCGAGCTGGACGTGCTCTGGCTACCCGACGGCCGCCCCTCCATCCCGGCGGACGAGCGCTCGCCCCTGGCCGTGGTCCACGACCGGCGCGAGGCCGACCGGCGCCCACCCCCCTCGCTGGACGAAGTCCTCGAGGCCTTCACCAGGGCCCCGCTCGACCGGGTCGCGATCAACCTCGACCTCAAGCTGCCCGGGAGGGAGGAGGAGGTGGTCGAGGCGATCCACCGACAGGGTCTCGGGGAGCGTGTATCGGTCTCGACGATGGAGGTGGCATCCCTCAAGGCGATCAATCAACTCGACCCGCGGATCCCGCGTGGCTGGACCGTGCCCCGGATCAGCCTCGACTGGACCGTCCCGTGGCTGAGGCCGCTCCTCCTGGTCGGGGCCGAGGCCGTTCGGCGGAGGCTGCCCGGCAAGGTCGCGAAGGGCCTTCCGGAGCTCGGGGTCGAGTCGGTCTGGGCCTGGCACGGCGCGGTCACCCCGCCGCTGCTCGAGGTAGTCCGTTCGGCAGGTGTGGATTTGAACGTCTGGACCGTCGATGACCCGGAGCGGGTAGCCCGACTCCGGGCGATGGGGGTCTCGGGGATCTGCTCGAACGACCCCCGGATCCTCAATCCCGGTTGGCCCGGGCGGCCTGCCGACCCCTAGACGGTCGTTCCGGCAACCCCGGGGGGCATTCGGCCGCCGGTAGAGACGGCGCCCCCTAGTTCCTCGGCGGTGAAGGTCCCGACCGCCTTCTCGGAGGCGGCGTAGTGGTAGAGGGCGACCCCGAAGATCGTCGAGAGTGCCTGGTTGACCAGGGCGACCGCGGTGAAGGCGAGGATGCCGACCACGATCAGGAAGACCCCGGGCCCGACCATCCCGCCCGCGGCCCAGAGGGCGATGCCGATCGAGATGATCAGGAAGGCCGGCAGGTAGCCGACCAGGAACAGGATTCCCCCGATCGCGACCGTGCCGGTTATCTGTTCCCCCCAACGGCTCCGGATCAGCTGGGTGCACCGCTTAACCGTGGCAAACCCATGGGTCCCCTCGATCGCGATCACCGGAACGGCCAGGAAGGTGAGGACTCCCCAGGCGGCCCCGGCGAGCCCTCCGAGGATCACCCCGGCCACTCCGAGCTTGTCCTGGAGCAGACCGATCAGGGCCCCGACCGTGGTCGAGATAAGCGACCAGGTGAAGACCGGCCCGATCCTCTGCCTGGCCATCGAGGTGCCGTCGCCGAAGCTCGGCTGCTCTCCGGCCAGCAGACGGTCTGCGTTATGGGCGAGGGCGACCGCGAAGAAGGTGGCGGTGAAGGCGAGCAGGACGAAACCGACTACCAGGACGACCACTCCGAGGACGTTCGCGGCGGTCTGGTCCAGGGAGAGCAGGACGACGCCGGGAACCAGGGTGATCACCCCCAGGACGAAACCAAGGACCACCGCGACGATCGGGAATCGGATCAGCCCGGGGCTGTTCCAGAGCACGCCCCAGCTTTTCTTGGTCAGCTGCCAGCCGTTCTTGATCCGTCGCAAGTTCCCTCTCCTCCGATTCCGATTCCCTGAGACGCGAAGTCTGGCAGAGGCGGTGGATCCTCGGTGGCCCTTTGTCTAGGCGTACCCGAAACGTTCAGGAGATCGCCCGGCCGGCCAGCCCCGGAACACGCTCGACCCCGATCGCCTCGAAGTGGTCCCATTCGATCCGGCCGAGCTCGGTCTGGGGCTCGTCGCCGTAGACCCATTCCCTGACTATTCGGTGCCAGTTCCGCTTTGCCCGTAGCTGCCCCAGCACGGCAACCACCCCCATCTCCATCCTCCGGCCCATCAGCTCTTCCGCCGGGATCGACTCCTGCCGCATCAGCTCGAAGAACTCGGACCGGGGGTCGTGGGTTGCCTCGATCATCCTCATCACCACGACCGGGTCGACTTCGACCTCGCGGTCCTCGATGTACCAGCCACCGATCGCCTTGACGTGCTCCATCAGCCGCTTGGCATCCATCTTGGTCGGGTCGCGGACGAAACCGAGGTCGTGGAGGGCCGCCCGCAGCTCCTCCGGGTCGTCCCGGATCGCGGCATCGACGGCCCGCTGCTCGAGCTTGATCTGCTCCACGTCGAGCTTCTTGGTCATCCCGAAGTCGAGGAAGGCGACCCGACCGTCGGGCATCAGCAGGTAGTTGCCGGGGTGGGGGTCGGCGTTGAAGTGCTGCAGGTGGTAGACGGCACCGAAGGTCCCCCGGAAGACGATCTCGCCGAACCGGTCCCGGGTCTCCTGGTCCATCTCCCGGACTTCGTCGAAGCCGACCCCGTCGACGAACTCGGTCACCAGGACCCGCCTGCGCGAGAGCCGGCTGATCACGTCGGGCACGAAGATGAAGGGGTGCTCCCGGAAGCCCCGGGCAAAGGTCCGCTGGTTCTGGGCTTCGAGTTCGTAGTCGAGTTCCTCGAGGACCCGCTCCCGAAGTTCATGGACGACCGACTTGGCATCGATTCCGGGGGCGATTAGCTTCGCCATCCGGACCAGCAGGCCGGCATTGCCCAAGTCCGATTCCAGCGCCTCGGCGATTCCCGGGTACTGGACCTTGACGGCGACCTCGCGACCGTCGAGCAGGACCGCCCTGTGGACCTGGCCGATCGAGGCCGCGGCGAAGGCCTCCCGCTCGAATGACTCGAAGAGCTCCTCGACCGGCTGCCCCTCGTACTCCTCGTCGAGCACCTCCGATACCTGATCCCAGGGCATCGGCGGTGCATCGCTTCTCAGCCGTGCCAGCTGCGCCTGGTAGGTCTCGCGGTACTCCTCCGGGATGAATTCGGTGTCGATGAAGGAGGCGAACTGACCGACCTTCATCGCGGCGCCCTTCATCTGGCCGAGGACCTCGACCATGTTGCTGGCCGCCTCGAGGTGGCGCTGGTCGAGGCTCTCCTTCGACTCGTCCTCGGCCCTCACGAGGTTTCGGGCCTTAGTGCCGGCGTAGCGGGCCCCCTGGCGCCCGAGCACGGAACCGATCTTCGCGGTCCGCCTGACCCTGCCTTTTGGGATGCGCGAGTCCTTCGGCATACCCCAAGCGTACGCCCTTCTCTATCCTCCCCGGTCGATGACTTCAGGTGAACGGGCAACACTCACGGCAGCGCCAAGGACCGAGTTCGGCTCCCGCGAGAGCCGAAGGCTCCGGCGGGAGGGCCTCGTGCCCGGCGTGGTCTATTCCGATGGCGAAGAGGCAACCCCCTTTCAGGTCGAGGACCGTGAAATCCGGGTGATCCTGACCGAGGGGCATGCCCTGTTCGACCTGGTGATCGAGGGTTCCGAGCCCGTACCGGTGGTGATCAAGGAGCAGCAGCACCATCCGGTCAGGGGCAACGTCCAGCACCTCGACCTCCAGCGGGTCCGACTCGACGAGGCGATCCAGTCTGAAGTCGCGATCGAACTCGAAGGGGTCGATGACGCGCCGGGCGTCAAGGGCGGTGGCGTGCTCGAACACGTGGTTCGCGAGGTCACGGTCGAGGCATTGCCGACCGACATCCCGGACTCGCTGACCATGGATGTCTCCGACCTGGAGATCAACGACACCGCAACCATGTCGAGGCTGGTCGTCCCGGCCGGGGTCGAGCTGGTCGTCGAGGATCCCGACGAGGTGACCGTGGTAACCGTCTCCCCGCCGAGGGTCGAGGAGGAACCGGTCGCCGCCGAGGTAGAGGAAGAGGTCGAGCTGGTCGGCGAGGGCGAGGAAGCGGAAGGCGCCGAGGGCGAGGCCGAGGGCGAAGGCGAGGCCCCGGCGGCCGAGGAAGAGTCCCCGGAAGGGGAGTAGGACCTGTCTCCCATTCGCCGCGACCGCGGCTGGAAGGGGGACCGTTCGCCGGTCCTGGTGGTCGGCCTGGGCAATCCCGGCCCGAAGTACGAAGGAACCCGGCACAACATCGGCTTCGAGGTAGTGGCCGAGCTGGCCGAGCGGTGGGATCTCGGCCGTGTCAGGGAGAAGCACGGCGGCCTGTTGAGCGAGGGCCGGGCGGGACCGGGCGGGCCGAAGGTGATCCTCTTCCAGCCGCTCACCTTCATGAACGAGGCCGGCCGGGCGGCCGGACCGCTCCGCGGTTCGAAGCGAATACCGCTCGAGCGGGTCATCGCGGTCCATGACGAGATCGACCTGCCCTTCGGAGAGGTGAAGGTCAGGCTCGGGGGAGGCCTCGCCGGACACAACGGCCTGAAGAGCCTCGACCGTGAGTTCGGTGGGAGCGACTTCTGGAGGGTGAGGGTCGGGGGCGGTCGACCCGACTCGACCGACCCCGAAATCGTCTCGGCCTGGGTGTTGGGCCCGTTCCGGGAGGGACGGGAGGAGGTCCGGGACCTGGTCGCCCGCGCGGCAGACGAGACAGCGGATCTGGTTGTAGGGGTATCCGAGGACAGCTCGGCGAGCGGGGTCGAGGGCGGCGGATGAGCCGGACTACTTTCGAGATGGCCAGGGAAGGAGTCGGCCTGCTCCGGATGGACCGCCCGGATGCACTCAACGCGATCGACATGGCGATGCTCGACGAGATGGTCGGGCACCTGGACGCCGCCCGCGAAGATCCCGAGGTGAGGGTCGTCGTCCTTTCGTCGACCGACTATTCGGCCTTCTCGGCGGGAGCCGACCTCAAGGAGGAACTCGACGACGAAGGGAAGGTCGAGCGGATGCAGAAGTTCGCCGACCTCTACGACCTGGTGGTCGGTTTCCCGAAGCCGACCCTGGCTGCCTGCCACGGCTACACGGTCGGTGGTGGCGCCGAGATCGCGGTCGGCTGCGACATCCGGATCGGTGGTTCGAACCTCCAGATGCGATTCCCCGGTGCGGCTCTTGGCGTCCCGGTCGGCGCGGCCCGGCTGGTCACCCTCTGCGGCCTGGGGGCGGCGAAATATCTCCTGCTCGGCTCCCAGACGGTCAAGGCCGACGAGGCCCTCCGGATCGGCCTGATCAGTCGGGTCGCCCCGGGGGCTGCGACCGAGCAGGCGACGGTCGAGCTGGCTGGCAGGATGGCCGAGTTCGATCCCAAGTCGGTCGCCCGCCTCAAGCAGATGCTCCACCGCTGGGACGACATCGAGGGCCGATCGGCCGACGAGGGCCGGGGTCAGGTCACCTGGCAGGACGAGGGTCCGGGGTTGGGGTGACCGGGCAGGTCGGGGTGAAGGGAAGTGGGGTGCCGGCCGTACCGGTCGGTGGGCTGCTCCTGGCCGAGCCCGACCCGGCGGCGATCCTCGAAGAGCTCGGCACGGCCTCGCCCGGAAGTCCGGCCAGGATCGGGGTCTCGCCCTCGATACGGCCGGCACTGCTGGCCGCCCTGCTGGGTCCGGATACGCCGCTCGCCGATCGACCGGCGCTCACGGTGCTCCCGGACGACCGATCGGCGAGGACGTTCGCCAGCCTGCTCAGACCCTTCGTCGGTTCACGTCCGGTCTACCTCTACCCCTCGCGAGGGACGGGCTACCAGTCCCAGGTCAGCCCGCCACCCCACCTGACCGGGATGAGGATCGAGGCGATAGATGCCCTGGCTGCCGATTCCGGAGGGGATCCGGCCCCGATCGTCGTCGCCAGTGCGGTCGCCCTGGCCGAGGCCGTCCCCGATGCGACGCTCAGGCCTTCGGGGTTCGTGATCGAGGCCGGTGACTCGCTCGACCTCGGCCAGACCGCCGAACGGCTCTCGGACGCAGGCTACGAGCGGGTCGAGCAGGTTCTCGAACGTGGCCAGTTCGCGGTAAGGGGAGGGATACTCGACCTGTTCACGGCGACCGGCGGCGGGCCCGCCCGGATCGAGCTGTTCGGGGATGAGATCGAGTCGATTCGTGGGTTCTCGACCTTTACCCAGCGCTCGACCGAGGACCTCGACCGGGTCGCGGTCGCCCCGGCGGCCGAGCTCGATTCCGACCACCGGGCGCTTGCCGGGATGGCGATCGAGGAGGCGAGTGAGAGCGGCGAGCCGGTGCGGATCGAGGAAGTGCTCCCGGTGGAGATGTTCAGGGCCCCGCTGGAGCTGGTTCCGGCCGAGACCGCGGTGGTACTGGTCGGGGCCGAGGAGATCGCTCCGGCCCTGGAGGACCACTGGGAGGACGCGACTACTGCCCTCCATGCCGATGATGCGGGCCACCTCTACATGGACGTTGCCGGTCCCCTCGGCGAGCGGGCCCTGCTCGAGGTCGGAAGGCCCTCGGAGGGCGAGTCGGACGGGGGGATCATGGTCCGCGCATCGTTTGCCGAGTCCCCTGCCCGCAACTCGGTCGAAGCCGAGGCCGAGCTGACCCGGCTGGTCTCTGGTGGCTATCGGGTCCTCGTTGCCTTCGAAACGGCAGGGGAGGCGGAGCGGACCAGGTACTCGCTCGACCGGCTGAAGGTCTCCCTCGACCCCGAGGGCGACCCCTCCGAGGAGCCGGGAGTCACCTTCCTCGAGTCGAGGATCAGCGAGGGATTCGTCTGGCCGGCCGGCCGCCTCGCCGTCTATCCCTGGCGACGGCTGGTCAACCGGGCCCGGAAGGTCGAAGACCCCGGACCCTCGAGCCTCGCCTTGACCGCCGCCGGCCTGAGGGTCGGGGACTTCGTGGTCCATGAGAACCATGGGATCGCAAGGTTTGCCGGGTTCGAGACGAGGGAGGTCGGGGGGACGACTCGCGACTACCTGCTCCTCGAGTACGCCGGGGAAGACCGGGTCTTCGCCCCGACCGACCAGCTCGAGAAGCTCTCCCGCTACGCAGGTGGCCTGGCCGAGCCGACCCTCTCGGCCCTGGGGGGCAAGAAGTGGCAGAACCTGAAGGCGAGGGCACGCAAGGCCGCAGCCGAGATGGCCGGCGAGCTGGTCAACCTCTATGCCGAGCGCAGGACGCGGGCCGGCCACGCCTTCGCCGAGGATTCCGAGTGGCTGCTGGCGCTGGAGGCCTCTTTCCCACACCGCGAGACGGCGGACCAGATAGCGGCGATCGAGGCCGTCAAGGCCGACATGGAGTCACCCCAGCCGATGGATCGACTGGTCTGCGGGGACGTCGGTTACGGGAAGACCGAGGTCGCCCTGCGGGCGGCCGCCAAGGCAGCCTCCGATGGCAAGCAGGTGATCCTGCTCGCCCCGACCACGATCCTCGCCCAACAGCACCTCGGGACCTTCACCGAGCGGTTCCGCGACCTCCCCTTCCGGGTCGAGGGGGTCAGCCGGCTCACCCCCGCAGCCGAGGCCCGCAAGACCCTTGCCGACTGGGCGAGCGGAGGGGTGGACGTGCTGGTCGGTACCCATCGGCTGCTCTCCCGGGACGTAAAGGCCCATGACCTCGGCCTGGTGATAGTCGACGAGGAGCAGCGGTTCGGCGTCAAGCAGAAGGAGCTGCTGCGGCAGATGAAGCTCAAGGTGGACGTCCTCTCGATGTCGGCGACCCCGATCCCCCGGACGCTCCAGATGTCGATGTCGGGACTGAGGGACATCTCGGTGATCGAGACCCCGCCCGAGGGCCGGAGGCCGGTCCGCACCTACGTCGGCCCCTGGGACGAGGAGCTGGTCGAGAAGGCGATCCGGCGGGAGGTCGAGCGGGGCGGCCAGGTCTTCTACCTGCACAACAGGGTCGAGACCCTCGATCGGGCTGCCGAGATGCTCCGGGCGATAGTTCCCGGGGTACGGGTCACCGTGGCCCACGGCCAGATGCCCGAGGGTGAGCTCGAGGAGGCGATGCTGACCTTCATGCGGGGCGACTCGGACCTGCTGGTGGCGACCACGATCATCGAGTCGGGGATCGACATCCCGGCCGCCAATACCTTGATCGTCGAGAGGTCAGACCTGCTCGGACTGGCCCAGGCCTACCAGATCAGGGGAAGGGTGGGACGGTCCCGCGAGCGTGCCTTCGCTTACCTGATGTACCCCTCGGAGGAGGCCTTGACCCCGGAGGCCTCCAGCAGGCTGGCGACCCTGGCCGACCACACGGAGCTCGGCTCGGGCTTTCGGATCGCGATGCGGGACCTCGACATCCGTGGCGCCGGCAACCTGCTGGGGGACGAGCAGTCGGGGCACGTCGCAGCGGTCGGCTTCGAGCTCTACTGCCAGCTGATCGACGAGGCAGTCGCCGGCCTCACCGGGAAGGAGGGTGCCGACGAGCGGCCGGAGCCGGTCCGGCTGGACGTCGCCCTCGATGCCTACCTTCCGGCCGAGTACGTGCCGTACGAGGCGGCCAAGATCGACCTCCACCGCCGGATCGCCGCGGCCCGGCGTCCGGGGGAGCTGAAGGCGGTCGAGGCCGAGCTGGTCGACCGATTCGGACCGCTCCCCGACGAGGCGGTGAACCTCCTCCGGATCCAGGCGGTGAGGGTCGAGCTGGCGGCTGCCGGCGTCGTGTCGGTGCACGACTCGGGGGCGAGGATCGTCCTTTCCGGGCTCGGGCTGGAGCCCGAGGGGGCCACCGCCTTGGCCGAGAAGGTCGAGGGTTCGACCTACGACTTCAAGACGGCCGAGCTTTCGGTCGTGGCAGGTGACGAAGCCGATGAGCGGCTGGCACGGCTCGAGCAGGTCGCGGCCG
Organism: Solirubrobacterales bacterium; assembly: GCA_049425265.1. Lineage (GTDB taxonomy): Bacteria > Actinomycetota > Thermoleophilia > Solirubrobacterales > 70-9 > 67-14. Next base: position 11,736 of record JBMSXD010000023.1, read on the forward strand.
CGCTGACCGATTCCGGGATGGATATGCTCTCAGGCCACGAGAGACCCCCCGATGCAGAGTCCGGGGCGGATTGAGGCAGGAGCAGAGATGACCAGCTCGCACAGAAAAGGATTGATCGCCTTCGGGGCCATTTTCGTGGTGCTGTTCGTCTGGGTAGCGGTTGCCGACGGGCTCGGACGGCCTGCGGTTCCCTCCGATGACGTAGCGGTCGTCTCCGACGTGGCCGACGACGCGGGCAACATCTCGAAGGCCGAGTACGCAGTCGCCTTCCGTCAGTCATGGAAGCGGACCGGGCTGGAGAAGGCCCCCAAGACTGGCGACAGCCAGTACGAGACGGTCAGGGACGGGGCGATGAACGACCTGCTCGACCAGGTCTGGCTGACCGGTGAGGCCGAGGAGCTCGGCATCTCGGCCACCTCCCGCGAGGTCCGAAATGAACTCCAGACGATCAAGGACACCCAGTTCCCGAACGAGAAGGCCTACGAGAAGTTCCTGGAGGACAGCGGATTCGATGAGCAGCAGGTACTCGACCGGGTGAAGCTCCAGGTCTTGAGCCGGAAGATCGAGGAAGACATCCGCAAGGGCGCCGGCAAGCCGACCGAGGATGACATCCAGGAGTACTACGACGCCTCGATCGAGCAGTACACCACCCCCGCCGAGAGCGAGATCCGGCTGATCGTTACCTCCAAGGAGGCCGACACCGAGGCGGTCCAGAAGGCTCTCGCCAAGGACGACTCCGACAAGGCCTTCGCCCGCCTAGCCCGGGAGTTCTCCGAGAACCCGACCAAGTCGGACGGCGGCAAGACGACTGCGACCGCAGGCAGCTACCCGGAGCCGGCCGGCAGCGCGATCATGGAGGCGAAGACCGGCGCGGTCGAGGGTCCGATCGACGTCGACGGCAATTCCTACTTCTTCCGGGTGATCGAGGCGAAACCGGAGGAAGTCCGGTCCCTCGCGCAGGTTCGAAACGAGATCGAGCAGCAGCTGGTGCCGACCCTCGAGCAGCAGGCCCTGACCAACTTCATCCAGGACTACAACGCGAAGTGGACCTCCCGCACCGTCTGTGCCGATGGATTCATCGTCGCCCGCTGCTCCAACTTCGAGGGCGATGGGCGTAACCCGGCAGCCGATCCGGCCTGCTTCGAGGCCGATGACGGTGAGCAGGGCAGCGATGGCCAGGAGGAACAGGCCCTCGCCTGCCCAGCTCCGGTCGCCCTGGCCTCCCCAATCGCGCCGGGCGCCAACGCCGAGGCAGGTCCGTTCGGCCAGCTGACGACCCAGCCCCTGCCCCAGGGTCCGATCCCCCCGGCGGCCCAGGCCACCCAGCCCCCGCCGACGGTCCCGAGCTTCCCGACCGGCTGATCCCCATCGAGGTGGCCCGATCCCCGGAGGAGGGCGGCCCCGACGACCTTGCCCAGGCACTGGTTCGGCTGGACGAGGTCGCCCGGACGCTCCGGGTCGAGTGTCCCTGGGACCGCGAGCAGACCGCTCGCTCGATCGTCCCCCACACCGTCGAGGAGTCCTACGAGCTCGCCGAGGCGGTCGCCGTCGATGACCCCGAGGCGATTCGCGACGAACTCGGTGACGTGCTGTTCCAGGTCGTCTTCCTCTCGCTGCTGCTCGAGGAGCGTGGGGAGGGGGACCTGGCCGGGATCACATCTCAGCTGACCGAGAAGCTGATCCGGCGCCACCCCCACGTCTATCCCCCGGCCGGGGATGGGGATGCGACGGACTCGATCGATACCGCAGAGGATGTCCGACGCCAGTGGGACTCGATCAAGACCGGGGTCGAAGGGCGCTCATCCGAGCGCGACTGGCGGAAGCCCGGTCTTCCGGCCCTGGTCTATGCGACCAAGGTCCAGTGGAAGACGGATCCGAGTGATCGCCCCGCCAACGGACCGGCCTCCAACCCCGACCTAGACCGCGACGAGCAGGAGGTCGGCGAGGAGCTCTGGAAGCTGGTCGAGCGGGCGCGGAAGTCCGGGGTCGATCCAGAGATCGCGCTCCGTCGGATAGCGGAGGCCCGGGCAGCTGAACTAGCCGGAGGCAACGGCGAATAGGATGGCGTCCCGGTGAGCGCGATCGAGACAGTCAAAGCCCGCCAGATCCTCGATTCGAGGGGCAACCCGACCGTGGAGGTCGACGTGGTCCTCCAGGAAGGCCAGGTCGGCAGAGCTGCAGTTCCTTCCGGGGCATCGACCGGCGAGTTCGAGGCGGTCGAACTCCGCGATGGGGGCGATGCCTGGGGCGGCAAAGGCGTCTCTAGGGCGGTAGCAAACGTGGACGGAGAGATCGCCGAGGCGCTCTCGGGGTTCGACGTGACCGACCAGACCGGGCTCGACCGGCGCCTGAGGGAGCTGGACGGGACCGACGACAAGGGTCGGCTCGGTGCGAACGCGATCCTCGGGGTGTCCCTGGCCGCCGCCCGGGCCGGGGCAGAGCTCGAGCACCGCCCGTTCTGGGAGTACCTGGGACTCCTGTTCGGGGACCAGACCGGGAACGGGCCGGTTGAGCCACTGCTGCCGGTGCCGATGATGAACGTGCTGAACGGCGGTGCCCACGCCGACAACTCGGTCGATTTCCAGGAGTTCATGGTTGTGCCGGCCGGGTTCGATTCCTTTCCCGAGGCGCTCCGGGCAGGTACCGAGGTCTTCCACGCGCTCGGCCGGACGTTGTCCGGGCGGGGACTCTCGACTGCGGTCGGCGACGAGGGCGGCTTTGCCCCGGACCTGGGCTCCAACGGGGAGGCATTGGAAGTCCTGGTCGAGGCGATCGGGGCGGCCGGGTACGAGGCCGGTTCCCAGGTGTTGATCGCCCTCGATCCCGCCACCTCGGAGATCCACCAGGACGGTTCCTACCGGCTGGCCCACGAAGACCGGACGCTCGATCCCGGGGAGATGGCCGACTACTGGGCCGACGTGGTCGGGCGGTTCCCGGTGGTCTCGATCGAAGACGGAATGGACGAGGAGGACTGGGAGGGATGGAAACTCCTGACCGAGCGGATCGGGGACCGGGTCCAGCTGGTCGGGGACGACCTCTTCGTGACCAACCCGGTGCGCCTGGAACGTGGCATCGAGGCCGACGTCGCCAACTCGATCCTGGTCAAGGTGAACCAGATCGGAACCCTGAGCGAGACCTTCGAGGCGATTCGGATGGCGAGGGATGCCGGCTACACCGCGGTTATCTCCCACCGGTCGGGGGAGACCGAGGACACGACGATCGCCGACCTCGCGGTCGGGACCGGAGCCGGACAGATAAAGACCGGTGCCCCGTCTCGTTCGGATCGGGTCGCCAAGTACAACCGGCTGCTCCGGATAGACGAGGAGCTGGGTGACCGGGCCCGCTTCGGGGGCAGATCGGTCTTCACCCGGCTTCCGTGAAGGAGTTCCCCACCTGCCGGCGAAAGCGGTGGGATGGCCGAAACGGTCAGGGCAGCGCGTGGACCGGGGCGGTCCGGAAGGTCCGGGCGGCGGATCCGGCGGCGACCGGATGCAGGCAGGCCCGGCTCGGGCAGGATCAGGTGGGATCGGCTCGGCAGGATCGCCTTCGTCGTACTCGTCTTCTTCATCCTCGTCTCCTACGTCGGCCCTCTGGCCAACCTGTTCGACTCGTATCGCCTGGTCGGCCAGACCGAATCCGACCTGGCCGAGGTCCAGGCCGAGAACCGTGTCCTCGAGCGCCGGACCCGGCATCTGACCAGCGACTCGGTGCTGGAGCGCGAGGCCCGGCGTCAGGGGATGTCGCTGCCGACCGAGCAGCCCTACGTAGTCGAGGGCGTCGGCCGCTGACCTTGGTTGGCGTCCCAGGCTCGGGACGGTGGTGGGGATGAGCGAATCACCGGAGTCCTTCTTCACTGGACTCCTCCTCTTCGCGCTCGTAGCGGGATCGGCCGCCTACGCCGGCTCCCGCCTTCGGGCAGCCTTCCTGCCGGGCTGGCTGGGCGCCCCCGGATTCCTCGCGGCCGCGATGATCGCGCTCGCCACCTTGCTGCTGGAGGCATCCCTGCTGGGGGTGGTCGGGCTCCTGGAACCGTGGGCCCTGGTGGCCCTGGGGCTGGTGGTCGCCTTCCCGCTCTGGCTCCGGCCGATCGCCCCGAGGGGGTCGGGCGAAGGCCCACCGGCCCGGGTCGCCGTCTCGATCGGGTCGGGGGTCGTGGCCGTCCTCTTCGCCTTCTTCACGGTTGCCCAGTGGGGGAGTCTCGGTTCGCTCTCGCTCGACTTCGGAATCGGGAACTTCGACTCGGTCTGGTACCACCTCCCGTTCGCGGCCGAGTTTGCCCGAACCGGCACCGTGTTCACCGAGTTCCGGCCCGAGACGGTCTTCCTCAACTGGCTCTACCCCTTCAACTCCGAGCTCTTCCACGCGGTCGGCATGTCCCTCACGGGACGGGACTTCCTCTCGGTCCTGGTCAATTACGGCTGGCTCGCCCTCGGATTGCTGGCGGCCTGGGTTGCCGGGCGTCCCTGGGGCCGGCCGCACCTCACGGTCGCAGCGGCCTCGCTCGTCTTCGCCGCCCACATGCTGGTCGTCCGGGAACCCGGGACCGCCAAGAACGACATCGTCGCCGTCTCGCTCGCTCTGGTCGCGGTAGCCGTGCTGCTCGGCTCGGCCGGCGGTGGGACCGGCAGGGGTCGGATCGCCACAGGCGGGCCGCTGATCGTCGCCGGCCTTGCCCTCGGGATGGCCGCAGGGACTCGGGCGACCGTACTGCCCCTTGCCGTGCTGATCGGATTAGCAGCGATCTTCGCCTCACCGACCGGGGAAAGGCTCCGCTCGACGGTGGTCCTGCTCGTCTCCGGCCTCCTCACCGGGGGGCTCTGGTACGTGAGGAACCTCGTCCAGACCGGGAACCCCTTTCCCCAGCTCCGGGAACTCGGCCCGCTGTCGCTGCCCGGACCGGAGAGGCTCCAGGAGGCGAGACCGGACTTCAACGTCTTCCACTACCTGTTCGATGGCCAGGCCTGGTCGGACTACCTCGCACCCGGACTGGACCGCGCTCTCGGGCCGCTCTGGCCCCTGCTCGTCCTGCTCTTCCTGGTCGGGGTGATCGCTGTCGTCTGGCGGGGCCCCGGCAGGACGGCCAGAGCTCTCGCCCTTGCCACGCTGGGCGGTGCGGTCCTCTA
>JBMSXD010000024.1:0-16572 GCA_049425265.1 Solirubrobacterales bacterium
CCTCGACCGACTCCGACAGCCTCCTGCGGACATCCGACTTCATGACCAGGCGGTCGATCACCAGTGAAATGTCGTGCTTGTACTTCTTGTCGAGGGTGATCTCGTCCTCGAGCATTAGCATCTCCCCGTCCACCTCGACCCGGGTGTATCCGTCGGCCCGGAACCCCTCCAGCAGCTTTCCGTACTCGCCCTTCCTCCCACGGACGACCGGGGCCATCACCATGAACTTGGTCCCCTCGGCCAGGGTCATCACCCGGTCGGTGATCTGCTCCTGGGTCTGGCCGGTGATCTCCTCCCCGCACTCCGGACAGTGGGGCCTGCCGATCCTGGCCCAGAGCAGACGAAGGTAGTCGTAGATCTCGGTCACGGTCCCTACCGTCGACCGTGGGTTCCGCGAGGTCGTCTTCTGGTCGATGGAGATCGCCGGCGAGAGCCCCTCGATCGAGTCGACATCCGGCTTCTCCATCAGTCCGAGGAACTGCCGTGCGTAGGCCGAGAGCGACTCGACGTAGCGTCGCTGGCCCTCGGCGTAGATCGTGTCGAAGGCGAGGCTCGACTTGCCCGAGCCGGAAAGCCCGGTAACCACGATCAGCGCGTCGCGCGGCAGTTCGAGGTCGATGCCCTTGAGGTTGTGCTCCCGGGCGCCCTTTATGACGATCTTCTCGGAGCGGCTCACCGAACCATTCTACGGTCCATCCGAGCGGGCAATCGGCGTGCGGTCCGGGGATTCACCCGGTCCGTGCGATCACCTCGTCGACTAGGGCAGCCGCATCGGGCAGGCCGTACTCGGACTCGACCCTTGCGATCACCACTTCCCTGTCTGTCCCGTCGAGGACCATCTCGGTGGCCACCAGTCGGGCAGCGACGGAATCCCCGGTCTTACCGGATGGGCTCTGGGCGTCGGCCGAGTCTCCGGACGTCGGGCGTTCCTGGATCGGACCCGGTGGCTCGGCCGCTGCCCCGGACCGGACCGCTTCGAGCTCGACCTCGAGTGCCCTGGCTCGGGCCTCAAGTGCCGCTAGCTGGGCAGCCACGGCCTCGAGGTGGGCCTCGACCGAAGACCTTTCGAAACCGGGGGTGGCCTCGGGGAAATCGGTCCTGACGACGTCGCTCCGGTCCATCCGGGGAGGATAGGCCAGCCGGGTATCCGGGGGGCGGAATCGCGACTTCGCCCTATGCTGGCTGTTCGATGGGTGTGGAGCGCAAGGCATCGCCACGGACCGGGCCGTCGATCGGCCTCTTCCTCCTGCTCGTGGTCGCCTCCCTGCTTCTGGTGACCGGTGAGGCAAGGGCCGCGTCGCTCTGGGTCGACCCCGTCGGGGGGTGCGACGAGGCCCGGGGGACCCGGGGCGAGCCCCTGAGGAGCGTGACCGAGGCCTGGCAGCGGCTTCCGGCGGTCGTGGCCGAGCCGACCAGGATCGAACTGAGGGCCGGGAACTACCGGGGCCTCTCGCCGATCTACTGGGAGGACCACTCCGGTCGGGCCGGAGCCCCGATCATCATCCGGTCGGCCGACGGTCGCGGAAGGGCCCGGCTTCCCGCGGTCAACCTTTTCGGCATCTCCCACCTCGAGTTCCGGGGAATCCAGTTCAGTGACGGCGGAGACGTGATCCATTGCGAGCGCTGCAGCCACTTCACCCTGAGGAAGGTCATCGCCCTCGGACGCGATGCCCAGGAGGTGGTCAAGGTCAACCAGAGCGACAACATCGCGATCCTCGGCAGCAGGATCGGCGGGGCCGGGGACAACGGGATAGACCTCGTCGCCGTCCAGCGGGCGCGGATCCGGGGCAACGTCGTTCAGGACTCCGGTGACTGGTGCGCCTACGCGAAGGGTGGCTCGGTCGACGTGGTGGTTACCGCCAACCTCTTCACCCGATGTGGGACCGGGGGCTTCAGCGCCGGGCAGGGCACGGGGTTCCAGTTCATGGTCAGGCCGTGGCTCCAGTACGAGGCGATCGGGGTGGTCGTCAGGGGGAATACCGTGACCCGGACCGAGGGTGCGGCCTTTGGCATCCAGGGGGGGTTCAACGTGTTGGTGGCCGACAACGTGGCGCGGCGGGTCGGGGAGCGTTCCCACGTCCTCGAGGCCGTCTACGGACTCCGTTCCTGTGACGGGCAACCCGGCGACGATGGCCGGGAGCGTTGCCAGGAATACCTCGACTCCGGAGGCTGGGGTACCACGGTGGTCGACGACGGGACCAACGCCGTCCGAATCCCCAACCGCCATGCCTACTTCTCGGGGAACGTGATCCTCAACCCGGCCCCCTATCGATCGGAGTGGCAGCAGCTCCAGGTCTTCGGTCCGATCGGACCCCAGCCGGGGACCAACGTGCCGGCCGATGCAGCTGGGGATTCCGACCTCCGGTTCATCGGCAACGCAGTCTGGAACGGTGGTCCTGACATGCCGCTCGGCATCGGCGAGGATGGCTGTCGCCCCTCGAACCCGACCTGCAATCCGGGACTGGTCGAGGAACAGAATCGGTTCAACCGCCGGGTGCCGTCGCTCCGGGAGTTGAGGAATGGACGACTCAGGGCGACCGGGTGGGCAGCCGAGTACACGGCCCGGGCGATCGAACCGAGGCCTGACTGGTCGGATCTGCCGGCCGGCTCCCCGCCCTGGCGGGGCTGGCCCCGCTGATCCCGAAGACCGCGCTCAGGCCCCGGTACGCATCCCGTCGAGGTCGCGCCTGAGTTCCCGGAGCTCGTCCCTGAGGCGGGCCGCCTCCTCGAACCTGAGGTCCTCAGCCGCCTCGTGCATCTCCTCCTCCAGGGCGATGATCGTCCGCTCCAGCTCCTCCGGTCCCTCGAAGTCCTTCTCGACCTTCCGCCGGCGCTTGGCCGGGGCCCGGTCCTCGATCGCCAGCAGGTTGCCGTCCTCGGCGACGGCCTTGGAGATCGTGGTCGGGGTGATTCCGTGCTCCTCGTTGAAGGCGACCTGGATCGCCCTGCGTCGGGCCGTTTCGGCGATCGCCGCCTTCATCGAATCGGTCTCGGAGTCGGCGTACATCAGGACTGCGCCACCGGCATTCCGGGCGGCCCGTCCAATCGTCTGGATCAGGCTGGTCTCGCCGCGGAGGAAACCCTCCTTGTCGGCATCGAGGATCGCGACCAGGGAGACCTCGGGCAGGTCGAGACCCTCCCTCAGGAGGTTGACCCCGACCAGCACATCGAACTCGCCGAGCCTCAGTTCCCGGATGATCCGGATCCGCTCGAGGGTGTCGATGTCCGAGTGGAGGTAGCGGACCCGGACCCCGTGCTCGAGCAGGTAGGCAGTCAGGTCCTCCGCCATCTTCTTGGTAAGGGTCGTGACCAGGGTCCGTTCGCTGCGCTCGGATCTGGTCCGGACCTCTTCCATCAGGTCGTCGATCTGGTTGACGGTCGGTCGGACCTCGATCTCCGGGTCGACGATCCCGGTCGGTCGGACTATCTGCTCGACGATCCTCGACGACTCCGTCCTCTCGAACTCACCCGGGGTGGCCGATACCAGCACCAGCTGGTTGGTCCGCTCCATGAACTCCTCGAACTTGAGCGGACGGTTGTCGACCGCCGAGGGCAGACGGAACCCGTAATCGACCAGGGTCTGCTTGCGGGAGCGGTCGCCCATGTACATGCCACCGAGCTGGGGGATCGTCTGGTGGGACTCGTCGATGAAGCAGACGAAGTCCTCTGGGAAATAGTCGATCAGGGTGTGGGGAGGGCTTCCGGGTGGGCGTCCGTCGAAGATTCGGGAGTAGTTCTCGATCCCCGAGGTGAAGCCGGTCTCCTTGATCATCTCGAGGTCGTAAAGGGTGCGCTGCCGGAGCCTGTGGGCCTCGAGATCCTTGCCCTCGGACTGGAGCTCACCGATCCGGGTCTCGAGCTCGGCCCTGATCTCCTCCAGTCCCTTCTCTACGGCGTCTTCCTCGGTCACGTAGTGGGTGGCAGGCCAGATCGAGACGTGTTCGAGCACGTCGAGCACCTCCCCCGTGAGCGGGTCGAAGTGCTGGATCGCCTCGATCTCGTCACCGAACAGGCTGACCCGGTAGGCCGATTCGGCATAGGAGGGCATGATCTCGATCACCTCCCCCTTGATCCTGAACCTGCCACGGTCGATCGAGGTGTCGTTTCGTTCGTACTGGAGCCGGACCAGCTTGCGCAGGACCTCGTCGCGGTCGATCGTCTCCCCCACCTTGAACATCTGCATCTGGTCGCGGTAGAGGGCCGGCGAGCCGATCCCGTAGATGCAGGAGACCGAGGCGACGATGATCACGTCGCGGCGGGCCAGGACGGCGGCGGTCGCGGCATGCCGGAGGCGATCGATCTCGTCGTTGATCGAGGAGTCCTTTTCTATGTAGAGGTCCTGGGCCGGTACGTAGGCCTCGGGCTGGTAGTAGTCGTAGTAGGAGACGAAGTACTCGACGGCGTTCTCGGGGAAGAACTCCCTGAATTCGTTGCATAGCTGGGCGGCGAGCGTCTTGTTGTGGGCGATGACCAGGGCCGGTCGCTGGACCTCGGCGATCACCCCGGCCATGGTGAAGGTCTTGCCGGTGCCGGTGGCTCCGAGCAGGGTCTGCAGCTGCTCGCCAGTGGCCAGTCCCTCGGCCAGGGAGGCAATAGCAGCAGGCTGGTCGGCCATCGGTGAATATGCGGGATTGAGCCTGAACTCGGACACTCCGACCAGCCTAGCGACGGCGTCCAACCGCTCCCGAGGCCCCGTCTAGACTGCCGATGATGAAGGTCGTTAGGTACCTGCTCGGGATCCTGTTCGTCCTCGCGGGGGCAAACCACTTCCTCTCGCCGGAGACCTATCTCGAAATGATGCCCTCGTGGATTCCCCTCCACGGGCCGGCAGTGTTCTGGAGCGGGGTCGCCGAGATTGTCGGGGGCATTGCCCTACTGGTCGATCGCTGGAAGCGTTTCGGCTGCTGGTGGACGATCGCCCTGCTGATTGCGGTCTTCCCGGCAAACATCCAGATGGCGATGACCCCGGAGGAGATCCCCTGGGTGGCCGATCGGAACTTCCCGGACTGGCTCCTCTGGATCCGACTCCTGCTCCAGCCAATCCTGATGTACCTCGTCTGGTGGTCCTGCGAGCGGCCGCCCCTGATCAGGCGCTCCGCGGCGGTCGACGGCAGGACCTGAGCAGGCGAATCTCAGGAAGGGCCGAGAAGCTGCTGTAGGCCCTCCTGGAGAGAATCGGAGTCCTCGGGGAGAAGGCCCTCCAGACCCTCTGGAAGATCCGATTGCCCCTGTGCGCCCGACCCCCCGAAAAAGCCGTCGAGGGCCTGGCCCAGGTCGAAGCCACCGTCAGGAGTCTGCCCCTGTTCGACCCCGCGCAGCACGTCCTCGAGCAGCCCCTGGACTTCGCCGGACTCGCCGAGCACGGCTCCGCCCCCCTGGATCAGGTCGATCAGTCCGCTGAGCGGCAGGGAGCGAACCGCGACCCGAAGGCCGAGCGCGACCAGGGGGTCGATCACGCCGGCCCCTTCGGCATCGTCGATCGCCCGGCCGGCACCGGCCCGGATCGCATCCTCGACCTCGGCGTCGGAGAAACCGTTGTCCCGGGTGAACCGGTCGAGGGTCTCCGGGGTCGCGAGGGCGCGGGTCAGCTCTCCACGACTGACTCCCAGGTCACAGGCAGCCCCGTCGAGTGCCGAGAGGGCGAACTGCTCGGCGAGGCCCTCGACGGTTTCGGTCTGCTTCCACTGGCGCGGCTCACAGGGGTCGGGGGCCGGATCGGGCTTGAAGTCGAGGCCGCCGGCGAGAATGTAGGCGACGACCAGGGCCACCGAGGCTAAAGCCGCAATCCCGACGAACCACGCTCCCGGTGGAGGACTCCAGGCACCTCCGGAGTCGTTCCCCGGTTCCGTTTCCCCGCCGCGGTGGACCTCGGTCTCGGGAACGTCATCCGGCAGGCCGAGGCCCTCCGTCGTCTCGTCCGGGGTCACAGGTCGTATCTCCGGGAGAGGGTTATCGGCAGGAGTGCTGCCAGGGCGAACAGGGCAGACAGCAGGAACGGGAGTGAAAAGGCGTGGGTAGCCGCCCGCTCGAGCTGGTCCTGGATCCCGTCGAGTACGTCCTCGACCTGATCACGCTCGACCGGGTCCTCGGGCAAGGGACGGGAGACCTGGCTGAGGTCCGGTACCTGCGCCGGCTGGTCCTCGATCGTCCCGGCCAGGTCTGCTCCGAGCTCGAGCTTGGTCGAAGGATCGATTCCGGATTCGAGGAGGATCGCCGTCCCGGCATCGAGTGCGGCGGTTCGCTGCTCTTCGAGCTGCGAGGTGAAGACCGGAGTCAGGATGAGCAGGCCGACGACCACCCCGGCATGACGGGAGGCGATCGTCCACCCTCCGTGGATCGAGCTCTCCCCCCGACCCTCGAGGGCCTGCTCGGTGAGGGAGGAGAGGACCAGTGCCAGGCCCAGACCACTCAAGACCTGGGGAAGGATCACGTAGGCGACCTCGGCACCCGGCAGGAGTCCAAGTGCCGCCAGCCCGCCCGCCAGGAGGATGGCTCCCGATGCCGCACGGATCCGAACCGAGGGGATCCGCCGACCGATCCGCGAACCGATCAGGGCAGCAAGGGGAAGCACCGTTACCGCGAACGCCGCTTCGATCGGGGTCAGCAGCCAGCCCTCGATCAACAGGAGGACGATCAGGAAGAGGGCGGCCGCGATCCCGGCCGAGGCGAGGGCGAGGGCGAGGTTAGCCGACAGGTGCGGCTTGGCCCCAGGGCCTCCGGCCGGCTCGGGGACCGACCACTCCCGGGTCTCCTCGATTGCGACGGGTCCAAGCAGAGCGGCTGCGAGAAGGGCGACCGGAACCTGAACCAGGAAGATCGACTGCCAGGAGACGAGTTCGGTCAGGAAGCCCCCGATCCCGGGGCCGAGGGCTGCGCCGATCGCCCCCGCACCCACCCAGAACGCGATCCCCTGGCGTTCGCTCCCCCGAGCTGCGATCAGCAGTTCGAGGGCAGCGGTCACGGCCAGGGCTCCGCCGACCGCCTGGAACACCCGACCGGTCAGCAGGGGGCCGAGCCCCGTCGCCAGACCGCAGGCGAGGCTCCCCCCGGCAAAGATGGCGAGTCCGATCGCCGCAATCCTCCCGGGACCGAGCCGCCTCGCGGCAATCGCCCCGGGCACGGCCAGTAAGGCGAGGGCCAGGTTGAAGCTGATCAGGACCCAGGACACCCCTTCGACCGTCGTCTCGAACTGCCGGAAGATCTCCGGCAGGGCGAGGACAACGATCGACGAGTCCGAGAGGACCAGGGCGACGCCGACCAGGAGGGCGACGGTCTTCAGCGACCTCAATAGCCCAGTTCCGTCTCGTAGGTGTGGCGGTACTCCCGCTGCTTCTCGAGGACGCCCTTCACGTATTCCTCGGTCTCGGGGAATTCGATGTCGTCGATCGTCATCGTCGAACCGCCCCAGGCCTCGGCGTTGCTGGGGCCGGCGTTGTAGGCGGCAAGGGCGGCGACGACGTCGTCGTCGTAGAGGTCGAGCAGCCAGGCGAGGTAGAAGGTTCCGTACCTGATGTTGATGTCGGGGTCAGCCAGGTCCTCCAGCTCGAATTCGGTCCCGCCGCTCAGCCGTTCGATCTCGTGGGCGGTGCCCGGGGTGATCTGCATCAACCCGCGGGCACCGGCATCGGAAGTCTGATCCCGAAAACGGGACTCGCGATAGATGACGGCCGCGATCAGCGCAGCATCCACCTGCTTGTCCACGGACTGCTGACGAATGATGTTCTCGTGCCTGAGCGGGAGGGTCACCTCCTGCACCCCCCTCTGGAAGAGGTCCCCGAGGAAAAGCACCACCAGGACGCCGATCCCGGCGAAACCACCGACGACCGCGAGGGTCTTGAGCGTGCGCCCGGGACCATCCCGTCTTCCCCCGGAACGCCTCTCTCTCGTCCGCGCTGACATGGGAACCGCCCCAAAGGCTAACCGGACGGCGGCGGCAGCTCTGCACCGAGCTCGATCAGCAGGTCCCGAAGCGCCGTCTCGAGCTCCTCCACCGTCCCGTCGTTCACCACGACGTGGTCAGCCATCCCGGCCTTCTCCGCCTGTGACAGCTGGCGGGCTTCCCTTCCCTCAAGTCCGGCCTGGTCGCGCGCTTCGGCCCGACCGCGCCGCACTTCCTCATCAGCGACTACCGCAACCGTGGCATCGAACCGATCATGGAACTCGCTCTCGAAGAGAAGCGGAACCTCGACCACGGCGACCCCAGTGCCGGCGCTGGAAACCCAGGAGGCGATCTCCTCCCTGACCAGGGGATGGACCCGGGACTCCAACCAGGCTAGCTCCGTCGGGTCCTCGAAAACCCTGCTGCCGATCGCCTGGCGATCCACCCGACCGTCGACCACGACCCCCGGGCCCCATCGCCGCTCGATCTCGGTCCTGAGCGGCTCGCGATCGAGCAGGTCGTGGACCAGCTCATCTGCCGAGACGGTCGCCGTTCCCAGCCTGCCGAAGGCAGCAAGCGCCTCGGACTTGCCGGCGGCAACGCCCCCGGTCAGGCCGATCACCAAGACCGGGCGTTCGTTCAGTCTTCGTCCCCGGAGGGTTCGGCGGATTCCTCCGGCTCGGCCGCAAGGTCGGCTTCGGGCTCGGGGTCGACTTCCTCGATCGCCGCCTCTTCATCGGCGATGACCTGATCCTCGGCCTCGACGACCTCCTCCGCCTGCTCGACGTCCTCGGTGACCTCGGCAGCCTCCTCCTCGGCAGCAACCTCGGCTTCCTCGGAGGCCTCCCCGGCCGGGGTTTCGGCCTCGGGAGCGCCCTCCTCTCCAGCAGCGGCCTCGATCTCGGCTCCCAGGTCCTTCATCGGCATGTTCTGCTCGTCGATCCTCTTGATGCTGAGCGAGACACGCCGACGGTCCTCGTCGATCTCGAGGATCTTGACGTTGATCGTCTCGCCGACGTCGACCACCTCACGTGGGTTCTCGACGTGCCTGTCGGCCAGCTCGGAGATATGGACGAGGCCCTCGACGCCGTCGAGCACCTCGACGAACGCGCCGAAGTCGACCAGCTTGGTGACCTTCCCGTCCAGGACGTTGCCCGGCCCGAAGGTGGAGATGAACCTCTCCCACGGATCGTCCTGGGTCTGCTTGAGGCCGAGCGAGATCCGCTGGCGTTCATTGTCGATGTCGAGGACCTTGACCTTGACCACGTCACCGATCGAGACGACCTCGGACGGGTTCGTCACATGGCTCCAGGAGAGCTCCGAGATGTGGATCAGGCCGTCGATGCCGTCGAGGTCGACGAATGCGCCGAAGTCGACGATGTTGGAAATCTTGCCCTCGACCACCTGGCCCTTCTCGAGTCGGTCGAGGATCTCGTTGCGGGCCTCCTTGCGTTCCTCTTCGAGTACCGCCCTGCGGGACAGGACCACGTTGTTCCGGTTCCGGTTTATCTCGATCACCTTGCACTCGAGGGTCTCGCCGGTGAACTCCTCGAGGTCCTGGACCCGCCTGATGTCGACCAGTGAGGCAGGCAGGAAGCCCCGGATGCCGAGGTCGATGATCAGGCCGCCCTTGACCACCTCGATCACCTTGCCCTCGACCGGCTCGCCGGATTCCGCAGCAGCCTCGATCCTCCGCCAGGCCTTCTCGAACCGGGCACGCTTCTTGGAGAGGATCAGGCGGCCCTCGGAGTCCTCCTTGGTCACAACCAGTGCCTCGAGCTCCTCGCCGAGCTGGACCTCGTCCGAGGGATCGACCGACTTGCGAATCGAGAGCTCGTTCGCCGGGATCACCCCTTCCGACTTGTAGCCGATGTCGAGCAGGACCTCGTCCCGGTCGATCTGGACGACCTTGCCGGAAACCACGTCGCCCTCCTCGAAGCTGACCATGGTCGCCGCGTAGTCGGGGACGATCCTCCCGTCGACCTCGACCAGGAGGCCGTCAGAACCCGCGACAGGGGCGCCCTCGGGGGGAGTCAGGACCGTTGTCTCGCCATCGGACACGACCGCTGATAATGGCAGAGAAGGGACTTTGCCGCGCCGGCAGGTGCGATGTGGCACCGTTTCCGGCCTGATGCCCATTCGCGAGACGACCAGAGGTGCCCGAAAGACCGGCCTCGGAGGGCAATACGACCTGGTGATCTGCGGCGCCAGTTTCGCCGGACTGGCCGTCGCCCGGCAGGTCGCTGACTCGGGCGGCGAGATCCTGATGATCGATCGCTACGAGGTGGGTGAACGCCAGACCTCTGCCTGTGCGATCCCGACCTGCTGGCTGGAGGCGCTGGACCTCCTCGACGCCGAGGCCCAGCGCTTCGGAGAGCTCGTGGTCCATACACCCCACCGGACCATCTCGATACCCCTCCCCTGGGAGTTCTCGACCTTCGACTACCCGGCACTCTGCCGGACGATGTGGGAGCGCTCCGGGGTCCGCTTCGAAACGGCCAAGGTAGACGGCCGGAATCCAGGTGAGGAGAACGGCCTGATCACGGTCCAGACCGACCGGGGCGAGCTGAGCTCGCCGCTGGTGGTCGATGCCCTCGGCTGGCGTCGGATCCTCGACCCCGGGATGGCCGTCACCCCTCCCGGGGCGCCCCTTTCGAGAGCCCTCGAGGTGCACCCGCGGGGCTGCTCGGAGGACCTCGAGGTCTGGATCGAGCGGGAGTACGTCCCGGCGGGCTACGGCTGGTCGTTTCCGGCCGGTGAGGAGGTACGGGTCGGAGTCGGCTCCTTCGACCCCGAGTACCACGTCAGGGAGCCGACCGAGGCCCTGGCCGGGGACCTGGGGGTCGAGGCCGAGGCATGGCAGGGCAACTGGATCCCGCATCGCCTCAGGGAGGCAACCGCCGATGGGGTCTTCTTCGCCGGTGACTCGGCGGGTCACTGCTACCCCCTTACGGCCGAGGGGATCCGACCGGCCTTCTACTTCGGCCTTGCCCTGGGTTCACTGCTTGCCGACGTACTGGCCGGGCGCTCGACCCGCGAGAAGGCGCTCGCCGACTACGGCCGCTTCTCGCGCTCGCACGCCCTCCGCTACGACGGCCTGCTCACGGCCCAGCGGACCCTCCCGAGGATTCCCCCCAGGTTGCTGCCGATCGCTCTTGGCTCCTTGACCGATGAGCGTCTGGGCTCGCGGGCCTTCGCCCGGTACCTAGACCTCGCACCGCCCGGTTTCGTGCGGGCCATCGGAAGGCCTGCCACCACCGAAAGGGCACTGGCCCGGGTCGCCTAACGCTCGACGAAGTACGAGCCGGAGGTTGCACCGCCCGAGAAGTAACGGGAAGTGACCGTCTTCTTCCGGGTGAAGAAATCGACCGCGTCGGGCCCATGGGCGTGGAGGTCACCGAGGAATGATGCCTTCCAGCCGGAGAACGGGAAGAAGGCCACCGGCGCTGCGACCCCGATATTGACTCCGACCATCCCGGCCTGGACGTCGTGCCGGAACTTCCGTACGGCTGCCCCGGACTCGGTGAAGATCGATACCCCATTTCCGAACGGACTGGCGTTGACGACCTCGATCGCTTGATCGAGCGTCTCGGCACGAACCACTGCCAGCACGGGCCCGAATACCTCCTCGGACACGATAGGCATCGTGGGCTCGACCTGGTCGAGGATGGTCGGCCCGACGAAGGCGCCGCCACCGACGCCGGATGGTTCCCGGCCGTCCAGCACCGCCACCGCCCCGTCGTCGATCGCTTTTCCGATCCAGTCGGTGATTCGCTCGCAGGCCTCGGCCGAGATCACCGGACCGACGTCGACGCCCTCCTCCAGGCCGTTCCCGACCTCGAGCGCCGAGGCAGCCTCGACCAGCGGCGGGATGATCCGCTCGTGTGCGTCCCCCACGGTGACGATCACCGAGCCGGCCATGCACCGTTGTCCGGCCGCGCCGAAGCCAGACCCGATCAGGCCGTTGACCGTCGGTTCGACGACAGCGTCGGGGCAGACGACCATGTGATTCTTTGCGCCACCGAGCGCCTGCACCCTCTTGCCGGTCGCCGCGGCACGCTCGTAGACGATCCGGGCGACCGGTGCCGAGCCGACGAAGGAGACGGCGTCGATCCCGGGGTGTTCGAGGATCCCCTCGACCACCTCCCGGCTCCCATTGACCAAGTTGACAACCCCGGGCGGCAGGTCGAGCTCATCGAGGATCTCGAAGGCGAGGGTCTGGGTCAGCGGAACCTGTTCTGACGGCTTGAGGATGAAGGTATTGCCACAGGCGATCGCGAACGGAAGGAACCAGAAGGGGACCATCGCCGGGAAGTTGAAGGGAACGATCCCCGCACAGACGCCCACCGGTTGCCGGATCGTCTCGGCGTCGACGCCACGGGCGACGTCCTCGAGGACCCTTCCCTGCATCGTGGTCGGAACGGCGGCAGCGGCCTCGACCATCTCGATCATCCGACCCACTTCGGCGTCGGCGTCGGGAAGGGTCTTGCCCATCTCCACGGTCACCGATCGGGCCAGCTCGCCGCGCCTGGCAACGAGCTTCTGCCTGAGCTCGAACATCAGCCTGCCCCGCGCGATCGTGCTGACGTCCCGCCAGACAGGCAGCGCCTGCCGGGCGGCCGCAACCGCAGCATCGAGGTCGGAGCGGCCGGAGAAGGGCACCTCGGCGATGATCTCACCGGTTGCCGGGTCGGTGACTGGGTGGAGCTCCCCGCTCGAAGAGGGGGTCCAACTGCCGTCTATGTAGTTCTCGAGGACTCTCAAGCGGCCTTCCTTCCCGTGTGATCGGTCGTTACGAGGCTACGACATGGACATCTTCAGAGGACCGCAAGCGTGCCGAGAGCAAGCAGGAAGAGGCCGAGGATCCGAATCCGGTCGAGTGGCCGAACCGCCACGCCTGCGATTCCGTAACGGTCGACCAGGACCGAGCCGAGCAGTGCTCCGGCAATCGTCGTCGCAGCCAGCACGGAGGCACCGATCGAAGAGACCGCAGCCAGGCTGGCGATCACCGTGACCGCACCGATCACCCCGCCCGCAAATGCCCATGGGGGCGCCCCGGGAGCGTTTCGGATCCGCCCGAGGCCTCCGGTCAGCAGCAGGGCGAGGCCGAGCGCCACGGTCCCGACAGCGAAGTTCAGCTCGGCTGCCCCCAGGTCCCCCACGACATCGGCCAGGGAAGAGTTGAGGGGGTGCTGAATCCCGATTGCCAGCCCGGCGAGGAAGACCAATCCCAGCGGGACCGGGCTGATCGTCCCGAGTCCGATCCGGCCTGCCCCCCGACGATCGCCGGAAACGAGGAGCGCTCCGAAGACCAGTACCGGGACCGCCAGCAGACGGAGCGGCCCGGCGGCCTCGGGTTCCAGACCGAACCAGCCGGCGTGATCGATGACGATTCCGCTGGTCAGTTGGCCGGCCACGGTCGCAGCCGCGATCGCCCCGGCCCCGACCTTCCCGATCGCGAAGGTCGCTGCCGCGACGTAGGCCGCACCACAGAGGCCCCCGAACAGCTCGTAGGGTTCGATCCGACCGAGTTCGGCGAGACCGGAGGCATCCCCGGTCGCCAGAAGCAGAAGGCCGATCAACACCAGGCCGACCAGGAAACTGACCAGGGCCGCAGCGATCGAACCGGTACGTCTGGCGAGCGCGCCGTTCAGCGGGGCCTGGAGCGAGAGCTGCAGGCCGACCGCGACCATCCCAACAGCGACCAGGTCGGCAGACACCGATCCCCGCCCGCCTACTTGACCGAAAGCCAGTCCGGCCCGATACCGGCGTCCACCTCGAGGGGCGGATCGAGATCGAACGCCGCGACCATCTCCTCGATCGCCAGGTCCCTGACCGCCTCGGCTTCGGCCTCCGGGCCCTCGAAAAGCAGTTCGTCATGTATCTGGAGCACGATCCGGGTCTCGAGGCCATCGTCGGCAAGCCTTCCGAAGCAGCGGAGCATCGCGATCTTCATGATGTCTGCGGCGGTTCCCTGGACGATCGCGTTGACCGCCAGTCGCTCACCGAGCTGGCGCCTCTGGCGCTGAGAGGAAGCCAGCTCAGGGATCGGGCGTCGCCTGCCGAGGAGGGTCGTCACGTAGCCGGATTCGGAGGCTTCGGCCACCACCCTGTCCCGGAATTCCCGAATCGCCGGAAACCGCTCCAGATAGGCCGAGACGAACTCCTCGCCTTCGGCCCTGGGGATGTTCAGGCGGTCGGCCAGGCCGAACCCGGTCAGGCCGTAGACGATTCCGAAGTTGACCATCTTGGCCCTGGAACGCTGGGCGTCGTCCACATCTTCGGGATCGATCTCGAAGACCTGGGCGGCGGTCGCCCGATGGACATCGAGGCCCTCCCGGAAGAAGCCCTTGAGGACGTCGTCGTCGGCCACCTGAGCCAGTACCCGAAGCTCGACCTGACTGTAGTCGGCTGAGACCATCAGGTTGCCTGGCTCGGCGACGAAACAGCCCCGGATCGGCCGACCGAGCTCTGTCCTGACCGGGATGTTCTGGAGGTTCGGATCGGTACTGGAGAGCCTTCCGGTAGCGGTTGCGGTCTGCTGGAAGGTGGTGTGGATCCGTCCAGTCGCTGGATCGATCATGTTCGGCAGCGGATCGAGATAGGTGCTCTTGAGCTTGCTGAGCTCCCGCCACCGCTCGATCAGGGAGACGATCTCGTGCTCTTCACGAATCTGGGCGAGGACCCGGGCATCGGTCGAGTACCCGGTCTTTCCCTTCCGCTTCCTGGTCAGGCCGAGCTCCTCGAACAGGACCTGGCTCACCTGCTGGGGCGAGCCGATCGTGAACTCGTGGCCGGCAAGCCGGTGGATCTCCTTCTCGATCTCCGCCAGCTCGGCGGCGATTCCGTCGCCGATCCCCGCCAGACGATCGGTGTCCAGCTTTAGTCCGATCCGCTCCATCGAATCGAGGACCTCGACCAGGGGCAGCTCGACGTCCAGGAAGAGGGATTCGAGGTCGGTTCGGGTGAGGGTCTCCTTCTGCTCCCCAGCCAGACTCCAGACGGCAGCCACGGCTCGCGAGGCATCTTCAGGGGAGCGTCCCTCCCCGGTGTCGAGGGCCAGCTGTGCCTCCTCCCCGCCAGGTGACCCGATCGCCCCGGGGGCCAGGTCATCGAGGTCGTAGCTCCTGCGGTTCGGCTCGATCAGCCAGGCCCCGATCCTGGTGTCGTGGATCAGCCTGAAGCCATCCTTACCCCGGTTCTCGTAGGCACCTCCGGGTCCCCCGAGGACGGCCTTTGCGTCATGGGTGACGAGATCCCGATCGGAGAGCTGGTCGACCAGCCCACCAACCGGTCCGTCGCCGACCACGGTCGTCTTGCCATCGGTCGCGACCCAGCCACCGTCGTCGGCAAGCAGGGCCACCGGTCTGCCTCCGAGATCGGTCAGGCCCCCGGCCGAGACCTCGGGTGCGGGACCCTCCTCCTTCTCCTCCCCGGGTCCAGCCCCCTCGTCCTGGGGGATCGCTCCGTCGCCGAGCGCCTTCTCGAGTCGTTCCAGAGCTGCCTTCAGCTCGAAGGTCCGCATGAACGGGCGAAGACCGGAGCGATCCGCCTCCCGATCGAGGATCTGGTCCAGCTCGAGGCCGGTATCGAGGTCGGTGACCATGGTCGCCAGCCGCTTCGACACCCTCGCGTCCTCTGCATGCGCGACCAGGTTCTCCTTGCGCTTAGCACCCGAGATGTCGTCGACGTTCTCGAGGACGGCCTCGAGCGTGCCGAACTCCTCGAGCAGGGCTGCCGCCGTCTTGTCACCGATCCCCGGGACGCCGGGGATGTTGTCCGAGCTGTCCCCCTTCAATCCGATCAGGTCCGTCACCTGATCTGGCCTGACGCCGTAGCGCTCCAGCACCCCGGACTCGTCGTAGAGGACGGTCTCGGTGATGCCCTTGGTGGTGGCCATCACCCGGACGTGGTCTCCGACCAGCTGGAAGGCATCGCGATCCCCTGTGACAACCACGGTGTCGATCCCCCGGGCGGTCGCCTCGGTCGCGAGCGTCGCGATTACGTCGTCTGCCTCATAGCCCTCGACCGAGACGTTCGGATACCCGAAGGCCTCGACCAGCTCGACCAGATGGGGCCACTGGTCCCTCAGGAGGTCGGGCTTCGGCGGACGGTGGGCCTTGTACTCGGGGTAGACCTCCTCCCTTCCCGACATCCCGGCATCCCAGGCAACGACGATCTGGCGTGGGCGGTACTCGGAGATCAGCTTGACGAGCATCGAGGCGAGGCCGAAGATCGCATTGGTCGGTCGGCCATCCGAGGTTGCCATCGAGTCCGGCAGGGCAAAGAACGCCCGATAGGCGAGGCTGTTCCCATCGATCAGGAAGAGGCCTCCTTCGGCCCCCGGATCGCCGTTCTCGGTCACCGACCGATCATAGGGCCGGGAGATGAGCCTCTCGATCCCGGGAGGGTCCTCCATTCGTCGATCCCATGGGAATTCGTATAGTCGTCGGATGGCGACCGTAAGCGCCCAGTACAGCGTCACCGTGAGGGTCGAGCTCGATGCCCGCAGGGAGCCCCTCGGGCGCCTCACTGCCGCGATCGCCGAAGCCGGCGGCCAGATCGCCGGTGTCGACCTGATTCCCGGCGCAGGCGGCGAGGGCAAGAAGGTTCGCGAGTTCACGATCGACGCGACGGACAGCGAGCACTGGGAACGAATCCTCCGTTCGATCGGCTCGATCAAGGGGGCCCGG
>JBMSXD010000025.1:0-16380 GCA_049425265.1 Solirubrobacterales bacterium
ACTCGGAGTCGAACACCTCCTGGAAGATGTCCTTGAACCGGCCGTCGTACTTCTTGAGGATCGTGTTCTTGGTCGACATGTAGACCGGGAAGTCACGTTCCAGTCCGTACCTGAACGACGCCCTGGCGAAGTCCCGGATCGAGTCGTCGAGGTTGTACATCGAAAGCGCCACCCCACCCCCGGTGAAGTCGAACACATCGAACTCCATCGGCTCCGTGCCGTCCTTCGGGGTGAAGGTCATGGTCAGGGTGCCCTCGCCGGGGACGACGAAGTCGGTCGCCCGGTACTGATCACCAAAGGCGTGACGTCCGACCACGATCGGCTTGGTCCAGGTGGGGACGAGCCGGGGGATGTTGGAGATCACGATCGGCTCCCGGAAGATCACGCCCCCGAGGATGTTCCGGATCGTCCCGTTCGGCGAGAGGTACATCTTCTTGAGCCCGAACTCCTCGACCCGGGCCTCGTCCGGGGTGATGGTCGCGCACTTGACCCCCACCCCGTACTCCTTGATCGCATTCGCCGCATCGACCGTTATCTGGTCGTCGGTCGCATCCCGACTCTCGATCCCCAAGTCGTAGTACTTGAGGTCGACGTCGAGGTAGGGAAGGATCAGCTTCTCCTTGATGAAGGCCCAGATGATCCGGGTCATCTCGTCACCGTCGAGCTCGACTATCGGGTTTTCGACCTTGATCTTTTCCATCGTCTTCCCTCGGGGCAGGGGGTTGGCAAAGAGAACCCAGACTGCGCTCTGGGACAGCGATGCTAGCCGTTCTCCGGTCCCGACCGCCCCCGGCCAGGGACCGATTCCGCCACCCGACCGGGCTGTGGGAGAATCGGGTGGTGGCAGAGACGCACGAGGTGTTGAACCAACCGCCGCCGTTGGCCGACCTGGACCTCTTCTCGAGCGACAGGCCGCTCTCCGAGGCGCTCGACAGGGAGGGCGCCGGTTGGGCGCGAGAGCGGGCCGTCGAGTTCGGCAGGCTGTGCGGCTCGGCCGAGGTGCTGGAGCTCGGTGCCGAAGCGAACCGCTTCCCACCGGAGCTGAAGAGCCACGACCGCTACGGGAACAGGGTGGACGAGGTCGAATTCCACCCCTCCTGGCACCGGTTGATGGCGATCGGGGTCGAGAATGGCCTCCACTCCCTCCCCTGGACCGACCCGGGACCGGGCGCAAACGTGGCCCGGGCGACCCTCTTCTCGATGCTGGCCCAGGCCGAGGCGGGCGTCGGGTGCCCGATATCGATGACCTACTCGGTCGTGCCGGCCCTCCGCCACCAGCCCGAGCTGGCCGAGGTCTGGGAGCCCCGCTTCCTCTCGGGCGGCTACGACGGCCACCTCCTCCCCGCGGAAGAGAAGCCCGGAGCGCTCGCCGGCATGGCGATGACCGAGAAGCAGGGCGGATCGGACGTCCGGGCCAACACCACCCGCGCCGAGCCGATGAACGGTGGCGGCCCTGGCGGTGAGTACGCGATTACCGGCCACAAGTGGTTCTGCTCGGCGCCGATGTGCGACGCCTTCCTCGTGCTCGCCCAGGCCGAGGGCGGGCTCTCCTGCTTCCTGATGCCCCGGTTCACCCCCGACGACGAGCTGAATCGGGGCTTCCGGATCCAGCGGCTGAAGGACAAGCTAGGAAACCGCTCCAACGCCTCCTCGGAGGTCGAGTTCGACCGGGCATACGCCGTGATGGTCGGCGAGGAGGGCCGCGGCATCCAGACGATCATCGAGATGGTCTCCCACACCCGGCTCGACTGCGCGATCGGCTCGATGGCCGGTATGCGGAAGGGAACGGCCGAGGCGATCCATCACGCTTCCCACCGCCAGGCCTTCGGCAAGGCCCTCGTCGATCAGCCCCTGATGGCCAACGTGCTGGCCGACCTGGCCCTCGAGTCCGAGGCCGCGACCGCATCAGTAATGCGACTGGCCAGGGCCTACGACGAGGCGGCCGCAGGCGGCCGTGAGGCGGCCCTGTTCGAACGGATCGCCACCCCGGTGCTGAAGTACTGGATCTGCAAACGGGCCCCCTGGCACGCCGCCGAGAGCCTCGAGTGCCTGGGTGGCAACGGCTACGCCGAGGAGTCGGGCATGCCCCGGCTCTTCCGGGAGAGCCCATTGATGTCGATCTGGGAAGGGTCGGGCAACGTCCAGTGCCTGGATGCGATCCGGGCGATGGTCCGGGAGCCCGACTCGGTCGAGGTCTTCTTCGACGAGGTCGGCGAAGCGGCTGGCTCCGACCCCCGCCTGGATGAGTTCACCGACGACCTGAAGGCCGAGCTGACCGGGGACCCCGAAACGCTCGAGTCCCGGGCCCGCCGGATCGTCGAGCGGATGGCACTCGCCCTTCAGGGGTCACTACTTACCCGCCACGGCGACCCGGCAGTCGCCGACGCCTTCACCGCCTCCCGGCTCTCGGGCGACCACGGCGGCGCCTTCGGCACCCTGCCCCCGGACACCGACTTCCAGGCGATCATCGGGCGGAGCGCGCCGGTCAGCTGAGGCCGGTGTCAGGCCGGTCGTTCCTCGAGCGCCCTACCGAGCTGTTCGACGGTGATCACCCCGATCAGGCGATCGGTGTGGTCGGTCACCATCATCGCCCCGAACTTCCGGATATCGGGATTGCCGAGCAGGCTGTCGAGCGGGGCATCGTCGAGTACGTGGTAGCCGCTGGTGCTGTCGTCGACCAGCTCGGCCACCGTGGTCGCCTCGCGCGAGACTTCAGGGATGCCGTCCACGGCATCGCGGGTGATGATCCCCAGGAAACGGCCGTCGTCGGCGATCACCGGGAACCAGGACCAGCCGTAGCGAAGGAAGTATTCGTCGGCCGCCATCACCACCGGCAGGGAGCCGGGCACGGCAACCGGGTGGGGGTCCATCACGTCGGAGATCGTCACCCCCTCGATCCGTTCGATCAACGGCGACTGGACCGCAGCCGCCCTGGCAGCCCCGGTGATCAGGATGCCGATCAGGATGAACCAGATACCGCTCCCGAACACCCCGCTGACCAGGAAGACGATCCCGAGCGCAATGAAGATGTAGCCGAAGATCTGCCCCAGGGTGGCGGCGAAGCGGGTCGCCGAGCCCCGCTTGCCGGTCACCTTCCAGGCGATCGCCCTGGTTATCCGGCCACCGTCCATCGGGAAGGCCGGCAGCAGGTTGAAGACGAGGACGATCACGTTGACTGCCGCAAGCCAACCGAACATCGCCGAGAAGCCATCCACCCCGGGACCGGGGCGAAGGATCAGGCCCTCCTGGAAGTTCCCGGACCCGCTGACCAGGAGCCCGATCACTGCGAAGAGGACCCCCAGTACCGCGGTCACGATCGGTCCCGCCACAGCGACCTTGAACTCGGTTGACGGGCTGTCGGACTCGCGGTCCATCTCGGCCACCCCACCGAAGATCCAGAGCCGGATCGAGGTGATCCCGATTCCGTTCCTCAACGCGACGATCGCGTGGCCGAACTCGTGGAGGAGGATCGAGCCGAAGAAGCCCAGAGCGCTCAGGACGGCAAAGATGAAGGGTTCGACCGAACCGGCATCGGAACCCAACACCGCTCCGTAGGAGTCCCCCAGCCAGAAGATCACCAGGAACAGCACGATGAACCAGGTCCAGTCGACCGAGACCCGGATCCCCCGGTATCGAAAGAGCGTGAATGTCCCACCGCCAGACGGCATCTACCCCAATGGTAGGCGAGTACCCAGGTCGACGGACCGGCCTGTGCGGCCGTATCGTTCCCTTAATGGAAACGGGGCAGGAGACCGTGGGGGAGGAAGCAGCAGCCGATGACCCGGCTCTGAGGCGGCCGGGTGAGGGGCGGGCCGGCAGGCTGCCGGGCATGCTGCGCGAGCTCGAGGCAATCGAGCGCCCGTCGGCATCGGAAGGGGAATACGAGGCTGCACGCTGGATAGCCGAGAGGCTCGAGGCCGAGGGCGCCGAGGTGGAGATCGAGGTCGAGGAGGTCCTCGGCAACTACTGGTTACCTCTCGGGATCGGGGCGGCTGCGGGCGCCCTGGGGGGCCTTCTGGCCGCCGGGGGCAGGAGGGCGACCGGGGCGGCATTGGGAGCTGCCGGCCTGGCGGCGATAGTGACCGACTTCCCGCCCAGGGAGAGGCCGCTCAGGAAGGCCCTCCCGGTCAGGGATACCTACAACGTGGTCGGGACTATGGGGGACCCGGATGCCCCGAAGACGGTGGTCCTGGTCGCCCACCACGACGTGGCGACTGCGGGGCTGATCTTCCACCCCGGGATACCGGAGGCAGTCTCGAAGACCGGGCTCTTCCGGGTGCTCGACACCTCGCCAATGCTGATGGCCCCGGTCCTCGCCGGGCCGGCTTTGGCTGCGCTCTCGGGTGTCACGGGCAAGCGAAAGCTGGGACTGCTCGGGGCCCTGCTCTCGGCAGGCTCGGTGGCGGCGATGGCCGAGGTGGCAGGGGCCGATGTGGTGCCCGGGGCAAACGACAACGGGACTGCGGTGGTAGGCCTGATCGAACTTGCCCGCAGGTTCCGGGAAGACCCGCCGAAGGACACCCGGCTGATCCTGCTCTCTACCGGGTCGGAAGAGTCCCTCTCCGAGGGGATGAGGGCGTTCGGCAAGCGGCACTTCCCCGACCTCCCGACCGAGGACACCTTCTTCATCAACATGGACACGATCGGCTCGCCTTACCTATGCGTACTTCGGGGCGAGGGGTTCCTGAAGATGTACGAATACCCGGCCGATGCGCTGGGGCTGGCAGACAGGACGGCCCGCGAAGAGGGGCTCCAGCTCTTCCCCAACTTGAGGATCCGCAACGGAACCGACGGCCTGGAGGCACTTGCGGCCGGTTATCCGGTGGTCTCGATCTGCTCCTGCACCGAGCACAAACAGCCGGCCAACTACCACTGGCCGAGCGACACCACCGACCAGGTCGACTTCGTCACCGTGGTCGAGGCGCTCGACCTGGCCGAGGCGATGGTCAGAAGGCTCGATAGCGACTGGGACGGGGCGCTCGAAAGCGCCTGAGGGCGCCCGCACCCCCTGACCGAGCGGTCAGGGCCTCAGTTCGGTGAAGCCGGCGGCGGTGAAGTCCCCGTCGAAGGCGAGTGCCTCGGTTATCCCGTTTGCCTCCATGAAGGCGAAGGAAGTCGCATCAACAAAGGAGTAGGGCCGCTCGTCGTGGCGGCGGAGCCAGGTAAAGGCGCGCTCCTCCTGTTCCTCGGGAAGGTGGTAGGTGTCGAGCATTCCGGCCCGTTCGGTCTGCTCGAGGAAGGTGAGGGCGTAGTGGTGTCCCCAACGTCGGTTGAGCAAGGTCCAGCACTCGCCGATCACGAGATTGGTGGTGACGAGCTGGCGATCGGCGGTGATCCCGGCCAGCTCCATCGCCAGCTCGTGGTGCTCATCCCCGCCGACCAGGCCCGCGTAGAGGAAGGATGTGTCCGCGAAGACCATTACTCCCGGTCCTCCCTCTTGCCGTAGAGCACGTCGTCGATCGTTTCCCCGGGACGAAGCCCCTTCCCTTCCCCGGAGAAAGTGCCGAAGAGCTTGAAGAGGGGGTCGTCCTCGAGCGGGCGCCGGGATACGAGACGGTCCCGCAGGCTTCGGCGGACCACCTCGGCCTTGGAGATGCCCTCCCTGCGGGCGTGGATCCCCAACTGGCGATCGAGTTCCGGTTCGAGCGATATCTGGAGTCTCTTCATCCGGGCCATGGTTACATCGGATTGTACAAAGTGATGTAACACCTGTAAGGAAGGGGTGGCAAAAGAGGTACGAAAGCGTGAAACCCGCTCTGGGAGGGGATCTTCGTGGAGTCCAGGGCCGGAGCGCGTGGCCCCCTTATATAGAGGGGCCGCTGGGTCCTAGGCCGGGGAATCGCCCTCGATGAAGAGCTCGGCGATCTGGACTGCATTCAGGGCAGCGCCCTTCCTCAAGTTGTCGCCGGCAAGCCAGAGGTTGAGGGTCTTCGGCTGGTCGGGGTCCCTCCTTATCCGGCCGACCAGTACGTCATCTATCCCGGCCGCATCGAGCGCGGTCGGGTAGAGCGCATCGGCCGGGTCGTCGACCACGGACACCCCGGGGGATTCGGCCAGGAGCTCCCGGCAGGCCTCGGGGGAGAGGTCCTCGACCGTCTCTACGTTGATCGACTCGGAATGGCCGGTCACCACCGGCACCCGGGCACAGGTGGCGGAGATCGCCACCTCCTCGCCCAGGCCGAGGATCTTCCGGGTCTCGGCCATCACCTTTCGCTCCTCGGTGGTGTAGTCGTCGCCGTCCTTGAAGACCTCCACCTGCGGCAGCACGTTGAAGGCGATCCGGTGGGGGTAGACCTCGGCAGGGGGCGGCTCTTCCCCGGCCAGGACCGCGCTCGCCTGGGCCTCCAGCTCCTCGATCGCCCGGTTGCCGGTGCCCGAGACGGCCTGGTAGGAGGAGACGACCAGCCGCTTCAGGCCGACCGCCCGGTGGATCGGGGCGAGGGCCATCATCATCACCATCGTGGTGCAGTTGGGGTTGGCGATGATCCCCTTGTTGTCGCGGGCGGCCTCGGAATTGACCCCGGCGACCACCAGGGGGACGTCGTCGTGCATCCGCCAGAAGCTCGTGTTGTCGATTACCAGGGAGCCGGCCTCGACGAACCGGGGGGCCCACTCCTCGCTGACCGCGCCGCCGGCCGAGGAGATCAGGATGTCGATCCCCTGGATCGTCTGCTCGTCCGGCACCCGGACCTGGGCCATCGAGTTGGCGAGCACGACCGACTTGCCCCGGGAGCGCTCGGAGGCGAAGGGGACGATCTCGGCCGCCGGGAAGGAGCGCTCCTCGAGCAGGTCGAGGACTACAGAGCCGACCGCACCGGTAGCCCCGAGGACCCCGACGACGAGGCCCCCTGAACCTCCACCCTCCGCGGTCATGGCCGGACGGTGGGGCGGTGTTCGCCGGTCGGGTCTTCCGGGAAGGTCGCGTCGGCGCCCAGGTCGAACGCCTCGTGGAGGCCGGACACCGCATCGGGCACCCGGTCGGCCTGGATCACACAGGAAATCTTGATCGGGGAGGTCGAGATCATCTCGATGTTTATCCCCCGCTCGCCCATCACCTCGAACACCCGGGCGGCGACACCGGGGTGGCTGCGCATCCCGGCACCGACTATGGAGACCTTGCCGATCTGCTCGTCGGTCCTCACCCCGTCGGAGATCCCGCCCAGGCCCTCGATCACGTCGACCGCGGTCTTCAGGTCGTCGCGGTCGACGGTGAAGGAGAGGTCGGCGCCGGCGTCGCCTTCCAAAGGCTCGTTCTGGATGATCACGTCGACGTTCACGTTGGCCTCGGCCAGCGCACCGAAGATCCTGCCGGCGATGCCGGGCTCGTCCTCGACCCCGGACAGGGTGACGCGGGCCTCGCCGGTCGAGTGGGTCACGGCTGTTACCAGGGCTCGTTCCATCGTTTCGCTCTCGGGTACGACGAGCGTACCCGGGCCGTCCTCGAAGCTGCTCCGGCAGTGGATCGGGACGCCGTAGTTACGAGCGTACTCGACCGCCCTGAGCTGCAGGACCTTTGCCCCCGAGGCCGACATCTCGAGCATCTCCTCGTAGGAGACGACCGGAATCTTCCGGGCGTTCGGGGCGATCCGGGGATCGGCGGTGAAGACGCCGGATACGTCGGTGTAGATCTCGCAGACCGATGCCTCCAGCGCAGCGGCGATCGCCACCGCGGTGGTGTCGGAGCCGCCACGACCCAGGGTCGTTACGTCCTTGCTCTCGGTCGAGCCCCCCTGGAAGCCGGCGACCAGGACGATCCGCTCGTCGCCGAGTGCCTCCCGGATTCGGTCGGCCCGGACCTCCATGATTCGGGCCTTGGTGTGGGAGGAGTCGGTGACGATCCCGGCCTGGGAGCCGGTCAGGGAGAGCGCCTGGTGGCCGAGGTCGTGGATCGCCATCGCGCAGAGCGCGCAGGAGACCCGCTCCCCGGTGGAGAGCAGCATGTCCATCTCCCGGGGGTCGGGCCGCTCGGATATCTCGTAGGCCGCCTCGACCAGCTCGTCGGTCGTCTTGCCGCGGGCCGAGAGCACGGCGACCACCTTGCTCCCCTCCTCGCGCGCAGCAACGATCCTCGCCGCGGCGCGCTTCAGCTCCTCCGGCCCGGCGACCGAGGTGCCACCGAACTTCATCACGACGATCTTGCCGTCGGCCGGGACCGCTTCCTGTTCCTGAGCCAGGGTCATAGGCGCAGGATAGAACCGACAACGGGCTACGACCGATACCTCAGCCAGGAGAAAGGTGCCGGCCCGACTCGATGTCGCGCCGGCCTGACCTATCGTTCTGATATATCGTTCCGATATATGGAGCTCAATTCGGTCGCGAAAGTAATCCTCGGCTTCCTGAGTTCGGAAGACCTCTCGGGCTACGACATTAAGCTCAGGGTCGACGAATCGACCCGTTTCTTCTGGGCCGCGAGCTACGGGCAGATCTATCCGGAGCTCAAGCGCCTGGAAGAAGAGGGCCTGGTCGAGGGCTCGGCCAGCCCCCAGGGCGGTCGGCAGCGGACCGTCTTCCGGATCACCGACAAGGGTCGGGAGGCCCTCGCCTCCTGGATCATGGATACCGGTTCGACGATCGAGCTCCGCCACGAGGGTCTGCTCAAGATCTTCTTCGTCGACGCGCTCCCCTCGGGCAACGACCGGATCGCCGTGCTCGAATCGATGGCAGCTGACCACCGGCATCAGGTGGCCGAGCTCGAGGAGGTCGCGCGCCGGTTCGGGGCCGGTGAGCTGAGCTGCGAACTCGACGACACTTCGGTCGACCACCCCGGGGACCCGGGGTTCGTACTCCGGTTCGGACTCGACTATCACCGTTGGGTGGTCGAGTGGTGCGAGCGGGAGGTCGAGGCAGCTCGGGCGGCGGACCGAGTGACGGGCGGTGCCGGTGTTTAACGGCCTCGCCAGACTGGCCGACGGGCACGCCAAGGCGGTGGTTGCCGTCACCGTGGTCTTCTTCGTGGTCGCGGCCTACTTCGGCGGGAACGTTGCCGAGTACATGGGCCCGTACGGGGACGAAGATCCCGCAACCGAGAGCGTCCGCTCCGAGCGGGCCCTGGAAGATGCCGGGTTCCGGGCGGCGACCGGCCAGGTGCTCGTCTCGGGGGTGGACGTCCAGGGCTCGAAGGTCGACCGAAAAGAGGTCGAGCAGATCGCCGAGCGGGTCCGTGGGGTCGAGGGAGTCAAGGAAGTGACCGGATTCGCCGAGACCGGTTCGCCGGGATTCGTGTCCGACGATGGCAACCGAACGCTGCTCCTCTTCTCCCTGGACTCGACCGATGACACCGAGCGCCAGCAGGCCGCCGCCCGGGTCCAGGAGGAGCTGGCAGGCGACCGGGGTGTTCTGGTCGGCGGCGACTCGATCGCCGAGGAACAGGTGAACGAGCAGGTGAGCAAGGACCTGACCCGGGCCGAGATCATGGTCTTCCCGCTGCTCTTCCTGCTCTCGCTGGTCTTCTTCCGGGGGCTGGTCGCGGCCGCCCTGCCGCTGGTGGTCGGGGCGATCTCGATCGTCGGCACCTTCCTCGCCCTCAGGATCGCGACCGAGCTGGGCGAAGTCTCGGTCTTCTCGCTCAACCTGACGATCGGGCTGGGGCTGGGGCTGGCGATCGACTACAGCCTGTTCATCATCTCCCGCTACCGGGAGGAGATCGCCGAGTCGGGGCCGGGGATCGAGGCGATGTCCCGAACCCTTGGCACGGCCGGGAGGACGGTCCTCTTCTCGGCGATCACGGTCGCGGTCTCGCTGGCGGCGCTCCTGATCTTCCCCCAGCGGTTCCTCTACTCGATGGGGCTGGGCGGGATGATCGTCGCCCTGCTCTCCCTGGTCGTGGCGCTGGTCGTGCTGCCGGCGATCCTCACCCTGCTGGGCGACCGGGTCAACGCGCTATCGCCGAAGTTCCTCAGGCGCCGGGAGGCGACCGACTCCGATCGGGACTACAGGGGGTTTTGGTATCGGCTCTCGCGCTTCGTGATGGCGCGGCCCCTGCCGATCGCGACGATCGCAATCCTGCTGCTCCTGATCATCGCCACCCCGGCGCTCAAGATGGCCTTCGCGCCGGTGGACAGCGACATCCTCCCCGAGGGGACGAGCGCCCGGGTCGTCTCGAACATCGTCGATGCCGAGTTCCCCGGCGGGGACCTGGAAAGGATCCAGGTCGCGGTGAGTACGGACTCGAAGGGCGAGGCCGAACAGGTCCGTGAGACGGTCGCAAACGTACGCCAGGTCGCCGAGGTCTCCCCTCCCGAACGGGTGAAGGCCAACCTCTACCTGCTGGAGGCGAGCTCGACCGCCGGCTACATGGACGGACAGACGGTGGATGCAGTCGAGGGGATACGGGGGATCGACTTCGGCGGCGGCACGGTGGCCGAGGTAACCGGCAACACGGCCCGCTACCTCGACTTCGAGGACAGCCTCGCCTCGCACGTGCCGGTGGTTGCGGCGATCGTGATCGGGGCGACCCTGATCATCCTCTTCCTGATGACCGGGTCGGTGATCCTGCCGATCAAGTCGCTCCTGATGAACATCCTCACCCTGGCCGCCGTGTTCGGGATCCTGGTCTTCGTCTTCCAGGACGGGAACCTCTCGGGCGTGCTGGACTTCGAGTCGATCGGCGGACTCGACCTCTCGACCCCGATCCTGATCTTCGCGATCACCTTCGGCCTCTCGACCGACTACGCCGTCTTCCTGCTCTCCCGGATCAAGGAGGCCTACGACGGCGGCCTGCCCAACGACGAGGCGGTGGCGGTCGGCCTGCAGCGGACCGGCCGGATAGTCACCGCGGCGGCGCTCCTCTTCGCGATCGCGATTGGTGCGTTTGCGACCTCGCAGATCGTCTTCATCAAAGAGCTGGGGGTCGGCACGGCCTTGGCGGTACTGATCGACGCGACGATCATCCGGGCGCTGCTGGTCCCGGCCCTGATGGAGATGCTCGGCAAGTGGAACTGGTGGGCACCGGACTGGATGAAGCGGCTCCACCGGAAGGTCGGGCTCTCGGAGTAGCCTGAAGCCCCTCCCCTCCCCTTCTCTCCTTTTTCGTGGCAGAGCAGAGCTCCTTCGACACCGACATCGCCGTCACGCCCGCGGGCGAGGGCCGGTTCTCCGCCACCTTGAGCGACCGGTGGTGGGTCGGCGGCGGGCCGAACGGCGGCTACGTCGCGGCGGTCGTCCTGAATGCGATGGGGTCGGTGGTCGAGGAGTCCGGCTGGGGCCAGCCGCCCCGCTCCCTGACCGTCCATTACCTCAGGGCGCCCGAGGCCGGCGATGCCGAGGTCGAGGTGACGGTCGAGCGGGAGGGCCGGAACACCTCCTTCCTCTCGGCCAGGCTGATCCAGGGGGGCGAGGTCCAGGCAAAGGCGATGGCCGTCTTTTCCTCCGACCGCGACGGGATCGCCTTCGACCACACCGAGATGCCCGAGGTGCCGGCGCCCGACGAAAGCCAGGAGTTCGACACCGAGCTGGCCCCGGTCGAGGTCTTCGCCCGGTTCCGGGTGATCTTCGGCGGGGGCGAAGCGCCGTTCTCCTCCGGCTCGAGGGCCGATACGGCAGGGTGGATCCGGCTGAAGGAGGACCGGCCGATCACCGCCGAGCTGGCTGCGGCGATCCTCGACGTCTGGTTCCCGGCCCCTTACGTGCTGCTGGACGGCCCCACCGCCGCCCCGACGCTCGAGTACACGGTCCACTTCCCCCGCAGGCTGCCGCCGGAGGGGCTGGAGGAGCCCGACTGGATGCTGATCCACCTCCACGCCGCCGAGGCGACCGAGGGCCACTTCACCGAGGATGCCGAGCTCTGGTCCAGGGACGGCACCCTGATCGCCCGCTCGCGCCAGATGGCGCTGATCCGCAAGCGCTCCTAGCCCAAAGCCCGCCGACCGGCCATCGCCTTGCCGAGGGTTACCTCGTCGGCGTGCTCGAGGTCGGCCCCGACCGGCAGGCCACTCGCCAGGCGGGTTACCTGGACCGAGTCGGAGACCAGCTCGGCCACCCGCATCGCGGTCGCCTCGCCGGTGGTGGTCGGGTTGGTGGCGAGGATCACCTCGTCCACCCCGCCGGCCCGGACCCGGTCGACCAGCTCGGCGATCTTCAGGTCTTCCTCGTCTACCCCGTCGAGCGGGGAGAGCGCCCCGCCGAGCACGTGGTAGAGGCCCCGGTACTCGTGGGTTCGCTCGATCGGGATCACGTCGGCCGGCTCCTCGACCACGCAGATCAGGGAGGAGTCGCGACCCTCGTCCTCGCAGATCCGGCAGCGGGGCCCTTCCGAGAGGTTGAAGCAGACCTCGCAGAGGCCGACCTTCTCCTTCACCTCGACGATCGCCTGAGCGAGGTCGCGAACCTCCTCGTCGTCGGCCCTCAGGATGTGGAAGGCGAGCCGCTGGGCCGTCCTTCGGCCGATCCCGGGCAGTCGGGAGAGCTCGGCGGTCAGCCTGGCTAGCGGTGCCGGGCCCTCGCTCATTGACCGGGCAGGCCGGGTATGCCCGGTCCGCCGCCCATGTCGGGCAGGTCGGGCATCTTCGAGGCGGCCAGCTCCTGGGCCGAGCGAATCGCCTCGTTGACTGCGGCCTGGAGGAGTTCGGGGAGGATCTCGGCGGCGTCCGGGTCGGAGGCGACCTCGGGGTCGATCTCGACCGAGGTGACCTTCAGATCACCGGACATCTTCACCTTGACCATCCCTCCGCCGGCGCTCGCCTCGACCTCCTCGTCCTTGAGCGCCTCCTGGGCGGCGACCATCTCCTGCTGCATCTTCTGGGCCTGCTGGAGCAGCGCGTTCATGTCGAAGCCGCCCGGTCCGCCCATCCCCTTTGCTGCCATCAGATGACCTCCTCCGCGTTGAACTCCGACTTGATCCGCTCGACGAACTCCCGCTCGTCCATCCGCCTGCCCTGGGCGCCCGACGCGTGGGGCTCGGAGAGGGTCTGGTCGCCCTCCAGGTCGGTGAAGGCGACCTCCGGCCGCCAGCCGGTCACCTCGACCACCGCCTCGACCAGCTGGGCGACCCGCTCCGGCTTCTCGGCGTTGCGGCGGTTGAAGGCCGCCTCGGGCGGAAAACCGACGGTCAGGCGCCCGGCCTCGGCCGAGATCGGGCGGGTGCCCTCCAGGTAGGAGGCTGCCGGGCCGG
Source organism: Solirubrobacterales bacterium (assembly GCA_049425265.1). Taxonomy (GTDB): domain Bacteria; phylum Actinomycetota; class Thermoleophilia; order Solirubrobacterales; family 70-9; genus 67-14. The sequence goes on from JBMSXD010000025.1 coordinate 13,109, forward strand.
ACCCGGTGGCCCGGATCGAGTCGATCACGGCGGGCCAGACCTGGATCACCTGGTCGAGCTCCATCCCGGCCGGAGCGGGCGGTGCCGGGGCCGGCTCGGGTGGGGCCTCGGTGACCTCCGGGGCTGCGGCCCGGGGCGGCTCGGCGGGCTCGGCAGGAGGTCGATCGGCCGGTGGCTCGGGCGGCGGCTCCTCTCTCACCTCCACCGGTTCCTCTGCGGCCGGGGCCTCTTCCACTGCCTTCGGTGCCGGGGGCGGCGGCACCTCGGCCACCGGCGGGGGTGACCCACCGCCATCGCCGGCCGGGGGCATTCCCGTCTCCAGCCGTTCGAGCCGCTTGGCCAGCCCTCCGACCCCGGGGTCCAGGTCCGGTCGGGCGGCCTTGAGCAGGGCGATCTCCAAAGCGAGCCGGGCCTCGTCGCCGCGCCGGATCGCCCCGAGCGAGTCGGCCAGCTCGTCGATCGTCTGGACCAGGTGGGTCGGCCCGATCGCCTGGGCCTGGGCGGCGAGCCGGGCCGGGTCGGCCGCGGTGGAGGAGAAGGTGTCGGGCATCTCCCCGGACATCCGGAGCAGGAGGAGGATCCGGAGGTGGTCGAGCAGGTCGTGGCCGAAGCGGGCCGGGTCGCGGCCGCTCGCGGTTACCTGGTCGATCAGCTCGAGGACCTTCTTCGCATCGGCCGCGATGACTGCGTCGACCGTGCCGAAGAGGAGGTCGGCGTCGGCCGCACCGAGCAGCTCCAGCACCTGGTCGAGCCCGACCCGGTTGCCGCTGAAGGCGACCAGCTGGTCGAGCGTCCCGAGCGCGTCGCGAAAGCTGCCCGAAGCGGCCCGCGCGATCATCGAGCTGGCCGCCTGGTCTATCTCGATCCCCTCGGCCGTGGCCACCCGGTCGACCACCTCGTTCAGCTGGTCGAGGCTCGGCCGGTGGAAGTCGAAGCGCTGGCAGCGGTCGGCGATCGTCGGCATGACCTTGTGGGCCTCGGTCGTGGCGAGGATGAAGATCGTGTTGGGTGGGGGCTCCTCGAGCGTCTTCAGGAAGGCGTTCCAGGCCTCCTTGGTCAGCATGTGGGCCTCGTCTAGGATGTAGACCTTCCAGTTGCCGGCGGTCGGGGCGAAGGCGACCCGCTCGCGGAGCTCCCGGATGTCCTCGACCGAGCGGTTGGAGGCGGCGTCCATCTCGATCACGTCGACCGAGCTGCCGGCCTGGATGGTCAGGCAGGACTCGCACTCCCCGCACGGGGTCAGGGTCGGGCCGCCCTCGGCGCAGTTGAGCGATGCGGCGAGGATCTTCGCCATCGAGGTCTTGCCGGTCCCCCGGGAGCCGACGAACAGGTAGGCATGGTGGACCTGGTCGCGCTCGATCGCGTTGGAGAGGGTCCGGACCACGTGTTCCTGGCCGACCACCTGGTCGAAGGAATGGGGCCGGTGGCGTCGGTATAGGGAGGTCGCCTCGCTCATCGGATCGCCACTTGAGTGTAGAGCCGGAGCGGGACAGCCGGACCGGGACAGACCCTCCTCCGGGCGCCTCGGGGCGGTCGTTGTACCTTGGGCCGATGCCTCCCCAGGGCACCACCGGGCGACCCCTCGCCCTGCTCCTCCCGGCGGTCGTGATCGGCCTCGTCTGCCTGCTGCTCCTGGTCGTCTTCCCGATCGGCTTCCCCAACTACGACTCGGTCTACTACCTGCTCTGGGGCAAGGAGATGGCCGAGGGGATGAGTCCCGACCTCGGCCCCCCGCTGGTCCCTACCCCGCACCCGCTCTACGAGCTGTTCGGCGCCGTCGTCTCCCCGTTGGGGGACGGGGCGAGCACGGCCGCGATGGTCCTGGCCTACCTGAGCCTCGGGGCACTGGCCTGGCTGGTCTATCGCCTGGGCTCCCTCTGGTTCGACCGGCCTACCGGGGTGCTGGCCGCGGTGGTGATCATGACCTCGGCCCCGATCCTCTCCAACGGGCTCCGGGCCTACATCGACCTCCCCTACATCGTCCTCTGCCTGGCCGCCCTGGTGGTCGAGACCAAGCGACCCAGGGCCGGCTGGCCGGTCCTCCTGCTGCTGGCCCTGGCCGGGCTGCTCCGACCGGAGGCCTGGATCTTCTCCGGCGCCTACCTGCTCTACCTGCTGTTCAGGGTCGAGCCCGAGGCCGGAGGTAAGCGCCGGATCGCCCTGGCCGGGGGGCGGATCGACCGCCGGACGATCGGGCTGGTGCTGCTGGCCGCCTCGGGCCCGATCGCCTGGCTCCTGTTCGACCTGGTCACCACCGGGAACCTCCTCTATTCCCTGACCGGAACCCGGGAGAACGTCGAGACCCTCGAGCGAGACACCGGCCCGGTAGACGTCGTCCTCTACGGCCCGAGGCGGCTCGGCGAGGTGCTCCAGTGGCCGGGGATGGTCGGCGGCCTGATCGGGGTGGTGTTCGGCTTCACGAAGTTGAGGGACCGCTCCCGACTCGGGATCGCCGCGGCGGTGCTGGCCCTCCTCGCCTTCGCGCTGATGGGCTCGGCCGGCCTGGCGGTCATCCCCCGCTACACGATGCTGGCCGCGGCGATCCTCTCAGTGTTCGTCGCCCTCTCGATCACCGGCTGGCGACTGCTCGAGCCGGGCGATCCCTGGCGGAGGCCGTGGCAGGCCGGGGCGGTGGCGGTGGTGGCGCTCTTTGCGATCTGGCTGCCCAACCAGATCGACCTGCTGAAGACGGTCGACAGGGACCTCGCCAACCAGGGGATCGTCGAGCGAGACCTCGAGGCCCTGGTGGACGAGGGCGCCTTCTCGCCGCTCGGCGAGGCCGACTGCCTGCCGATCTCGGTCCCCAACCACCGGGCGGTGCCGCGGCTTGCCCTCTGGCTGGACATCCGGCCGTCGCGGGTGATCAGCGCCGCCGCCGAGGCGAAGGAGCCCCGGACCGGCTACTTCCTCGCCCCGGCCAGGCCGTTCACGATCCGTAACTTCATCCTCGACCCGGGCGACCCGGGCCGGGTCTCCAGCACCCCTCCCCCGGGCTTCACCGAAGTCGCGGCCAACCGGTCGTGGGAGCTCTACCGGCGGTGCGGTCGGGTGGCGCCCCCGGTTTCGGCCGGGCCGAGCCCGGCTCCCTAGGCCGGAGAAAAGAATGGACCGTGCGGCCGCCTTCGAATTGCGGTCACCGGGCGTATCCGTGAAGTTCGGCTCTGGTCAGGTTTCCCCGTGGCACCCGTGGTCTCCGCTTAAGGCTGCTTCCTTCCGGACCTGACCTGGTTCGCGATCCTGCGTCGCACGGGACCTGACCGTCAGCGCCTCCC
>JBMSXD010000026.1:0-15746 GCA_049425265.1 Solirubrobacterales bacterium
GATCCCCGAAGACGGCTCCGAGTCGACGCCGGGGACCGGGCAGTTCGAGCTGACCCCCGGCTCGATCCTCATCCCTGGCGACCCTCAGGAGGTCGAAGCGGCGGTCAGGAATCTCGAGGAGGACACCCGGCAGCACCGGAAGGAGCAGCGGAAACTCCGGCTTGTCGATCGTTTCCGGCCGCTGCCTGCCGGGGTGACGATGGAGCGTCTGGAGGAGATAGCCGAGTGCGAGTCGGGGGGTGATCCGAAGGCCATCTCCTCGACCGGCCTCTACCACGGCAAGTACCAGTTCCATCCCGACACATGGGAGTCGGTGGGTGGCCGGGGCCTGCCTTCCAACGCTCCGGAAGTCGAGCAGGACTACCGTGCCGGCCTCCTGCTGGTCCGCTCGGGCCCCGGCCAATGGCCGGTCTGCGGCGCCTGAGCGCGTCCGGCCCCTGGCGGAAAACCCCGGAAGGTGGGAAGATCCCGGATCGTGCTTCGTGGAGCTGTCCAGATAACTACCTCGTCCGTGCGTTATTCGGTGGTCACTTCCGACCGGTCCCAGCCCGGGACCGTTTCCGCGGGCTTTCAGGAGGTCGCGACGCTTACCGGTGACCCGGAGGAGGTCGAAGCGGCAATCGCCGAGGTCGTCGAGTCGACCCGGATGGCAGGGGCGGAGGTGGTCGAACTGCTTGCTGCTCCCGAACTGAAAGGGACGCGACTTGCCAGTCGCCTTAGGACCTCCTCGAGGAGGCTCGGCACCGGTGATCCGGTGTTCACCGGAGGAGGGGCAGCGATCGCTGCCTCGTTCATCTCCTCGACCGCCTCGCTCCAGCTCGACGGAGAAGGGGAGTCCCTCGACTGCGGGGTCCTCGGGATCGGCGACCACTCGGTCGGCCTGGCGGTCGGGTGTCCTGGCGAGCGACCTTCCTGGGTCGGCTCGAGGCCGGTCGGGCTGGCCAGAGTGGCGGAGCGGGCGAGGCTTTCCGATCCTCCCGAGCCGTCCCAGCTTGCTGCGGGCCGTTCCGCGGTCGAGCGGGCCCTGGGCAGCTTTTCGGCCCCCGGGATCGACCTGCTTATCTCGGTTTCCGATTTCTCGCAGGCGACTCGGATCACCTGTGGGGAGCGGATCGACCGTGAATCGATCCTCGGCGCCCTCGACGATCTGATCGGAATGACCGCCGACCAGCTAGGAGCGACCGTCGGCCTCGGCCCCCGGCTTGCCCGTCTCTTCCCGCTTGCCCTCGTCGTCCAGCTGGCGGCCGTAGCTACCTTCGGGGCCGATCTCGTCCCGCTCGACCCCGATCCTGCCCGGCTCGCGCTCTCCCTGCCCGACACCCGGGTTCGGTGAGCTCCCAAGGGGAAGAGGGGCCGAGCGGCGGAGTCGATGGTATCGCTGGACTTGAGGTGCACGCACCGGTCCGCGGGAATGGCAGGCTCGAGCGCTTCCTGGAAGCCGTAAATGCGGACCTTCAGGTCAAAGCTTGGTGGTATATGGCCCAGGTAACGTCGGAACGGCTCGGGATGTCCGACCACTCCAGGGTGCATGTCCAGATCGTCTTGAACATCGCCCTCAAGATCCTTCGATTGCTCGTCAAGGGTGGGGTCGAGCCGACCATGGTCGCCGAGCACGGGATGGGACGCCGAGATGCCGAGGTGGTCGTTGCCGCAGGAGCGCTCTTCCATGACGTAGGGATGTCGGTCCACCGAACTGACCACGAGGAGTATTCCCTCTTCCTAGCCCAGTCAGCCCTAGACAATCTGCTCGAGGGGGTCTACCCCGAACCCGCTCGCTCAGTCGTCATTTCGGAGATCCTTCACACGATCATCGGCCACCGTCGCAAGGGGGACCCGATGACCGTGGAAGCCGGGGTCGTCCGGGTGGCTGATGCCCTCGACATGGCCGAGGGTCGCACCCGACTCCCGATCGAGGCGGGAAAGGAGGGGATCCACTCGATCTCGGCGGCGGCGGTCGACGAGGTGACCCTCGGTCCAGGGGAGGATCGACCTGTGCGGATTGAGATTGATCTGAATTATTCAGCCGGGATATTCCAGGGCGACGATCTCTTGTCGACCAAGATCGAGGGCACCCCGATCGCAGATCAACTTGAGGTAGTGGCCGAGGTCGAAGGCGAGGCCGAGAAACGCCTTCTCTCTGGTTTCCGGATGCCTCAGTGAGTGGCGGTTTACCCAGAGCCGGTGTGGTGATTCAAGTGGGGCAGGAGCGCCACGACACCGGTAGTCATCCCGAGAATGCGATCCGGATCGAGGAGGTCGTTGCAGGACTGGAGGCGGCCGGCGAGCTCTCCTCACGACCGGTCACCGAAGCCCCGGCCGCCCCGGTCGAGGCGATCGAGGCCGTGCATGCGCCGGCTCATGTCGAGGCGATCCGTGACCTCGCAGAACGTGGCGGTGGCTGGATCGACGCCGACACCTGCGTCTCACCTGCAAGCTATGAGGTGGCGCTCGAGGCGGCCGGCGGAGCGATCGAGGCGGTCGAGATGGTCGCCTCGGGACGGGCGCCGGCCTCCTTTGCCCTGGTCAGGCCCCCGGGTCACCACGCGACCCCCGACCGCGCCATGGGTTTCTGCCTGTTCAACAACGTGGCCGTCGCAGCCCGCCACGCACAGTCCTCCCTCGGCATCGAGCGGGTGGCGATCCTCGACTGGGACGTCCACCACGGGAACGGGACCCAGGACGTCTTTCGGGAGGATCCCTCGGTCCTGTTCATCTCGCTCCACCAGTGGCCGCTCTATCCCGGCACCGGCTGGCTCGACGAGCGAGGGATCGGTGACGGAACGGGGACCACGCTCAACCTGCCGATGCCTCCGGGTGCCGGGGACCGCCACTGGGTCGAGGCCATGGAACGGATCGCCCTGCCGTCGATCGAGTCGTTCGGACCAGACCTCGTTCTCATCTCGGCCGGCCAGGACGGCCACTACCGGGACGGGCTCTCCGACCAGGGCCTGACCATCGATGGCTTCGGCAGGATGGCCGGTCTGGTCAGGACCCTCGGGGACTCACTTGGAGCTGGCGTGGCTGCGGTCCACGAGGGTGGTTACAACCCCGAGACCCTGCCCTCCCTGGATCGGATGATCCTCAGGTCCCTGGGCGACCCGACGGCCTTGCCCGACGGAGCGGAGGGAAGCGCAGGCGTTCCGGAACCGGAGGAGGCCGAGTGGGCCGAGCGGCTTGAGGCCATGGAGGCGGCTGCCGGAGCCGTCTGAGCCAGCCGCATTCCCGGCGTCGGAGGGGCGGATCAGGTGTTGAAGCGATCCAGGTCGTGTCGCCGCTGTTCCTTGCGGGCATCGAGACGGCCCTGGATCAGCGACATCACGGTGACGAAGATCGCGAAGAAGGCGATCACGCCGAAGCAGAAGAAGGTTATGTACTTGTCGGTGATCCGTCCGGCGGTACCGACCCCGCCGTCGCCCTCGGCAAAGGCTTCTGGCGCCAGGATGCCAGACGCTGCCAGGAGTGCCGCGAAGGTCAGGATGCCGAGGAAGAGGATGCGGGGGAGGATGGCGACCATCAGGGAAAAGGTAGCGCAGGCCGGTGATGGGGAGCATCCAACCGATGGGGACGAGGGTTTCCGGAACGGGACCCCGTCCAGGGGAGTCATTCCCGATCCGCACTTTGCGGGGCTCGTGTGAAAAGGCTGTGAACGACCCGCGACCGCCCTCACTTCGTCGGCCTATCCCTCTACACTCCCCCCGGATGAGTGAAGGAAGGCCCCCGATGAGGGTCGCCATCATCGACACCGACTCCGGTTTCGTCCGGGTCCTGTCCAACCGGATGGATTCTGCCGGTTGGCAGTACAGGGTGATGGCGTCCGCCGTTCCCGGCGAGGAGCTGGTCGCGCTGAAGGTCAACGCGGTCCTGGTCGACCTCTCGGTGATGGGCAAGGAAGGCTGGGCCTACCTCGAGCGCATCTGCGGGATGCTTCCCGACTTGGGGGTGATCGTGACGATGAACGAGGGGACCGTCTCCCAACGGGTCCGGGGGCTGAGGATCGGGGCTGACGACTGGATCAACAAACCGTGCCACCCCGAAGAGGTAATCGCCCGGATCGAGGCCGTCGTCCGCCGCCGTCGAACGGGTAGCGGCGGTTCCCAGGAAGCGCCGACCCTGGTCGGGGAGGTCGAGATCCGACCCGACCAGTTCCAGGCCTTCGTCGGCGGCGAGAGCGTGGGCCTGACTCGTCGCGAGTACGAGCTTCTCGCCTTGCTTGCCGGCAGGGAGGGCAACGTACTCGAGCGCGAGACGATCTACCAGGAGGTTTGGGGCTATGCGATGGCCCACGGAGATCGCTCGGTCGACGTCTTCGTGAGGAAGCTCCGGCACAAGCTCGAGAAGCGCTCCCCCGGTTTTCGTTACATCCACACCCACTTCGGTGTCGGTTACAGGTTTGCTGCGGAAGGGATCGAAGAAGTCGACCTGAAGTCTGGCGACAGCGGGGCGGTCGAAACCGGCCTGGACCGGTCCGTAGTCACCACGGGCTGACCCTCGTCTCGGCGCTCCAATCCTGCGCGACGGCGGGATTGTCCTGGGCTCGCCCGCCAGGTTGAAGTTGGCCGTAACTTCAGCTTTTCACCAAGTTCACAGGCTGTTTACATCAGGGTTACACCTTGGTCACAAGCTCCCGACGGACGAGTGGAAACCTCGAGATAAGAGGTCTCCGGTTCCACCGGAGCGAGAAAGAAGATCGGGGCGGCCTGCCGGCGGCCTCGGAGTCCCCTCCAAAAGCAATCGAGAAGGAGATCTAAGTTGCATAACGCCAAGTACAAGATTCCGGCAGGAGTTGTCGCAGCCGCCCTGCTGGCACTCGGAGTAGCTGCCTGCGGCGGAAGTAGCGACAGTGGCTCGTCGAGCAACCTTTCCGGCAACATCCGGATCGATGGCTCGAGCACCCTGGCCCCACTGACGGAAGCCGTCGCCGAAGGCTTCCAGTCGGAGAATCCGGACGTCAAGGTGACCGTCGGTACTTCGGGCACCGGTGGCGGGTTCGAGAAGTTCTGCGCCGGTGAGACCGACGCCAACGATGCCTCCTCGGCGATCGATGGCGAGCAGAAGCAGCTCTGCAAGGAAGGTGGCGTCAAGTGGGAGGAGATCCAGGTCGCAAACGACGCGCTCTCCGTGGTGGTGAACCCGGACAACCCGGTCAAGTGCCTGACCGTCGCCCAACTCTCCTCGATCTGGGAGGACGGCTCCGACCTGACCAACTGGAACGAGATAAAGGGCCTCAGCCCGTCCTATGACGCCGAGCTGACCCTGTTCGGTCCGGGAACCGACTCCGGCACCTTCGAGTACTTCACCGAAGCGGTCAATGGTGAGGAGGGCAACCAGCGCAAGAAGTACAACAACGTCGGTGAAGACGACAACCAGACGGTAACCGGCGTAAGCGGTGCCCCTGGAGGGATGGGTTACTTCGGTTACTCCTTCCTGGTCGAGAACGAGGGCACCGTCAGGGGCCTCGAGATCGACAACGGTGACGGATGCGTGGCCCCCTCCGAGGAGACGGTCCAGGACGGCAGCTACACGCCGTTGGCCCGCCCGCTCTACATCTACCCCTCGGCAAAGGCGCTGGACGACAAGGCGTTCGATGAGTTCATGAGGTACTACCTCGACAACGTCAACGATGTCGCCTCGTCGGTCGGCTTCATCGGCCTGACCGAGGCCCAGTTGAGCGAGAACAAGAAGAAGCTCGAGAACCTGATCACGGGCTGACCTGGGACTCCCGCGGGTTTAGGACGACCGAGAGTGGCCACGGGAGACATCAGGGCCTTCGGGGTGGGGGGGCCCGCCGCATACAGGCCGGCCCCCTCACTGGAGGCCCCTTCCCCGCGCTACGGGGAGAAGGCGATCAAGGGCCTACTCGCTCTCTGCGCCCTGCTCTCGGTGCTGACCACCACGGCGATAGTGGTCTCGCTCTTGCTCCCCACCATCGACTTCCTCGCCGAGGTGCCGATCGGGGAGTTCCTGTTCGGTACGACCTGGGCTCCGACCTTCACCCCGGCCGACTTCGGCGTACTGCCGATCCTCGTCGGCACCTTGAGCACCAGCCTCTGGGGGATGCTGGTCGCGGTACCGATCGGACTGGCCGCGGCGATCTACCTCTCCGAGTACGCCTCCCCGCGGGTGCGGAAGGTGATCAAGCCGGTGCTCGAGGTGCTGGCCGGTATCCCGACGGTCGCGATCGGGATCTTCGGCCTGATCTTCCTCAGCCCGCTGATCGAGGGGGCCCTGCCCTTCATGGTCGAGGTTCCGCCCTTCAGCGCCGGGATCGCAGGGATCGCGATCGGGCTGATGATCGTGCCGATCATCGCCTCGATCTCCGATGACTCGATGCGCTCCGTACCCCAGGGGCTGAGGGAAGCCGCATACGGCCTCGGGGCCACCCGGATGAAAGTGGCGACGAGGGTCGTATTCCCGGCCGCGATCTCGGGGATCATCGCCTCTCTCGTGCTCGCCGGATCCAGGGCGGTGGGTGAGACGATGATCGTCCTGCTGGTGGCGGGAGCCTCTCCGAACCTGACCCTCGACCCCGGTTCGTCCGTCCAGACGATGACCGCATTCATCGGCACGACGGCGACCGGCGACATCTCGACCGGCACGATCACCTACGACACGATCTTTGCCGTGGGCGTCCTTCTCTTCGTGATCACCCTGGTGCTCAATCTGTTCGCGATCAGGATGGTCCGGAAGTACCGGGAGGTGTACGAGTAGGTGGCCTCCCCCCTGGGAAAGCCCGAATCCGGTCGGGTCCGCTTTGCGACCGAGGGTGCGAGGTCGGTCACGGTGGAGATGCTCTCCGAGCAGCCCCGCCGGGACCTGGTCAAGGGAACGATCTTCTTCGCCCTCCTCCTGCTCGCCCTGACCGTCGCGCTGGCGGGGCTGGCCGCGATCATCATCCAGGCGGCGGTCAACGGGGCACCGGCCCTCGGACCGAACCTGTTCACCAACGGGCCTTCGACTATCAACCCGTCCGAGGCCGGCTTCCGACCGGCCCTGGTTGGCACCGTCTACCTTATCCTCGGTGTGATCGTCCTGGTGGTGCCTCTCGGCGTCGGGGCCGCCGTCTACCTGGAGGAGTACGGCGATCGGGAGAAGTGGTGGAACCGCCTGATCGAGCTCAACGTCCAGAACCTTGCCGGGGTGCCGTCGATCATCTACGGGATCCTCGGATTGGCCTTCATCGTCCGTGGACCGCTCGATCTCGGTTTCATCCTCGTCGCGGGCTCGCTCACCCTCGCGCTGCTCGTGCTGCCAACCGTGATCCTTGCCGCAAGGGAGGCGATCCGGGCCGTTCCCCCCTCGATCAGGGAGGGTTCACTCGCCCTCGGTGCGACCCAGTGGCAGACGATTCGGAGGCAGGTCCTGCCGGCGGCGATCCCGGGGGTCGTGACCGGGGTGATCCTCGCCATCTCCCGGGCGATCGGCGAGACCGCACCCCTGCTCCTGGTCGGCGCGGCGACCTTCGTCACCTTCAATCCGACCTTCCTCGGTGACGACGGCTACTCGGCCCTGCCCGTCCTGATCTTCAACTACGCATCCAGACCCCAGGACGAGTTCCGGGTGCTCGCATCGGCCGGTGTGGTGGTGATGCTGGTGGTGCTGCTCGCGATGAACTCGTTCGCGATCTGGCTGAGAAACCGGTACGAACAGCAGTGGTAGGAGGAATAGAGTGACCGAACCCATTCCGGGAAACCCGACTGGTGAACGGACCAGAGAGGAACTATTGAGCGGCCAGGAAGAGCAGGGTCAAGAGCGGGGGCTGAGCCACGGAATCGTGGTCGGCGAACGGGCCGCGACCGAAGCGGCGGACCCCTGGTCGGGCGAGAAGGTCTTCGAACTGAGGGACGTCACCGTCTCCTACGGCGGTCAGCCGGCCGTCAAGGACGTCTCCATGGACATCCAGCGCAACGAGATCACGGCGCTGATCGGGCCCTCGGGCTGTGGCAAGAGCACCCTGCTTCGCTGCCTCAACCGGATGAACGACTTGATTCCCAGCGCGAGGGTCGACGGCGAGATCGACTACCACGGACAGGACCTCTACGGCCCGAAGGTCGACCCGGTACAGGTTCGGAAGATGATCGGGATGGTCTTCCAGAAGCCGAACCCGTTTCCAAAGTCGATCTACGACAACATCGCCTTCGGTCCGAAGGTGCTCGGCCTCGGGGATATAGATGACCGTGTCCAGACCGCCCTCAAGGACGCCGCACTCTGGGACGAGGTCAAGGACCGGCTCGATGACAATGCGTATGGGATGTCCGGCGGCCAGCAGCAGCGCCTCTGCATCGCCCGGACGATGGCGGTTGACCCCGAGGTGATCTTGATGGACGAGCCCTGTTCGGCACTCGATCCGATCTCCACCGGCAAAATCGAGGACTTGATGCTGGAGCTCAAGGAGCGGTACTCGATCGTGATCGTCACCCACAACATGCAGCAGGCGGCCCGGGTGTCGGACAAGACGGCCTTCCTGATCGTCCGGCTCGACGCGGCCGAGAACGCGCGCTGGGGTGAACTGGTCGAGTACGACGTGACCGAGAAGGTCTTCACCAATCCGGCGGATGCCCGGACCGAGGATTACGTCACCGGCAAGGTGGGCTGAGATGGCGACCGCGGGATCGAAGATCAGGGTCCACTACCAGGAGGAGCTCTTCGAGCTCGAGGAGCAGGCGATGGCCGGCTTCGACTTCGTCCTGACCGCCCTCGACCGGACGATGGAGGCCGTCGAGAACCAGGACATCGAGCTGGCCCAGATCGTCATGGCCGATGACGACAAGATCGACGGCAGGTACCTCGAAGTGCACCAGGGCCTGGTCACCCTCCTCGCAACCCAGTCCCCGGTGGCTACCGATCTTCGGCTGATCGCCGCCCTCCTCCACGTGATCAAGAACATCGAACGCATGGGCGACCAGTGCGTGAACATCTGCAAGCTGATCCCGCTGGTCGGCCATGAACCGCCGGTGGATCCCAGCATGGTCGAGACGATCCTCGAGATGGGCCAGAAGGTGAGGATCCAGGTCGTCCAGGCCCGCAAGGCATTCGTCGATCGTGACCCGTCCCTGGCCAGGAATCTGGTCTCGCTCGACGACGAAGTGGACGACCTCAACAGGAAGTGTTTCGCCCGGGCGATCGAGATCGGGGACGAGCCCGATCGCCGGGAATGGGCGATGACCATGCTGTTGGCGGCCCGGGCCCTCGAGCGGATGGGTGACAACACGGTGGACGTGGGCGAGCAGGTCGCCTTCATCGTGACCGGTCTGTTCCAGGAGTTCGAGGACGCCTCCACCCCTCCTGAAGCCTGAGTCGTCCCCAGGGGGCCCATCCGGCCGGTTTGCGATGATCGCCGGTGGGTCCGGAAATGATCTGTGCCGCAATCGACATAGGCTCGAACACGACCCGGATCCTCGTTGCGGAGCCGGTCGAGGGGCAACTGGTCAAGTTGATGGAGCAGCGCTCCTACACTCGAATCGCGGTCTCGCGCGGTCGGAGGGGCAAGATCCCGAAGGAAAAGGTCGAGGAAGTCGCAGAGGTGGTCGAGACCCAGGTGAAGCTCGCCCGCGAGGTCGGCGCCGAGCAGTTCCGGGCGGTTGCGACGGCAGCTATCCGGGAGGCCCCCAACTCGAAGAAGATCGCTGCCCGGATCTCGGAGCGGGCAGGGGTCGAAGTCGAGGTGATCTCCGAGATGGAGGAGGGTCGCCTCGCCTTCCTCGGTGCAACCAAGTCGCTCGGGCACCCGAGCGAGGGGACCGTCGCGGTAGTCGACGTAGGCGGGGGCTCGACCGAGATCAGCATCGGGACCACCGAAGAAGGTGTGGGGGAGGTCAGGTCCTGGCCGATCGGCTCCGGCATGCTCGCCGACGAGATGATCGAGTCCGATCCGCCCGCCCCCTCGTCGACCCGCCGGAGCCGCGACCGGGTGGAGGACGAACTGGGGGACAAACTCCCGGGTCCGGTCGACCAGGCGGTGGCGGTCGGAGGGTCGGCGACCTCGTTGCGGCGAATGGTCGGGGCGGTCCTCGAGTACGAGACGCTCGAACGCGGGATCCGGGTCCTGACCGGCGATACGGTCGCGGAGGTGGCTCGCCTCTACGAACTCGATCCGGTCCGGGTGAGGATCCTCCCGACCGGGATCCTGATCCTCGAGAGGGTTTCGGAGCTGCTAGGCATGCCCCTCCAGATCGGGAAGGGTGGACTGAGGGAGGGAATAATCCTCGACCAGCTGAACGGCCGCACCGCCGAGCCGGAGCCGGCTCTCTCGACCTGAGTCCGGCAGCGCCCCGGTGCTCCTGCCGCATCCCGACCGGGGGTAGGCTGGTCGGGTGAGTCACCGGGACGAACCGAGACGGGCCGTGGGGCGGGACTTCCGTGACGCTGCGGCATCGGTCTTGGCCCAGCGGATCGATGAGGTCGGCCAGCTGAGCGGCTCGGTGCTCGATATCGACCAGCCGGCCGTGGCCGAGGCGCTGTCACTTGCCTCGGGACGACTCGAAGCAGCGTTGGAGTTTTTCCGGCCCGTCCTCGAACGTACGCATTACAAGGGGACCCGGGACGAGGTACGGGATCTCGAGCGGTCCGTCGGCAGGCGCCGGGGTCTCGACGCTTCGCTCAGGCTCGTCGCCGCGGTCGGGGAGGAGATGGACCAGACATCCCGGACCGGGGTGGACCTCCTGATCGCCGGACTCGAGGCCGAGCGGAGCGAGGCCAACCGGCAGCTCGCCCTGGCCGTCGACCAGCGTCGTCTCCAGGCGCTGAGGGTCAGGCTCGAGGACCTGGTCGGTGGAAGCGAGGACGCCTTTCCCGATGACCCCGGGGACGGTTTCGTCGTCGTCTCGGACCTCCCGGATGCAGCCCGGCGAACGGTTTCGAAGCACTTGAGGAGGCTCCGAAAGAGGGTTCCCAAGTCCCTCGAGTCCGGCGATGGCAGCTCGCTCCGACGTTCGATGGATGCCGCGGCCCGACTCCGGTACGTGCTGGAGCTGGCGGGAGCCCCGCTCGGCGGGCAGGCCGATACCGCCCGGCGGGCCGCCAGGGGACTCCAGGAGGTGCTGGTGGGGGTCTTCGACTGCGACCGCACCCTGCCCTTGGCAGAGGAAAGGCTCACGGCCCTGGTGGAAAGCGATGCGACGACGATCAGGGAGCGGGGGCGGGGAAGCAGGGAGCTCGACCCCGTGCTGGTCCAGGCCGCTCCGGGGAGGGATGCCTATCGCGGCCTCGTCCTCACATCGGTCGACCTCAGGGCCCGTCGCGAGATCGAGTTCGAGCGGTTCCGACGGCTCTGGCTGGAGCAGGCCCGCCAGGGCGTCTGGGTTGCGCTCGAAGCATCGGTGGACGGTTAGCGAGTCGTTCACATCCACCACCCACCCAGCTGCGTGGCAGTGATTAAGATCGATTCCGTCAGGGAGTGATGCGGACGTGAGCAAGACAGGTCAATACGGCGATCCGTCGCTGTTCTTCAACCGGGAGCTCTCCTGGCTCGACTTCAACCAGCGGGTCCTCGAAGTTTCCGAGCAGGTCGACCTCCCCCTCCTGGAGCGGGTCAAGTTCTGTGCGATCTATTCATCCAACCTGGATGAGTTCTTCATGGTCCGGGTCGCTGGCCTCTGGGACCAGGTCGACGCCGGAATCGACGCCCGTGGACCGGACGGCCTCTCCCCGACCGAGCAGATAGAGGCGATCAGGGACCGCACGCTCGAGCTCGATCGCAGGCTGAACGCCTGCCTGTTCGACTCGATCCTCCCGGCCCTGGCCGGGGAGGGGATCCGGATCGCCTCGATGGAGGAGCTCGACCCCGTCCTTCGCGAGGAGGCAGATCGCCGCTTCGAGCGGCAGATATTCCCGGCGCTGACCCCTCTGGTCATCGGCCTCGGTCGGCCGATCCCCTACATCTCCAACCTCTCGCTCAGCCTCGCGGTCGCCCTCCGCGACCCCGAAACCTCCACCGACGTTTTCGCCCGGATAAAGGTTCCGACCGAGCTGATCGGCAGGTTCCTCCAGCTCGAAGACGGCGACGCCACGGTCCTCGTCCCGCTGGAGCAGGTGATCGCGGCCAACCTGCAGATGGTCTTCCCCGGGGTCGACGTGGTCGACCACGGCTACTTCCGGGTCACCCGCGACGCCGACTTCACGGTCAGCGACGAAGCCGACGACCTGCTCGAGGCAGTCCAGGAGGAACTTCGACGGCGGAAGTTCGGCGAGGTCGTCCGACTCGAGGTCGCCGAGGGGATGGACCCGGCCCTGACCGAGCAGCTGGTCGACATGCTCAGGCTCCAGAAGAACGAGGTGCTCGAGCTCGGACCACTGCTCGGGATGGCCGACCTCTGGGACATCGTCCGGCTCCCCGGCCACTCTGCGCTCAGGGACGAGCCCTGGTCTCCGGTCACCCCTCCGCGCCTGGTCGGCGACGATGACGAGACGATCGACATGTTCTCGGCGATCCGCCAGCAGGACATCCTGGTCAACCATCCGTACGACTCCTTCTCGTCCTCGGTCGAGCGGTTCATCGCCCAGGCGGTCAACGACCCGGACGTGCTGGCGATCAAGCAGACCGTCTACCGGACGAGCGACGATTCCCCCCTGGTCGCCGCGCTGATCAAGGCCTCGGAGCGCGGCAAACAGGTGGTCTGCATGCTGGAGCTCAAGGCCCGCTTCGACGAGGAGGCGAACATCGAGTGGGGCAAGCGACTCGAGGAGGTCGGCGTCCACGTGGTCTACGGGATTCCCGGGCTCAAGACCCACATCAAGGCGTTGCTGGTGGTCAGGCGCGAGGGCGACCGGGTCCGGAACTACGTCCACATCGGTACCGGCAACTACCACCCGACCACGGCCAGGCTGTACACCGATCTCGGGCTGTTCACCGCCGATCCCGAGATCTCTGCCGACGTGGCGGAGATGTTCAACGTCCTGACCGGTTACGCCCGCCCCGGGCGTTATCGCAAGGTGCTCGCCTCCCCCGACACGATGAGGGAAGGGATCCTCGAGCGGATCGGGCGCACGATCGAGGCCCATCGGGAAGGCAGGGACGCCCGGATCGCCCTGAAGCTGAACGCGCTGGTCGACCGGGCCTGCATCGAGGCGCTCTACGAGGCCTCCTCGGCCGGGGTCCCGGTCGAGCTGAACGTTCGGGGAATCTGCTGTCTCAGGCCAGGGGTCCCGGGAGTCTCGGAGAACATCCGGGTCGTCTCGGTCGTCGGTCGCTTCCTCGAACACTCCCGGATCTACTCCTTCACCCAGGGAGACGAAACGGAAGTCCTGATCGGGTCGGCCGATCTGATGCCGAGGAACCTCGACAGCCGGGTCGAGCTAGTCACCCCGGTCGAGGACGAGGTCGCGAAGGCCCAGGCCCTCGACGTGCTCGAGCGGTGTCTCGCCGACAACACCAATTCCTGGGTGCTCGACGCCACGGGGACCTGGTCGAGACTGGACCCCGAGGGCGGTGAACCCCGCAATGTCCAGCAGGAGCTGCGCGAACAGCACCTTGCCCTGGCTGCAACCACGGCGCCCCAGGCGGTCGGCTGAGCCGATCGGGCCGATCGATATGCCTCTGGTAGGTTCGAAAACGCCCGTGGGACTGCTCGCCCCCAGAGACGACGCCTTCTTCAAGCTGTTCGCCGAGGCGGGGGCGAACAGCCTGAAGGCGGCCCGCACCCTCGAGCAGATGCTCGGCAGCTGGCCGGAGGACCTCGGGCTGGACCGGGAGATCGTGGCGCTGGAGCACGAGGGGGACAGGGTCACTCACGAGATCATCCAGCGACTCAACTCGACCTTCGTCACCCCGCTCGACCGGGAGGACATCTACGCCCTGGCGACCCAACTGGACGACATCGTCGACTACGTCGAAGAGGTCGCCGATTACCTCGGTCTCTACCAGATCGAGGCTCCGATGTCGCAGGCGATAGAGCTCTCCCGGATCCTCGTTGCAGCCTGTGACCAACTGGCCATGGCCCTCGGTGAGCTGCCGGAATTCGGCGGCCTGGAGGAGCACTGGATCGAGATCCACCGGTTGGAGAACGAGGGCGACCGGGTCTCGAGGGACGCGGTCGCGTCGCTCTTCTCCACCGGGATAGACCCGATGGTCGTAATCCGGTGGAAAGACATCTTCGCCGTCCTCGAGAAGGCGATTGATGCGACCGAGGCGGCCGCCCACATTCTCGAGGGCATCACGATCAAGAACGGCTGAGCGGACGTGGACGGCGACCTGCTCCTCGCCCTCGTCGTCGCCTTCGCGCTCGGCTTCGGTTTTACCAACGGAGTCCTCGATGCCCCGACCCTCCTTTCCTCGCTGGTCTCGACCCGGGCGATCAGTCCGCGGACGGCAGTCGTCGGAGGGAGCCTGCTCAACTTTGCAGGGGCCTTTCTCACCCTCCAGGTCGCGGTGACCCTCGCCGAGAAGATCGTCGATCCGTCGGCGATCCAGGGGTCGGATGGCCTCGAGGTAGTCCTTGCGGGGATCGTGGGGGCGATCGCCTGGATCGTCGCAACCAGCAACCTCGACCTTCCGGCATCCAGCTCTCACGCCCTGATCGGTGGCCTCGTCGGGGCGACCGTCGTCGCAGTCGGGTTCGGCGGGATCGAACTGGGGGGACTGGTCGGGCTGGCCCTTCTACCGGCCGTGGTCGCCCCGATCGCTGCGTTCCTGCTCGGGGCGGTAGTGATCGCACTCGTCTACCGGGTCTTCGCTCGAAAGCGGCCCGGTCCGGTGGGTCGCGGCTTTCGCCTGGGGCAGCACTTATCAGGTGGATTGCTCGCCTTCTCCCACGGCTCGAACGACGCCCAGAAGACGATGGGTGCAATCGTCCTGGCGCTGATCGCCAACGGGACCCTGGCCGAGGGCGAGGGCATCCCCCTCTGGGTCGTGATCGCAGCGGCGGTCGCAATCGCCCTGGGGACCGCGGTCGGTTCGGGGCGGATCCTCGGGCGATCGGTACCGAGGATCATCAAGATCGATCCGGCCCAGGGCTTCACTTCCGAGGTGGCCAGCTCGACGACGATCCTGGTCGCTTCGCTGCTCGGGTTTCCGCTGTCGACTACCCAGGTGATGAACGCGGGGGTCATCGGCTCGGGGGCAGCGCGGGGGATCTCCGCCCGGAGGTGGGGCCTCGCCCGGAGCGTGATCCGGGCCTGGGTGCTCACCTTCCCGGCAGCCGCGGCAATCGGTGCCCTCGCCCTCGGCATCGCGACGCTGGCAGGCGGAGGTCTGTTGGGAGGCCTGGTGGCCCTGGTGGTCGTCGGGCTCGGAGCGTCCCTCGCCTCGCGACGGATCGTTCCCCGGGCGATTCGGCTGGCCCGTACCTGAGTCTGCCCCGGCCGGTCGGGTTCCCGATCCCCGGACGGGGATACGATTCCCATGTGGTCGCCCTGCGCAATGTCCTGATCATCGTGCTCCTGGCCCTCGCCGTCATGCTGCTGCCGGGCGGCGGCCAGATCACCGAAGCGGTCTTCCAGGCGCTTTCGCTCGGCTTCCTGACCGTTCTCGCCTGGGCCGCCTACCGCTTCCTCAGGTCCCAGGAGTTCACCCTGCTCGGGATGGACGACTCCCGCAGGCTGCTGTTCGCCAGTGCGCTCGGGCTGCTCGTGCTCGCCGTTGCCGGGGCGGACACCCTCTGGTCGTCAGGACTCGGAACCCTTCTCTGGCTGATCCTGGTCGGGAGCGCGGTGATCGCCCTGTGGCGGATCTGGGTGGCAGAGAAGGCGGTCTGAACCTCCGGGTCCTGACCTGGAACCTCTTCCACGGGCGGGACGCCCCGCCCGGGAAGTTC
>JBMSXD010000027.1:0-15206 GCA_049425265.1 Solirubrobacterales bacterium
GCGACACCTGGAGTGACGTCTTGCGAAGTGCTCTCCGAACCTCTGAGCGGCCATAACGAGCGGATAACGGGAGTTCGAGACGTCGCGACCCGGGGATGGGGGAGTCGGTTCCTAAGTTGCCCTTACCCGTACTCTCATTGGGTGATGTCAGGATCTCAGTTGGCAATGAAGGGCCTGATCCTTTCTGGCGGCGCCGGCACCCGGCTGCGGCCGATCACCCACACCTCGGCTAAGCAGCTCGTTCCCGTTGGCAACAAACCCGTGCTCTTCTTCGGCATTGAAGCCCTGGTGGATGCCGGGGTAACCAACATCGGGATAGTCATCGCGCCAGAGACAGGGGAGGAGATCCGGGAGGCAGTGGGAAGCGGGGAGGCCTTTGGGGCAGAGGTCACCTGGATAGAGCAGGACAGGCCCGGAGGCCTCGCCCACGCGGTGCTTGCCGCCCGGGAGTTCATCGGCACCGATCCATTTGTGATGTATCTGGGGGACAACCTGCTCAGGGACGGCATCACCGACCTCGTCGAGACATTCCGTCGGACCGACCCCGATGCCCTAGTCCTGCTCACCGAGGTCGACGATCCCAGTTCCTACGGTGTTGCCGAGCTCGACGGGGAACGGATAGTCCGTCTGGTCGAGAAGCCGAAACAGCCAGTCTCGAACCTGGCTCTCGTCGGGGTCTACCTGTTCACCCAGTCGATCTTCGAGGCCGCAGATCGTCTGGAGCCCTCTCCTCGTGGCGAGCTCGAGATAACCGAGGCGATCCAGGGCCTGATCGAGTCTGGGCTTCGGGTGGAGCACGAGGTGGTGGGCGGCTGGTGGAAGGACACCGGGATGCTCGACGATATGCTCGAAGCGAATCGCCTCGTTTTGGATGAGGCTCGAGCCGAGATCGCTGGAGAGGTTGAGGAATCCGAGGTGGAGGGAGAGGTCGTTCTCGGGGAAGGGTCGCGGCTGGTTCGATCCAAGGTCACTGGCCCGGTAGTGGTCGGTCCAGGCTGCCTGATCGAGGATGCCTCGATCGGTGCCTACTCCTCGATCGGGCCGTCGGTGACAGTCGTTGACTCAGCCGTCTCGGATTCGATCATCCTCGAGGGCTGTCGTATAGAAGGCGTCCGTCCCGGCCTGGAGGGCAGTCTGATCGGGCGGAACGTCGAGGTGAAGGGGATCACCGATTCCGGCGCTCTACTGAGGGTCATGCTTGGGGACAACTCACGGGTCGAGCTCTCGTGACGGGTCCCGACAAATGAAGATCCTCGTAACCGGCGCTGACGGCATGCTCGGACAGGACGTGGTCAAAGTCTCCCTTGCCGCGGGTCACGAGGTCAGAGGGCTGGGACGGACCGACCTCGACGTAACCGACCCCGAGCGGGTTCGCGACAGACTTGAGATCGATCGGCCCGACGTCGTCGTTAACTGCGCCGCCTGGACCGACGTGGACGGCGCGGAGGATGAGCCCGAAGCGGCGGATTCGGTCAATGGTGAGGGAGCCGGGAACATCGCGGAAGCGGCCGCGTCGGTCGATGCCCGGGTGCTCTACGTCTCGACCGACTACGTCTTCGACGGGACTAAGGGCGAGCCTTACCTGGAGAGCGATCCGCCCGCCCCGATCTCGGCCTACGGTCGCTCGAAGCTCAAGGGCGAGGAGGCGACCCTCTTTGCCAATCCCCGCGCATTCGTCGTCAGGACCTCCTGGCTCTTCGGTGCCGGGGGGCCGAACTTCGTCGAGACGATGCTCAGGGCCGGAGAGACTGAGGGCAAGGTGCTGGTCGTCCATGATCAGGTCGGCTGCCCCACCTGGACGACCCACCTTGCGGTTGGCCTGGTCAGGCTGCTCGATACCGACCGCTTTGGGATCCACCACATGGCAGCCATCGGCCACTGTTCGTGGTACGACTTTGCCCGTGAGATCTTCGACCGAGCAGCCATGGAAGTCGTGACCCTCTCCGCGACGACGGAGATGCTGGGGAGGAAGGCGCCACGGCCTGCTTTTTCCGCATTGGAGAGCGAGTACGAAAACGCTATTGAGCTGCCTCCCTGGCAAGACGGACTGGCCGCCTACCTGACCAAGCGTTCCGAGGAGAAGGTCGAGGCGAGTCCGTGAAGGTCCTGGTCTCCGGCGGTGCCGGATTCATCGGCTCGACCTTCGTCCAGACCCTTTTGGAAGCAGACCCTGGCGCGAGCGTCACCGTGCTCGACAAGCTGACCTATGCCGGTCGCAGGGAGAATCTGGAAGGCGTCGACGAGGGGCGGCTGGAGTTCGTCGAGGGGGACATCTGCGACGCCGACATCGTGGCCGCGGCGGTGGAGGGCTGCGATGGGATCGTCAACTTCGCCGCCGAGTCCCACGTCGACCGCTCGATCGAGTCTCCGGGTGAGTTCATCGAGACCGACGTCTTTGGCACCTACGTCCTTCTGGAAGCGGCCCGCCACGCTGGGATCCGCCACCTCCAGGTCTCGACCGACGAGGTCTACGGCTCGATCGATGAAGGCTCGTTCTCCGAGTCCTCCCCGCTTGATCCATCTTCGCCTTACTCGGCCTCAAAGGCAGGTGGGGACCTCCTGGTCTCGGCATTCCGCCACACCTACGGGATGGACTCGCTCGCAGTCCGAGCGTCCAACAACTACGGCCCCCGCCAGCACCCCGAGAAGCTGATCCCCCTGACCATCCTGAACGCACTCGCCGGGGACCCGATCCCGGTCTACGGGGACGGGATGCAGGTTCGTAACTGGCTCTTCGTCGAGGACTTCTGTTCGGCGATCCGCGTGGTCCTGGAGAAAGGTGAGGCTGGGGAGTTCTACAACGTCGGCGGACCCGACGAGCTCCCGAACATCGAGGTTGTGAAGACCATCCTCAGGCTCGCCGGTGGCAGCGAGGACACGATCGAATACGTCGAGGACCGGCTCGGCCATGATCGCCGCTACTCGCTCTCTTCGTCCAAGACGGAAGGGCTTGGCTGGCGGGCCGAGGTTCCCTTCGAGAAGGGGATTGGCCGGACCGTCGAGTGGTACCGGGACAATCCGGCCTGGTGGGAGCCGATCCGCTCGGGCGAGTACCGGGAGTACTACCTTCAGCGCTACGGCACTTCTCTGGCCGAATAGGAAGCCCGCTCCGCAACTAGTTGGCAGCGCTTCGGTTTCATTGGAAAGGCACCTCTGCTCGTGAAGGAGGTTTTTCAGCCTGGGCGAATACCCTGCTTGGCCCCCTTCTCGATCGAGCGACGCCAATCCGTGGCAACTGGAAAGACCGACCATTGAAACCAAAGCCCCTTTCCCTGATCCTTATTGGCTTCCTTTCCTTTCTGGGTCTGGTTCTGCCATCGCAGGCGGCGGCCGCGCCGCGTGCGCCCTCGGGATTCCTGAATGTCATGCCCCAGGAGATCGTCGGTGATGCTGACCTGAAGAGAATGGCCAGGGGCAACGTGAAGGGCGTTCGGTACTCGATGTCGTGGGGGCTGGTCCAGCCGACCGACGGAGACTCTTTCGAGTGGGGCTACTACGACTCCGTGTTCCGGGCAGCCGCCCGCAACGGAATTCGGATCCTCCCGTCGCTCTACTACACCCCTGAGTGGCTCTCGTCCGAGCCGACCGACCTTCCAGTGGAAAACAGCGAGGAGCTGAGCGCCTGGAAGAACTTCGTTCGTGCTGCCGTCGCGAGATATGGGAAGCGGGGAACGTTCTGGAAGGAGAACGGGCCGTCGTCCGCCGATCCGGTTCCCAAGGTCCCGGTGCGTCAGTGGATGATCTGGAACGAGCCCAACTTCTTCTACTTTGCCTCACCGGTATCCCCGACGGAGTACGGACGCCTGCTGAATGCGTCATCGACGACTATCGAGAAGGCTGATCCTGCCGCCCGGGTCATGGTCGGTGGGCTTTTCGCCCGTCCGACCGGGACCCCGAAGGAGGCACTCTCTGCAGCGAAGTTCGTGACCCAGATGATGCGTACCGCCAGGAAGAAGTCCTTCGATGACGTTGCCCTTCACCCCTATACCCCCAGCGTTAGCCAGCTGAAGCTGGTCCTAAAGGAGTTCGACGGCGCCCTGAAGAAGGCGGGACTTGGGTCGAAGAAGGTCGTGGTTTCCGAGATCGGCTGGGGCTCCGGGCCCAAGGACAGTCCGTTCGCCACCGGCAGCAAGAAGGCCCAGGCCAGGATCCTGAACGAGGCATTCACCCTGCTGATCAAGCAGCGAGCCAGGTACAGGATCCAGTCCGTGTACTGGTACTCCTGGAAAGACCTGCCCCCAGATGCCAAGTCCTGCAACTTCTGCTCGACGATCGGCCTGTTCGAGGCTGGGGACCGCCTGGTTGCCAAGCCCGCTTGGAGGGCCTTCGTCAAGTTCACTCGCGGCAGGCCGTAGACGGCCCTGAGGCACGAGGTGCCCGGGCAGATCAGGCCGTCGGCTTGAGCTTCGACATCAGGGTGATCCCGAGGCTCGTCCCAAGCTTGGCGGCGATTCCCAGGTAGACCAGCAAGTTCAGGGGGAATGGGCGGGAAGCGGCCTCGTGCCTGCGGTAGAAGCGGCCCATCCCCCGGTGGAAAGCGATCTCCTGCTTGATGCCCCTGCGCTTGCCCGAGGAGCCGCCCTTCACGTGAAGGACCACGCCCCCGGGTTCGTAGAAGACCTTCCAGCCGCCGTCCCAGAATCGCTTGCACCAGTCGAGGTCTTCCATGTAGAGCCAGTAGCCCTCGTCGAGCAAACCGACCTGGTCCAATGCCTCGCGCCTGACCAGCATGTAGGCGCCGTTCACGGCGTCCACCTCGCCCGGATCGTCGTCACCGAGCTCGGTGGCCCGGTACTGGGACAGAGCCGACGAGGCATCTGCCTTCCGGCCGATGCCGGTGAAGTGGGCAAGTGCAGCAATGGGCGTAGGGAACGACCTCTTGCAGGCGTGGTCGAGCGAGCCGTCTGGCTGGACGAGCTTGACGCCGACCATTCCGATGGCCTGGTCCCCGACGATCCTTTCGACCGAGGCGTCGATCGCTCCCTGCCTGACCTCGGTATCCGGGTTGAGCAGCAGTACGAGTGGTGCCCCTCCCTGCCTGATCGCCAGGTTGTTGGCGGCGGAGAAGCCCACGTTCCCCTCCCGGATCAGGTTCACCTCCGGGAACTCACGCTCGATCATGTCGGGGGTGTCGTCCGGGCTACCGCTGTCGACCACGGTGATCGCCATCTCCCCAGAGTAGGGGTTCTCCTCCAGCGACTTGAGGCAGCTACGGAGCAGGTCCTTCGCGCCGTGGCTGACGATCACGACTTCCAGGTCAGGTTGGAGGGTCAACGGGTTCGGGTGCTGGGAGTTTCCGAGGGGGTGTCGGGGCGTTACTGGCTCTCGTCGCCCCGGAGTATGGCCCTCGGGGTGCGGAGGATCAACTCGATATCTCGGCCGATCGAGAGGTTTTCGATGTAGTCGCGCTCCAGGGAGAGCCTCTCCTCGAAGCTGAGCGCCCCCCGCCCCTCTACCTGCATCGGCCCGGTCAGGCCGGGCTTGACGGCCAGGCGAGTGCGTTGCCGTTCGTCGTAGAGGGCAACCACGGCCTCTTCCTCGGGGCGGGGACCGACCAGGGACATCGAGCCGTCCAGCACGTTGATGAACTGGGGGATCTCGTCGATGCTGAAGCGTCGGAGCACCCGGCCGACCGGGGTGACCCTCGGGTCATTCTCGATCTTGAAAGCCGGCTGGTCGAGGTTGTCGAGGTCGATCAGGTCATCGAGCTGATCCTCGGCGTCGACCTGCATGGTCCTCAGCTTGAGCATGGTGAAAGGACGTCCATCCTTCCCGATTCGCGTCTGGCGGAAGAAGACCGGCCCTCGGGAGGTAGAGACGACCGCAACTGCTGAAACGAGCAGGATCGGCGAGGCCAGGGCCAACAGCGCTGAGGAAACGGTGATGTCGACTGTGCGTTTGATCGCGAGGGTAGACCTGGGAACGACCGTGGAGTTGAACTCGATGACCGGTACGTCGGCAACCCGGGTTATCTCCGCCGCAGGCCCGAGGACCTCACTCTGGACGGGAACCAGCGTCGCCGCGACCCCTCTGGACAGGCAGAGGTCGATGATCGGTCCGGTCTTCTCGGCTGCGGAGGCATCCTTTGCGATCACCACCCGCGATACCTGTTCCCGTTCGAGCAGGTTCGGGAGATCTTCGAGGGATCCAAGGAAATCGTGTTCCTGGAGTACGGGTTCCCGGTCGCCATCCACCTGGTCGTCAGTTACGAAACCGATCACGGCGATGCCCCCCTCGTTCTTCCGGTAGCGCTCCAGACGGCTCGCCACCAGGAAGGCCTTCTCCCCCGATCCGATGATCAGGGTCCTCTCGGGTGGCGAGGTCCTCCTCGCGATCGTCCGGATCCCGGAGCGGAGGAAGGCCGAGGAGACCCCGGCAACGGCGCCGATGATTACGACTGAGGCACTCGAGACACGAGGATCTGCACCGAGCAGCATCGTCAGTGCTTTCCAGGCCACGACTGAAACTGCGGCCGTCGCCACCAGGTTGGGCAGCTCCTGGGCGGTGTGGTGGGTCAGTCGACGGTCGTCGTTGTCGTACAGCCCGTAAAGCTTCGCGGTCAGGATCCAGACCGGCACCAGCAGGATCGCCCAGGTCTGGGTGCCGGAATTTGCTTCCTCGACCGCGAACGCCACCACCACGCCGACCACGATCGCCAGCGTGTCGGCAGAGGCGAGACCCCACCGCCGGAGCCGCGCAGCCCGCAAGATCCAGTCTCCGGCCCTTTGGACCCTCTCGGTCGGGCGAACTTGGGGGTTTGCAACCTCGCCAAGGGATCCTCTTCGACCCTTCTCCTGATCTGTCTTCCCCGAAGGGTTCCGTTCCATGGTGCTTTCCTGATTCTCCACCGTTAAGGTCAGGCGACGTGCGCTGGCACGTAGTTCTTTCGGCGCCGGTTGCCGAGTCCTTTCATCAAGTAGGTCGACGCCAGCGCCGGATGGTACCCGATGAAACAGGCGCACCTAGCGGATGGTGCGGTGTGGGCAGGTCCGGCCTCGCTTAGTCTCGGGGGTTTACCGATGCCCGCGAATGCACCAACCGAATCCCTAAGTCTGTTCGGCGAGAGGACCCGCAAGTGGTTCGAGGCCTCCTTCGAAGGCGCCACCCGTGCCCAGGCCGAGGGTTGGGCAGAGATCGCCAGTGGCCGGAACACCCTTATCTCCGCCCCCACCGGCTCCGGCAAGACACTGGCCGCCTTCCTCTGGGGGATCGACCGGCTCGCCTCCGAGCCTGAGCGCGAACCGGGGGTCCGGCTGATCTACGTCTCCCCGCTCAAGGCCCTCTCGTACGACATCGAGCGGAACCTCAAGGTGCCGCTCAAGGGGATCGGGGCCGACCTCGACGTTGCCATCCGGACCGGCGACACCCCCCAGAAGGAGCGCCACCGGATGCGCCGGGAGCCACCCGACATCCTGATCACCACGCCCGAGTCGCTCTACTTGATGGTTTCCTCCGGGGCTTCGGAGATCCTCACCACCACGGCCACGGTGATCGTCGACGAGATCCACGCGATGGCCGGGTCCAAGCGGGGCGCCCACCTTGCCCTCACCCTCGAGCGCCTCGAGCAGCTGGTCAAGGAAAAGGATCCCGACGCCACCCTCCAGCGGATCGGCCTCTCGGCCACCCAACGGCCGCTGGAAAGGGTGGCCGGCTTCCTTTCCAGCCCGGGCCGGGACTGCGCGATAGTCGATGCCTCCGAACCGAAGGCCCTCGACTTAGAGGTCGTCGTACCCGTGGAGGACATGACCCAGCCGGGCGCCCCGGAGGGCGAAGAGGAGACCGTCCGATCGATCTGGCCCGCGATCTACCCGGAGCTGCTCGAGCTGGTCCGCTCGCACACCTCGACCATCGTTTTCGTAAACAACCGGCGGGCCGCCGAGCGGCTGGCCCAGCGCCTGAACGAACTCGATCTCGAACAGGCCGAGTCTGCCGCGACCGGGAACGGCGACGGGCCCGGACCCGACCCGGCAGACCATCCCCTCCTCGCCCGGGCCCACCACGGCTCGCTCTCCCACGAGGAGAGGTCCGAGGTCGAGGAGCAACTCAAGTCAGGCCGGATCCCCTGCCTGGTCGCCACCTCATCGCTCGAGCTCGGGATCGACATGGGTGCGGTCGACCTCGTCATCCAGGTCGAATCACCGAAGTCGGTAAGCCGCGGCCTCCAGCGGGTCGGCCGGGCCGGTCATGGACTCGGCCAGACCTCCAAGGGTCGGATCTTCCCCAAGTTCCGCGGGGATCTGCTCGAGGCAGCCGTCGTCGCCGAACGGATGAAAGAGGGAGGGATCGAGGAGACGGTCGTCCCGTCGAATCCGCTCGACGTGCTCGCCCAGCACCTCGTCTCGATGGCCTCGACGGCGACCTGGGACGTCGACGATGCCTTCCAGCTGGTCACCCGGGCGGCCTCCTTCAGCGACCTCTCCCGTGAGCAGTTCGAGAACGTCCTCGACATGCTCGACGGGCGCTACCCGTCGGACCGCTTCGCCGACCTCCGTCCCCGGATCGTCTGGGACCGCACCGAAGGCACGATCGAGGGCCGCAAGGGCTCCCGCTCGCTGGTCGTGACCAACGCGGGCACGATCCCCGACCGCGGCCTCTACGGGGTCCACCTCCCCGATGGTCGCCGGGTCGGCGAGCTCGACGAGGAGATGGTCCACGAGGCAAGGAACGGCCAGGTCTTTCTGCTGGGGGCGACCGCCTGGCGGATTCAGGAGATAACCAGGGACCGGGTGATCGTCGTGCCGGCCCCGGGCGCCCCCGGGGCGATCCCGTTCTGGCGGGGCGAGGGAATCGGACGCCCTGCCGAGCTGGGGGAGGCGATCGGCCGCTTCTCCCGCGAGGCGGTCGAGGCCGATCCGGCCGAGCTTGCCGAGAGCCACGGCCTGAGCGAGCTCGCTGCCCGGAACCTGGTCACCTACCTTCGCGAGCAGCAGGAGGCGACCAAGGTCGTCCCTTCCGACCGGACGGTCGTGGTCGAGCGGTTCCGCGACGAGATCGGTGACTGGAGGCTCTGCGTACTGACCCCGTTCGGCGGTCGAGTCCACGCCGCCTGGAGCCTCGCGATCGCTCACCGCCTCCGCGAGCGCGAGGGCCTGGAGGCCGATGCGATCTACTCCGACGACGGGATCGCGATCCACCTGCCGGACTCCGACGAGCCACCATCGGCCGATCTCGTACTGCTCGAACCCGACGAGCTCGAGGACATGGTCGTCGCCGAGCTGGCCGGATCGGCCCTCTTCGGTTCCCGCTTTCGCGAGAACGCGGCCCGCTCCCTCCTGCTCCCCCGGGCCTACCCGGGCAAGCGGACCCCGCTCTGGCAGCAGCGCCTGAAGTCCCAGAACCTGCTCGAGGTAGCCCGTGACTTCCCCCGCTTCCCCGTAATCCTCGAGACCTATCGCGAATGCCTCTCCGATGTCTTCGACCTTCCCGCGCTAGACCGGCTGCTTCGCCGCCTCCATGCCCGCGACCTCACCCTGGTCGAGGTCGAGACCAGGACCGCCTCCCCATTTGCCTCTTCGCTCCTCTTCGACTACGTCGCGACTTACATGTACGAGGGGGACACCCCGAGCGCCGAGCGCCGGGCGACCGCCCTTTCGCTGGACCGCGAGCTGCTCCGCGAGCTGCTCGGCCAGGACGAGCTCCGCGACCTGATCGATCCCGAAGCGCTCGAGGAGGTGATCGCCACCCTCCAGTACCTCGACCCGAAGATCCAGGCCTCCGACCGCGACGCCCTCCAGCAGGTCCTTCGCCGGCTCGGTGACCTGACCCCCGCGGAAGTGGCCGACCGGGTGGCCGAGGGCTACTCGGCCGAGTCGATGCTCGAGAACCTGGTCCGTGAGCGCCGGGTCATCGCGGTCCGGATCAACGGCGAGGAGCGCTACATCGCTGCCGAAGATGCCGGCCTCTACCGCGACGCACTCGGCGTCTCGCCCCCGGGCGGATTGCCCTCGGCCTTTCTCGGAGAGCGTGACGACCCGCTGACTACCCTGATCGCTCGCTGGACCCGCAGCCACGGCCCCTTCCTTCCCGGGGAGCTCCGCGAGCGCTACGGGGTCGACCCGACCCCGGTGCTCAAAGGCCTCGAGGCCGAAGGGGATCTGGTCCGAGGCGAGATCCTCCCCGGTGGCACCAGCCGGGAGTGGTGCGAGGCCGATGTCCTGCGCCGGATACGCAGGGCAAGCCTCGCCCGCTTTCGTGAGGAGGTCGAGCCGGCCGATGCGGCCGAGTACGCCCGCTTCGTCGCCTCCTGGCAGGGGGTCGACCGGAACACCCGGGCCGGCGCCGGGGTCGACCGCCTGCGGGAGGTGCTGGTGCCGCTCCAGGGGGTGGCGCTGACCCCGACCGTCTGGGAGCGAGACGTCCTCCCCCGCAGGATCGGGGCGTGGAACCCGGCCTGGCTGGATGAGCTGACCACCTCGGGAGAGGTCGTCTGGATCGGTGCGGGCGCGCTCGGGCGCTCCGACGGCAGGGTCGCCCTCTACTACCGCGAGGATGTCCGCCTCGCCGGCCCACCGCCGGCGCTCGCCAAGCTCGAGCGGCCCGAGGGCGAAGCCCACGACGCGGTCCGCGGGGCCCTGGCAGGGGGCCCGACCTTCTGGCTGGATCTCTCCGCGGCGATCGACCTCCCGGCAGAGGAACTCCACGAGGCGCTCTGGGACCTCGCCTTCGCCGGGGAGCTGACCAACGACGCCTTCGCCCCCTTGCGCTCCCCGAGGCTCCGTCCGGCCCGCCGGGAGACCGGCCGCGGACGGCGCTTTTCCCCCCGACGGAAGGCCCAGGGCCCGGCCGTCCAGGGAAGGTGGTCGCTGACGGCGCCGCTCTTCGAGGATGCCCCTCCTGCCGGCCCGCGGCTTCGGGCCCAGGCCGAGCTGATGCTCGAACGCTACGGAATCCTCACCCGGGAGATGGCCCTTGCCGAGGGGATCCCGGGCGGATTCTCGGCGCTCTATCCCGAGCTCTCCAACCTCGAGGTCCTCGGATCGGCAAGACGCGGCTACTTCGTCGAGGGTCTGGGCGGGGCACAGTTCGCCCTCGCCGGTGCGGTCGAGCGGCTCCGGGGCATGCCGGCAGCCGACGGTTCCCTGACCGTGCTCGCCTCGACCGATCCGGCCTCGCCATGGGGGGCGATGCTGTCCTGGCCGAAGCTCGAGGGTGGCCGTCGGGCCGCCCGTACGCCGGGATCCTTCGTCGTCTCCAGGGACGGAACCCCGCTCCTCTACGTCGAGAAGGGCGGTCGGGGCCTGCTCAGGCTCGATCCATCGCTCGAAGGCCAGGACCTGATCGACTGCCTCGCGGAGCTGGTCCGCCTCGCCGGGGAGAAGGTGATCCCGGCGCTGGGCATCGAACGGCTGGACGGTGAATCGGTCCTCGGTTCGGAGTTCGAACCGCTATTTGCTTCGGCCGGGTTCGCCCGGAGGCCCCGCAAGCTGGTCGCACCGTCCTAATGCCCACCCGGGGCATGAAGAGAGGGGTCTGAACCGGTGGCCGAGGGCGACACAGTGATGAGGATGGCTCGCCGGATCGAGCGTGCCTTCGAGGGTCGGAAGGTGGTCACCGCAGAGGCACCCAACCCGCGCAACCCGATCCGCCCCGGGGTGACTCGGCTGGAGGGCCGGGGCCTCGAGGAGGCCGAGACCCGCGGCAAGCACCTGATCCTCCACTTCGGCGACGACCTCGCCCTCCACGCCCACATGGGCATGAACGGCGGCTGGTACGCCTACGGCCCCGGCCAGCGGTGGAAGCGCCCCCGTCGCTCGGCCTGGTTGGTGCTCGACCTTGGCGGGGTCGAGGTGGTCGAGTTCGGTGGGACGATGATGCGGCTGGTCCGACCGGTCGAGCTCGGCCGGGACCCGCGGCTTGCCCGGCTCGGACCGGACATCCTCGACGGACCGCCCGCCGTCGGGCGAGCAGCGGAAAATGTCCTCGCCGCTCCCAGCCTGGAGCTCGGCGAAGCGCTCCTGAACCAACGATTGGTCGCCGGGATCGGCAACATCTTCAAGAGCGAATCCTGTTTCGAGGCGGGCATCGACCCGTGGCGCAAGGTTGGTGACCTCGACCCCGAGGAGGTCGCCCGAGTGCTCGAGGTCGCTGCCCGGCAGATGGAGCGCGGGGTCGAGACCGGCAGGCGCCCGGGCCGGATCTACCGCAAGGTCGGCCAACCCTGCATCCGATGTGGCGAGCGTGTGCTCTCCCGCGGCCAGGGACCGGAGAGCCGGACCACCTACTGGTGTCCCGGTTGCCAGCGGTAGCGCCTCGCCCCGTGCCGTCGGGCGTGCGCGATACTTCGGCCATGTCTGGGACGGGGAGAGAGGGAGAGGGAGTGACCGCGCTGATCGGTTCGGTTCCGCTCTTCTCAGACCTCGAGCCGGCCGAGGTGGAGCGGATCGCCGCCGTCGCGGTGCCCCGCTCCTTTCCGGCCGGCAGCATGGTCTTTCGTGAAGGGGACCATTCGGATGCCTGCTACGTGGTCCGCTCCGGCCTCTTCCGGGTGACCCGGCAGCACCCCGACGGCAGGGCGATCACCCTCGCCACCCTCGCCCCGGGGGACTTCTTCGGCGAGCTCGCGATGCTCGACGGCGAGGTCCGCTCGGCCAGTGTCGAGGCAGTCGAAGAGGGCGAGCTGCTCGGCCTTCCGGCCAACGACATGCTGTCGCTGCTCGAGCGAAACCCCGAGATAACGGTCAAGGTCGCGACCGCATTGACCCGGCGCCTGCGCCAGGCGAACGAGCGGATCTCCCGCCAGTCCTTCCAGACGGTTCCCTCCAGGGTTGCCGGCGTCCTCGCCCAGCTCGCCGCCGAGGAGATCGGCGAAGGAACCGCGCGTGAGGTGACGATCCGGATGAAGCAAGCCGACCTCGCCCAGCTGGCCGGCACCTCCCGCGAGAGCGTCAGCCGCTTCCTGGCCGATCTGGAGCGGGCCGGGATCGTCGAGGGAGGGCGAGGTCGTGTGACCATCCTCGACCCGGCGCGGCTCAAGGACTACATTTTCTGAACCGATGCCCGACGGCCTTTACGCTCTCAACTTCTAT
Organism: Solirubrobacterales bacterium; assembly: GCA_049425265.1. Classification (GTDB taxonomy): domain Bacteria; phylum Actinomycetota; class Thermoleophilia; order Solirubrobacterales; family 70-9; genus 67-14. The sequence continues at coordinate 13,026 of JBMSXD010000027.1, forward strand.
TCGCCGTTCTTTGCGGACCAGCTGCGGCGGGGCCGGAAGACGGCCACGATCCGCCTCGGCGACAAGCGCGACAAGTACGAACGCAGCCAGGTCGTATGGGTCACAGTCGGCTCGCGTCACTCCCGCCGGGAAAAGATCTTCTCGGCGGTTATCGACGAGGTCTCGGTCAAGCGACTCTCCGAGCTCTCGCCGCGGGACATCGAACGTGACAACCCCGAGTTCCGGCGTGTCGACGAGACAAGGGCCTTCCTCGAGCAGATCTACGACCGTCAGATCGAACCGGACGCGATCGTCTCGGTGATCCACTTCTCCCAGATCGTCGAGCCGGGCATCGGTGGGGGCTTCGGCTCCGTTCCCTCACCCAACTGAGCCGCGGAACCAACCCTGGACCAGAAAAGGCCAGTTGGAGGTGCCGGCTCGTGTATGGAGAAAGGGTATCCGGGCGGGTTCCTATGGTCCCGTCCGCGTTCGGGCACGATTTCCGGGCCCGTTTTCGAAAGCGAATCCGCCCGAAAGGGGGCTCAAATGGAAGAAAGGCTCACCGGCTGGACCGCGTTCGCAGGAGTCGTGATGCTGGTAATCGGCATCCTCGATGCGATCTACGGTCTGGCCGCCCTGCTGAATGACCAGGTCATCACCGAGGCAGGCAACGGCTCGGGGGTGATCATCTGGAACTTCACCGCCTGGGGCTGGATCCACCTGATCGTGGGGATAATCCTGGTCTTGACGGCTTTCGGCCTGTTCTCAGCCGCCGGCTGGGCACGGGTCGTCGCGGTCATCATCTGCGTGATCGGCGCCGTGGTCCAGGTCGGGATGATCACCGTCTTCCCGCTCTGGTCATTGATCCTGATCCTGCTCTACATCGCGGTCATCTACAACCTGACCACGAAGGGGATGACTACGACGGCCATGTAGTCATCCAGGGCCCTTGAGCAGAGGGACCCTGACCAGAAGGATCTGGCCTGGCGGCCCCGTCCGGAGTTCTCGGGCGGGGCCGCAGGTCGTTTGGGCCCCATCTGCAGCCAATTCCCACTGCAGCAGCCACGCGTGGCTCTTCACAGACCTAATACAGAGAGACTTAGATTTTCGCCGAAAAGCCTTGAAAACCGGCCGAAAACCTGTATTGTTCGTTGTTCTTGGCACTCCAACATCCTGAGTGCCAGACCCTGAAAACTGAAAAAACGCCGCTCCGGCGGGTCCGCCCAAGGCGAGCCCGACTGGTGGGGGCGACGGTCAGAAGCGTTGGTCGACCGGCGGGCCGCTAACCCGGCAAGCGAACGGGCCAGGACGGATCGAAGAAACCAGAAAAGGCATCGGAGGTAGGAACGTATGAAGCTGAAGCCCCTAGGGGACAGGCTGATTGTCAGGCCGGTAGAGGAAGAGGAGACCACCGCGAGTGGGATCGTCCTTCCCGAGACGGCAAAGGAAAAGCCGCAGAAGGGATCAGTCGTCGCCGTTGGCGACGGGGCGATCGCCGAGGACGGGACCCGTCGTCCGCTCGACGTGAGCGAGGGGGACGAGGTCCTCTACTCCAAGTACGGCGGCACCGACATCACCGTGGAAGGCGAGGACCTCCTCGTCCTTCGCGAGTCGGACGTACTGGCCAAGGTCCAGTAACGGACAACCACTTCAAGGAGGTAACTGAAACATGGCTCACAAGGAGCTGAAGTTCGCAGAGGAAGCGAGGGGATCGCTTCAGGCTGGCGTCGACACGGTTGCCGACGCAGTCAAGGTCACCCTCGGTCCGAAGGGGCGCTACGTCGTACTCGACAAGAAGTTCGGCGCGCCCACCATCACCAACGACGGCGTGACCATCGCCCGGGAGATCGAAGTCGAGGACGTCTTCGAGAACCAGGGCGCACAACTGGTCCGCGAGGTCGCAACGGCGACCAACGACGTCGCCGGTGACGGAACCACCACCGCGACCCTGCTGGCGCAGATCATCGTCAACCAGGGGCTCAAGAACGTAGCCGCCGGCGCAAACCCGCTGGCACTGAGGCGCGGGATCGAGCAGGCGGTCGACACCGTGGTCGAGAACCTTCGCGACAAGCAGTCGTCGGAGATCTCGGGCAAGGAGCAGATCGCTCGCGTCGCTGCCATCTCGGCGGCCGATGACGAGATCGGCAACGTGATCGCCGACGCGATCGAGAAGGTCGGCAAGGACGGCGTGGTCAACGTCGA
>JBMSXD010000028.1:0-14776 GCA_049425265.1 Solirubrobacterales bacterium
TGTTCCGGGACCGCTCCTCGCTCGCCTACCTGGAACGAATCGCGACCATCGCCGGAAACTACGAGCGTCAGGAAGGCCGCGACCTGCGTGGCTTCCTCGACTGGGCTGCGGCTAGCCGCGAAGCCGACGCTGAAGCGGCGATCGCAACCGCGAGCGAGGATGAAGACGCGGTCAAGATCATGACGATCCACAAGTCGAAGGGCCTCGAGTTCCCGGTCGTCTGCGTTGCCGGCCTCGGGGCCAAGTACGACGGTCCGGTGCGGATCGGCTTCGAGGGAGCCGATGGGGCGATGGAGGTCGGCTTCAAGGTTCCGGGGGCGGGTACCGAGACCTTCGACTGGGAAACGCTTCAGAACCGGGTCCGGACGGAGACCGAGGCCGAGGAGCTCCGCCTGCTCCACGTCGCCATGACCCGGGCTGAAGAACGTCTCATCCTGAGCGGCAAGGTCCACCCTTCCTCCCCGGACACCCCGACCCAGCATCGCTCGGCGATGCTCAGGATCTGCGAGAGGTTCGGACTCGACCCCTCGAAGCCGGAAGAGTGGGTCTCGAGCTTCGACTCCTCCGGCCTGACGGAAATCTTCACCCTGAAAGCCAACCTGCCGGGTGATGACGGTACCGCTCCCCGAGAGATCCTCGAGGAGTTCGAACTCGTGGTGCCGACCCGTCGACCGGAGGGGACCACGCCCCCGCTGGCCCGGCCTACCCGGGCATTCTTCCCGGACGTCCCGCTCTCCTTCTCGGGACTGTCGGAGTTCAGGGAGTGTCCGACCCGCTTCTTCGCCCGTCGCGTCCTCCGGATGGAGGTCGAGGGCCGGGCCGAGCAGTGGTCCGGACCAGAGAAGACCGGCCTGACAGAGCGTGACGGTGGCACGAGGTTCGGCACCGCGGTTCACGAGCTGCTGGAGGAGAGCGCAGCGAACGGGTGGAAGTCACCCGACGCGGCCCGGGTAGAGGCCGCCCTGGAGGCCGGACGGGTCGACAGGGAGGGCGACGGGAACCCGGGGAAGGCGGTCGAGATGATCGCTGCCTTCCTCGAATCCGACCTCGGCGAAAAGGTGCAGCAGCCCGCGACCACCGCGACGGCCGAGCTGCCGATCGTGCTCGGAATCGGCGGCTTGACGATCAGGGGCTTCGTCGACCTGCTGGTCGAGCAGGACGGAAAGACGACCGTAGTCGACTACAAGACCAACCAGCTGAATGGGCGGACGCCCGAGGAGCTGATGGAGGGCTACGAACTCCAGCGCGACCTCTATGCACTCGCCGTTGCCCGGGCCCGGAATCTGGACTCGATCGAAACGGCCTTCGTCTTCCTGGAAAGGGCCGACTCGCCCGTCGCCAGGACTTACGGTCCGGCAGACCTCGAGGCCGTCGAGGAGAGACTCCGCAAGGGGGTGGTCGAACCGATCACCAACGCCCGGTACTTCGGGGGTGAAGGTGAAGGCCCGGAACCCTGTGGAGAGTGCGAGGCCTGCCGTCTGCTCGGACTCGGTTCGAGCTGAGTGGTGCCCTGGAGCCCGGGCCTCAGTCGCCCCAGCGCTCGGCCCACTGGCCGAGCGAGGTGATCGCGGGACGGAGGCCATCTCCCTTGTCGGTCAAGCGGTAGATCACCCGGACCGGCAAGTCATCCTGTACCTCACGGTCGACCAGACCGGCAGATTCGAGTTCCCTCAGCCTCTGCGAAAGGAGTCTGTCTGAGAGCCCGGGGACGGCCCGCTTCAACTCGCCGTAGCGGAGAGGTCCGTCCGAAAGCGACCAGACGATGGCGCCCGACCACCGCTTGCCGATCAATTCGATCGCTGCGTGGAAACGAGGGCAGACGACCCTGGGTTCAGTTCCCGGAGCTGCCTCCCCGGCGACCGCTGCTGTTGCGGGGCTGGGAGTCATTCGACCTGCTCGAAACCTTACCGAACGCCGGGGCGCGCTCAAGAAGGGCCGGGGTCCGGGGCGACGGAAACCCGGTACGGACGAGAGTGCCGAATCACCGGACGCAAGGTCCAGTCCCGACCCGATCGGTAGCCCGGTTGACGATCGAGGCGACGACCCGATTCGGCACGGCGAGGCCTCCCGGTGGGCCCTCCGTGGTCGCGGCGAAGACGGTGCCGAGAACCCGGCCGTCAGGTCCGACCAGTGGTCCGCCCGAGTTCCCCTTTACAACCCTCGCACGGAGGGTCAGGATCTGGCGCTCTATCGGACCCCGTCCGTAGGAGTCGTCGGCCAGGAGGGTCCTCCTGATGCCGGCCCGGGCGGGGGTTATGGTCAGGGGTCCGTCCTGGGGGTAGCCGATCACACCTGCAGGCAGGTCGATCGCACTGCCCGCCGCGAGCCCGAGGGCCGGAAGGGTCAGGTCGGCAGCAAGGATTGCGATGTCGTTTCGTGGCTCGTAAGCGACCGGAGTCGCCCGTGTCACCTGCCCGTCGAAGGTCTGGACTTCGGTATCCCTCTGCCCGGCCACGACGTGGGCGTTGGTAACCACCAGGCCCGGAGCAACCACCCAGCCGGACCCCATAACCCCGAGGCCGCAGGAGGTACCGGACACCCGTACGACTGAGCGAGCGGCAGAGCGAACGTCCGGATCGGCCCCGATCCCGACCTCGGGCGCCTGGACCGGACCCGGTGAGGCAGCTATCCGGGGGAAGGGGTCGATCCTGTAGAGCGCCTCGATCAGCGGCCCGGAGGGCGGCAGCACCCCGTTTACCTCGGCGAGCAGGGTCGAGCCCCTGACTTCGTCCCTGAGTGGACCGGGGGCGGCCGAGTAGAGGTAGGCGGCCCCGGCGATCCAGGCCAGAGCGACCCCGACCGCACCGATGAGGACGGCTCCGCCGGCCCCGTCCACCAGCCTGCCGAGCGGACCTCTGACGGTCGCGGCACGGATCCCGTCGCCAACGCTAACCGCGATCCCGAGCGCCAGGGTCCCGCCGAGGAGGCCGCCCAGGAGGGCGAAAAGTGGCGCGTATGGAGACCCCGAGCCTCCCTCCAGCAGGAGGGGCGCGGCCCGCGAGCCAAGGATCACCCCGATCACCAGACCCCCCAGCCCGAGCACGCCGCCGCTCAGGCCCTGGCGGAAACCCCACACCGCGAGGACGGCGACGAAAGCGACGATTACCCAGTCGACGAGGGACACGGATCCCAATCTAACTACCGACCCCACCGGTAGATTCCCCCTTCATGGAGCGAAAGAATCGCCCCGGGACCGGACGCGCCGTGCCCGATCCCCGGTCCAACCCCCGAATCGCCGCCCTCCTGGTGATCGCTCTGATCTCTTTCATCGTCGGCGTTATTTCCGGATGCCCCGGGAGCCCGAACCGGGATGCTGCCGAGCGATTCGTCGAGGCATGGTCGGAAGGCAACTACTCGGAGATGCATTCCGAGTTGAGCACGGCGTCGCGTCGGGCCGTGCCGCTCGAGCGCTTCATTGCCCGGATCGGTGAGTCTGAAGCATTCGGGACGGTCCAATCGCTTGAAGGCGACGACGCCGAAGGAGACGAAGAGGTCGCCCTGGTCCCGATGACCATCCGGACCCGGGCCTTCGGGACGATCGAACAGCCGCTCAGGGTGGAATTCGGTGTGGACGGGATCGCCTGGCAGCCGAGCCTGCTCTTCCCCGGCCTCAGGGCGGGAGAAGAGCTGGTCCGCGAGACCGAATTCGAAGAGAGGGCGCCGATCCTCGCCAGGGATGGCCAGGAGATGGCATCGGGTCCCGCAGAGGCCAGGGAGTACCCACTCGGTTCAGCGATGGTCGATATCACCGGGATTACCGCAACGGCCGGTGATGACCTCGACACCGAGCTGATCTCCCAGGGGGTCGACCCCGGGGACTCGTCCGGAGCGAGCGGACTCGAGCTCGCCTACAACGGGAGGCTCTCCGGCAAGCCCGGCGGAACGCTTTCGGCCGCGCCGATCGACGGAGACGCAGAGGCGCGGTTGCTCGGCGAGGGAGAGCCCAAGGGCGCCAAACCACTGAAGACGACGATCGACCCGGAGATCCAGGAGGCAGCGGTGGCGAACCTGTCCGCTTACGTCGGCGGAGCCGCCGTCCTCGATGTGGGGACTGGGGAGATAAGGGGAATCGCCGGGGCCGCCTGGTCGGTTCTCCGGCCGCCCGGATCGACCTTCAAGATCATCACCGCGACTGCCGCGCTCAAGACCGGCAAGGCGACCATTGATTCAGAGTACGAGTACGCAACCGCCGGAATCGCCGACGGTCGGGAGATCAGCAATGCCGGCGACAAGCTTTGCGGAGGGGACTTCACCCAGGTGTTCGCCGACTCCTGCAACTCCGTCTTCGCCCCGCTGGGCGAGGAGGTCGGTGAGGAGGCCCTGAGCGGGACGGCGGAGGAGTTCGGCTTCAACAAGCCGCCTGCGGTCTTCGACGAGACCGGTACCGAGCTGATCGACCCGCCTACCCCGACGATCCCGAAGCCCGGGGAGTTCGAAAGCGACCTCGGGGTGAGTTCGATCGGCCAGGGACTGGTTCAGGCCACCCCCCTCCTGATGGCCTCGGTAGCCCAGGGAATAGCCAACCGGGGTGTGGTGCTGCCGACCCCGGTCGTCACCGAGAAGGCCCTGCAGGCCGAACGGGATCCCATCCGGGTCGCCAGTCCCGCGGTCGCCCGGGATATGACAGGAGTAATGGTTGCCGTGGTCACATCCGGGACCGGCTATGCGGCGGCGATCAGCGAGGGGCAGGTTGCCGGCAAGACCGGCACGGCCGAAATCGGGCCAAGGGGCGACGGCAGCGAACAGCTGATCGAGGACGCCTGGTTCGCGGGTTTTGCCCCTGCGGACGATCCCGAACTGGCCGTCGCAGTGATGACCAACGACGTAACGGGCGGCGGTGGTGCGGTCGCGGCACCGATTGCCGGCGCAATCCTTTCGGCCGGACTCTGAACTAGTCCAGGATTCGACCCGGGAAGGGCGACGGAAGGGTCAGACCGGCGGTGACCAGCGCCACGACGGACGCCGGTACGACGAGGATGCGGCCGAGGCCCGGCACCGGGAGCTCCAGTCCGGCACCGATCAGGGCGACCAGGGCGGCAATCGCAACGACCGACCACCACGGACCGACCACCTGTCCGGGGCGCCCCGCTTCGGGGGCCGAGAGGATCGCCCCCAGGACCAGCAAAGAGACGCCCGCGACGAGCGGAAGTGTGCCAAGCGGCGAGAGCGCTCCAAGGGTGCCGCCCGCGACAAGCGTCCACATGCCGAAGACGGCAGCCGGGACGGGCTCAGGTGTCGAGTTCGACCCGGATGACTTCCCCATCCTCTTCCCCTGGAATCTCCATCTCGATCGGCCTGAGCTCCAGCGTCGCCTGATCGATCCGGTAGAGGAGCAGGGCCGCCTTGATCGGCCCTACCTGTGGGGTCGAGTCCTCGGCTGGGGCCTGGTCGCCCGGGCCGAGAACGGTCCCGGTATCCAGCCGGTAGATGCTCTCGGTCTCGAGATTCTCGAACTTCTGGCCTTCCGTATCGAAGATCTCGAAGGTTTCCGGTATCTCGTGCCCCTTCTCGTTGTCCGTGTTCTGGATCTCCATGAAGACCCCCAGGTAGAGCTCGTCGGGGCCGGCAGGGCGTTGGCCGACCAGGTAGTCGCGGTCTTCCACGTCGAATCGGTTCAGCGGTCGGCTGAACAGCACGTTGTACCGAAGCGGCCCGACCTCGAAAGGCTCGCCCTCGACCACCAGCTCCTCGCCGCCATGGGCCTCGCCGCCCTCCCCGCCAGAATCCGAGCCGCCGCATGCGGCCAACGCGAGAGGCGCGAACACCAGGATCGAGAGGGTGAGGGCGAGCCTCTTCAGGAACCTCGCCAGGAAGGGATCGGAGCCGTTGGGAATACCGGACATCGGACGCGGATTCTATTCGGACGCCCGGAACCAGGCGGTCAGGGGATACCCGTCTGAAACCTGTTGCCGCCGGCTACCTCTACATGGGCAATCGCCTCGCCACCGCTCTCGACCTGCTCCCTCAATCGACCCAGGGCCGCTCGCAGGACCCTCGTGTGGCGCCCGGCGTGTCCAGTTACCCGATCCAGTGCGCCGGCTGCGCCCGTGACCTCGGTCCAGTAGGAGAGCCTGACCAGGCTCAATCCGGCCGGTGTCTCCGACAACTCCCACTCGAGTCCAGCAACGGTCTGATTCCCGCGGCCGGTCTGGCCTCGCTCGGAGAGTCGGATCGGCCGCTCGCTCGATACGAGGGTCATCCCCACCCAGCCCCCGCGTTTGAACCGAAAGCGGTATCCGGCGCCCTCCCCCTCCGTGTCGAGATCGAACAGGCGGAACTGCTCCATATCGGGTCCGAAGATGATCGGCCTCGAAGCGACGTCGAGCAGGTAGTCGAAGATCTCCTCGCGACTCGCGTCGATCTCGGCTTCGGCAAAAACCGGTCCCATTGCGGCGATTCTAGGGAGGGAGACGGCGATCGGGAGCCATCGCAACGCCGGTCTCGCTCGTTGGTCAGGGCAGGTTAGGCTGTCGGAATGGCCGAGACCATCGCCATCCTCTCCCAGAAGGGCGGAACCGGGAAGACGACCGTGACCCGCTCGCTCGCGGAGGGCCTGGGGCTCGCCGGGCTCGACGTCCTGACCGTGGATGCCGACCCCCAGGGGAACCTCTCCGAGTACTACGGGATCCCGGCTGATGCCTTTCCGACCCTGGGTGAGGTCCTGACCGGCACCGAGTCGGCCCTCGGAGCGATCCACTCCGGGGTTATCCCGGCCAACCTCGGCCTGGCCGAAGCCGAGCTGATCCTCGCCGGCAGGATGGGCCGCGAGCTGACGATGCGAAATGCGCTGCGCGACATTGCGCCCGATTACGACGTGATCCTGATCGACTGCCCGCCGACCCTCGGGCTGCTGACGGTCAACGCCCTCGTGGCGGCCGACCACGCGATCCTTTCGACCGAGGCCGAGCACTTCTCCCAGCAGGGTGCAGAGCAGGCGGTCGAGGTGATCGGCCTGGCAAGGGAGAACCTGAATCCCGAGCTGAGGGTCCTTGGCGTCCTGCTGAACATCGCCGACATGCGGACCAAGCACGCTCGCCAGACCCTCGAAGGCCTCAGGCAACAGTACGGCGAGCTGGTCTTCGAGACCGTCATTCGTCGGTCGATCGCCTATCCGGAGTCGGCCCGGGCGGCCAAGACGATCTTCGAATTCGATCGCAAGCGATCGATCGATTACGCCCGTCTGACCGAGGAGGTCCTCGGTCGGCTGGGCCAGGAGGAGGCCCGGACGAGAGCCCTTGCGACGATTGCCTCCCTCGAACCCCGAGCGGCCCGGCCGGCCAACCGGAACGAGGGCAAGAGGAAACGGGTTTCCCCGATGGAAGGGAAGGGCCGACCGGCGACTGGCAGGTCCGAGTGGGCCTGGGTCGAGGCAGATGACCGGGCAAGCCCTGCCGGCCCGCGGCACTCCGGTCCGGTTCGCTAGACCTCCGGGACGTCGGCTCCGACCGGGCTGAATCCGACCCGACGGACTTCGGCCCAATCGCCGCACCTCCCCCTGAGGTGCTCGACCACGGAACCGGTCTCCTGCCAGCCCGACCAAACCAGGACGGTCGGTCCCGCACCGGAGATGGTCGCCCCGATCGCACCGCATTCCCTGGCTAGATCGACCACCTCCATCGAGCGCGGGAAGAGGTGACGGCGACGTTCCTGGTGGATCCGGTCGGCAAGGCCGACCCTAATTAGGTCGAAATCCCCCCGGGCAAGCCCGAGGGCGAGGTGGGCGGCGGCCGATGCGTTGGCAACGGCCTCTTCGATCGGGACTTCCGGAGGAACCGACTCACGGGCCAGGTCGGTCGCGACCTCTTCGGTCGGGATGACCAGCACCCCTTCCAGTCCTTCAGGCGCTTCGATCCGGGTCGCGAGTGGAATACCGGACTCGGAAGAACAGAGGACGAAGCCCCCGTAGAGCGCTGCCGCGACGTTGTCGGGATGGCCCTCTATCCCAACCGCCCGCTCGAGCAGATCCGGTTTTTCGAGGCCCAGCTCGAACATGTGGTCTGCTGCCACCAGGCCGGCGACGATCGCCGCTGCCGAAGAGCCGAGGCCCCGCGAGACCGGGATCTCCCCGCCGATCCTGAAAGCGATGCGATCGACGGGATGGAGTGATTCGAAGGCACGTACGACCAGGTTTTCCCTGTCGAGCTCCAGGCCCGGAATTTCCGACTCGACGGAGAAGGCGTCCGCCTCGGCGACTTCCAGCTCGAGGTGCAGGTCGAGGGCGACCGCCATGCAGTCGTAACCCGGTCCGAGATTGGCCGAGGAGGCAGGGACCCTGACCACTCTTCTCCGCTCGGTCATACCGGGAAAGGTAGTGGGTAAGCAGAGCGGAGCACGCCGAGTTCCGCCGTGGTTCATCATGGACCGGTGAAAGGCAGCGACCGGAACGGCAGCGAAAAGGAACCGGCCCTGCTCGTCTCGGAGTTGGTCAAGCGCTACGCGACGGGGGTCGAGGCACTGAAGGGCGTCTCCCTGGAGATCCCCGACGGCAGCTTCTTCGGCCTGCTCGGCCCGAACGGGGCCGGGAAGTCGACCCTGATCCACTGTGCGACGGGGCTGGCAATGCCGACCTCTGGTCGAATCGAGGTCTTCGGGAACGACGCGATTACCCGGTACCGCGAGGCCCGGGAAGCAGTCGGGCTTGCCCCCCAGGACCTCAATCTGGACTGGTTCCTCACGGTCGAAGAGACGCTGGACTTCCACGGCGGCTATTTCGGAATGCCAAAGGCCGACCGCGAGGAACGGGTGGAGGAGCTGCTCGACGCCTTCTCCCTGGTCGACAAGCGAGACCAGCGCACCCGGACCCTCAGCGGTGGGATGAAGCGCCGGTTGATACTTGCCCGAGCGCTCATGCACCGGCCCCGACTCCTGATCCTCGACGAACCGACTGCCGGGGTCGACGTAGAGCTAAGACTGGAGCTTTGGCACTACGTCCAGGAGGTCAACCGCCAGGGTACCTCGATCCTCCTGACCACCCACTACCTCGAAGAGGCCGAGCAGCTCTGCGATCAGATCGCCTTCATCAACAACGGCGAGATCGTCGCTCAGGGGACCAGCCCGGAACTGGCGGAGCGCTTCGGGGTCGACTCGCTCGAAGACGCCTACCTGGAACTGGTCGGCAGGAAAGAGCTCTCGCGCTCCCACCTGGGCGAGCTCGACGGAGCGGAGGTCGAATGAACCCGGCCGCGATTCGCTTCTTCACCCTGGTCAGGAGGGAGGTCAGCCGGTTCGTGAAGATCAAGGGCCAGACGATCGGCGCACCGCTGCTCGAGACCTTCCTCTACATCACGGTATTCGGAGCGGCCCTGGGGACCCGGGTCGGTGATCTCCAGGGGTACGAGTACATCGTCTTCGTCGTCCCGGGCCTGATCATGATGGCCTGGGCGATCAACGCCTACTCGAACAACTCCTCCTCGATCCTCCAGCAGAAGTTCCAGCGGGCGATCGACGACCAGCTCTCCTCCCCGTCTTCACCGGGCCAGCTGCTGACTGCCCTCTCGCTGGGTGGGTTCCTCCGGGGCCTTACGATCGCGGTGATCACCTTCCTGGTGGCGATGGTCCTGGTCGACCTTCCGGTCGAGCACCCGGCGATCCTCGTCCTCGCCCTGATCCTGATCGGCTTCTTCTTCTCCCAGCTGGGGGTCCTGGTCGGGGTGAGGGCCGAGCAGTTCGACGACGTCTCCTTCGTCCAGACCTTCGTCCTCACCCCGCTGATCTTCCTCGGCGGAGTCTTCTACTCGGCGACCCTGCTCCCCCAGCCCTTCCAGACCTTGACCGAATTCAATCCGGTCTACTACATGATCTCCCTGGTCAGGTACGGATTCCTCGGAATCGACGACATCGACGTGCTGCTCTCGATGGTCGTGCTGACCGCGGTGACGGTGGGGCTCTTCCTGTTCAACCTCCGGCTGTTCCGCCGGGGATACAAGCTCCGCTCCTGACGGCCGATCAGCTCGGTCGCTCGCCGAACACGGCCGCCTCGACCTCGGTCGGGTCGGTCGAGCACTCGATCACCCCCGGGGTCGAGGAGAGGGCGGTGTCGGGGTCCTTCAGGCCGTTGCCGGTCAAGACGCAGACGATCGTCCCCGGGGTCGGGCGATCACCGTCCGGCTCGATCCCATGGACGAACAGCCCGGCGACCGAGGCAGCCGAGGAAGGCTCACAAAAGACCCCTTCCTCCGAGGCGAGGAAGCGGTATGCCTCGATTATCTGCTCGTCCGTTATCGCCCGGACCCGGCCTCCGGACTCCTCGAAGGCGGCAAGGGCCTCATCACCCCTGGCCGGACGGCCGATCCGAATCGCCGAGGCGACCGTCTCGGGCCTGTCGACCGGTTCTCCGGTAACCAGCGGGGCTGCGCCCGCCGCCTGGAAACCGAACAGCAGTGGCGCCGTGTCCCACTCGGTGAACCCCTTCCAGTACGCGGTCACGTTGCCGGCATTCCCGACCGGGATCGCCAGCGCGTCCGGTGGGCCACCGAGTTCCTCGATCACCTCGAAGGCGGCCGTCTTCTGTCCCTCGATCCGGTACGGGTTGACCGAGTTGACCAGCTGGATCGGGAAGTTGTCGGCCAGGTGGCGGACCAGAACCAGGGCATCGTCGAAGTTGCCGTCCAGGGCTATCACCCGGGCTCCATAGATCAGGGATTGGGCGAGTTTCCCGACGGCGATCTTTCCCTGCGGCACGATCACTGCCCCGGTCAAGCCGGCACGGGCTGCGTAGGCCGCGGCGCTAGCCGCCGTGTTCCCTGTCGAGGCGCAGATCACTGCCTCGGCCCCCTCGGACAGGGCCTTCGAAACCGCTACGGTCATTCCCCGGTCCTTGAAGCTCCCGGTCGGGTTGAGCCCCTCGAACTTGAGCAGGACCCGGGTCCCGACCCGCTCGGACACCCGAGGGGCCTCGATCAGCGGGGTCGAGCCCTCGTTGATCGAAACGATCGGTTCCCCGGGTCCGATCGGGAGGTAATCCCGGTAGCGCTCGATCAGCGGCTCGGCCATCGGCTCAGACGAACTCTTCTTCGATCACCCGAATGAAGCGGGGCGGCGAGCGCATGTAGTCGAGGCCGGCGATCTCGGCCACCGCCGCGAGGAAGGCATCTTCCGGGCAGCGGTGGACGACCATGACGAGACGGGCCTCGTTCCCCATGCCCTTCTGGACCACGCTCCGGACCGAGACCCCGGATGCGGCGAGGAGTCTCGCTACCTCGGCCAGGACACCCGGTACGTCCTCTACCTCGAGGTGCAGATAGAAGGAGGACTCGACGGAATCGAGTACCGGGATCTCGACCTCCACCAGTTCGCCCCCGCCACTGCCATCGACGATCGAGATCAGGTCACCAAGGACCGCAGCAGCGGTCTGGGGTCCGCCGGCCCCGGGACCGGAGACGGTCACCTCGGTGATTTCGGGCGCCTCCACTGTGACCGCATTGAAGGGGCCCTCGACCGGGGCAAGCGGGTGCCCCGGGTAGAGGAAGCAGGGAAAGACCCGGACGGTCAGGCCGGCCTCGAGCCGCTCGGCCACGCCGAGCAGCTTCAGCGAAAGGCCGAGCTCACGGGCGTAGGCCAGGTCATCGGGCTGAACGGACTCGATCCCCTCGAATGACACCTGGTCGAGGGTGACCGGGGCGTGGAAGGCCAGCCTGGCCAGGATCGCCATCTTCGCCGCGGCGTCGGCGCCGTTTACGTCCTCGGTCGGATCGGCTTCGGCATACCCGAGCTCCTTGGCCCGGGCAAGCGTCTCCTCATAGGAAGCACCGGTCGATGCCATCTCGCTGAGGATGAAGTTCGTGGTTCCGTTGACGATCCCGAAGACCCGGGTGAACGGGACCGAGCCGAAGGCCTCACGGATCGTCCGGATGATCGGGACCACCCCGGCCACCGCGGCCTCGAACCTGAGCTCGGTCCCTGCCCGAGCGGCGGCCGCGAAGAGCTCATCCCCGTAGCGGGCGACCAGCTGCTTGTTCGCGGTTACCACCGGCTTGCCAGCCTCCAATGCCGCCAGGACATATCGCCTGGCGTCGTCGACCCCGCCGATCAGCTCGACGATGACGTCGGATTCGGAGAGGATCTGGTCGAAGTCCCCCTCGGAAGTTGTCAGGACCCCGACGATCTCGAACGGCCGGCCGCAGGCAGCCTCGATCTCGGAACGACGCTCCAAAACCAGCTCCTCGAGCGCACCGCCGACCGTCCCCCGACCGAGCAGACCGATCTTCAAGGGTTCGCTCACAGATCCCTCGCCATCAGGTCCTGCCAGGTCTCCCGGCGGACCACCGCCGTGGCGGAGCCGTCATCGAGGAAGACCACTGGGGGCCTCGGCATGCCGTTGTAGTTGTTGGCCATGGCGTATCCGTATGCCCCGGTGGCGGGGATCACGAGGATGTCACCGACCGCCGGGTCGGGCAGCGACACATCCCGGATCAGGATATCTCCGGATTCGCAGTGGGATCCCGCAACGGTGACCTCGGTATCGCCCTCCCGATCCGCCTTCTCGGCCAGGACTGCCTCGTACTTGGCGTCGTAGAGCATCGGCCGCAGGTTGTCGGACATCCCCCCGTCGACCGCGACATAGGTCCTTACCCCGGGAATCCCTTTGACGGTGCCGATCGTGTAAACGGTCAGACCGGCTGTCCCGACCAGGGATCTACCCGGCTCGACCTGGATCCTGACCCCGTCCCCGAAGCACCGTTCGACCGCCTCGACCTTCAGCTCGATGTACTCATCGATTCCCGGAGGATCGTCATCGCTCAAGTAGGGGATTCCTAGACCGCCACCGAGGTTGACCACCCGACACCAATCGCCGGCCACCGTGGCTAGAGCCTCGACCGCGAGCCGAAAGGGTTCGATCTCGAATATCTGGGAGCCGATATGGCAGTGGAGCCCGACCAGATCGAGTCGGTCCGACCGGGCTACGCGATCGATCGCAGCCTTAGCCGAGCCATCCTCGAGCCCGAACCCGAACTTGGAATCGAGTTGGCCGGTCTGGATGTAGTCGTGGGTCGAGGGCTCGATCCCGGGGGTGACCCTGACCATCGCGTCGACCTTGCGGTCGAGGATCCGTTCGCACCGTTCGATCTCGTCGAAGGAGTCGACGATCAGGGTTCCGACCCCGCTCTGGTCGGCAAGTTCGAGCTCCGCGTCGGTCTTGTTGTTCCCGTGCATGTAGATCCGCTTCGGGTCATAGCCTGCGGCGAGGGCCATGGAAAGCTCCCCGCCCGAGGCCACATCCACCGAGAGGCCCTCCTCGGCGAACAGCCGGTAGGCCGCGGTGACCGGCAACGCCTTGCTAGCGAACAGGACCTCGAATCGGTCGGACCGCGCCGAGAGGGCTTCGACGTAGGCCCTGGCCCGACCCCTCATCTCGGACACCGAGAAGAGGTAGGCGGGCGTGCCGAACTCGGCAGCTACCTCGACCAGGTCGCAGCCGTCGATCTCGAGGTGACCCTGCTCGTTGGTGGAAGTCGTGGCGGGGAAGGGCATTCCGGCCATTCTTACGGGTCGGGAGCGGCGATACCCTTTCTCGAAGTGCAGGGAACTCGGCAACCGATCAATGCCCCACCCGGGCAGCAGGCGAGACAGGGGACGCCCTGGCTCGGGCTGGCGATCGTCGGCCTGCTCTTCCTCCTTCTGGTGGTGCTCGCCGCCTACCTGCTCCTCGGCATCGGTCGAGATGATGGCGACGAAGGTTCCGGCCCGGGTGACGCACCGGGCCTGGCAGTGACCAAGGTCCAGGAAGGCCGGGTACTCGGATTCCCGGTTGCCGCGACCCGCAACACGACCCGGGTACCGGCGGGGGATCCGGTCGAGGCATCGCTCGCCTCACTGCTCGCCTCGTACCCTTCGGTCGGCCCCGGCACGGCCCCAGCGGCCCTCACGATCGCCTCGTCCGAGGAATGGCAGGCAGCTGCTGCGGGTGCGGCCCTGAGCGCCGAGCCGGTCGGAGCGCCCCTGCTGCTTGCACCGTCGGGGCGCCTTTCTGCCGAGGGTTCAGAGCTGCTCGGAACACTCGACCCACAGGGTGCCCCGACCACCGGTGAGGCCCAGGTCTTCGCCGTCGGCAAGGTGGCCCCGCCCTCCGGACTCGAGGTGGAGAGGATCCCGGGCGACTCAGCCGCTCAGACTGCCGCATCCCTCGCCGGAAAGCTGGCCGAGCTGACGGGAGGCCCACCCGACGCCTTCCTCGTGCTCTCTGACCAGGACGCCGCCTACGGGGCTCCGGCCGCGACCTGGGCGGCGCGCTCGGGCGACCCGATCCTGTTCACGGGAAGGGATTCGCTGCCGGCCGTGACGAAGAAGATCCTGGCGAGCAAGGCGAACCGCGAGGTACCGGTATTCGTCCTCGGGCCCCCTTCGGCGGTCTCACCGGAGGTCGTCAAGGAGATCGGCAAGTCGGCGGCAACGGTGGAGCGACTGCCTGGGGACGATCCAGCTTCCGCCGCGCTCGAGCTGGTTCGGTTCTCGAGCGGGACCTTCGGGTGGAACCTGAACGACCCCGGCCACGGCTACACGGTGATTCGCTCCGACCGCCCGATGGACGGGATCGCCGCGACCCCCCTCTCGACCGGGGGAACCTGGCCCGCCCTCCTGATGACCGACGGCCCCGATGCCCTCCCCGAGGACTTCCTCCAGTACCTTCTCGATGTGCAGCCCGGCTACTCGACCGCCCCGCCCCGCGCACCGAGTTCCGCGCCGTGTGGGACGGCGAGACCTTCGCCTTCCGCTTCGAGGTCGAGGACGACGACCTCGTTCTCGATCCCTCCGACGCCCCCGACGAGGCCGTCCTCGG
>JBMSXD010000029.1:0-14475 GCA_049425265.1 Solirubrobacterales bacterium
CTGGTCTGCCACCCCTTCATTGTCGCCGCTGGGGCGGCGGCCCGGGGTCCCTCAACCGCTCTTTTCGACCGATATCCGACCCGAAGCCTCGATCAGAACCGAGATCGAGCCGTCCCGGTCGGTTCGGTAGGTGGTCGAACCGGCCTCCTCGAGGGCGGAAGTGGTCGACTCGACCGGGTGACCATACGGGTTGCCTTTCCCGGCAGAGATCACCGCTATCGCCGGCCCGGTACCCGCGAGGAACTGGGGAAGCCCGATGTCCTCGCTGCCGTGGTGGGCCACCTTGAGTACGTCGATCGGTCCGGGATCGAGTGGGACGAGCTCGGCTTCGGCATCACCAGTGAGCAGGATCGTCCGTCGCCCGACCCGGATCATCAGGACGACCGAGCGGGCATTCCGATCGCCTGGGCTGGGGCCGGAGCCCGTCAGGGGAGGCCACAGCACCTCCAGCTCTGCCGGGCCGAGGCGGAACTGGTCGCCTGTACCGATCCGGCGAAAGGTCGCCCCCTCGGATCGGATCGCTGCCCTCATGGGGTTGGTCGCCTGGTCGGCCAGTACCGAGCCGACCTCGAAGCTCTCGATGACACGATCGAACTCCCCGACGTGGTCGCGATCGAGATGGGTGAGGACGAGGGCGCCGAGTCGACCACCTCCCGATTCGCCGATCGCCCCGCTCACATCGCCTCCCGGGGGGCCGGTGTCGACGAGGATCGGATCGGTCGAGGGGGTTCGGACCAGGATCGCGTCACCCTGACCGATGTCGAGCACATCGACCGCTACGCCACCTGCCGGCGGCGGGGGTAACGCGCCCCTCGGCCCGGTCAATAATCCCCAGACCGGTAGCGCCAGGCTGATCCCGACCAGGACGCAAGCCCAGGCCGCCCGCCGGATCATCAGGAAGGCGAGTAATGCGGCTACCGATGATCCGCCCACGAGGGTGGCTATCCCCCCACCCGTGTCCAGCACCTGCCCGGACCCACCGAAGAGGGAAGCGATCCACCCGATGAACGCCAGCAGGACTGAATTGGCCAGATTGAACGGGAGGGCGAGCCAGGGCGCGACCTGACCGATCGTGGCAGCGAGCATGCCGAGCCACATCGAAGGGGCAACTGCCGGCAGCGCCAGGAGGTTGGCAGCGACCGTTCCGAGGGGGAGCCTGCCGAAATGGAACCCGATCAGCGGCAGGGTCGCGAGGGTCGCCGCGACGGTGACCGAGAGGCCAAGGGATAGTGCTTCACCGAAGCGCCCCGCTCTACCGGCGAGGAACTCGAGAATCCGATCCGAGATAGGTCGAGCGAGCGCCAGGATCCCGACCACCGCGGCGAAACTGAGCTGCCAACCGACATCTCCTGCCGAGAAGGGGTTGAGCCCGAGGGTGATCGCCGCCGCAAGGACCACCGGAAAGACCCTGTCGAGCGGTCTTCCGGCCGAGGCGGCAGCGAGTCCGGCAAGACCCATGATCCCGGCCCGCTGGATCGAGGGACCACTCCCGGCGAGGGGGACGTAGAGGCAGACCAGGCCCGCGAGCAGGGGATACCGAAAGCGAAGCGGAACCCCGACCAACGAGAGGACCACCCAGGCGAGCAGGAGAAGAAGCATCACGTTCTGACCGCTTACTGCGAGCAGGTGAGCGAGGCCCGAGTCCCGGAAGCGGTCGGTGACCTCGGGTTCGATCGCCTGGTCCTGACCGAGCACGAAACCACGGGCCAGGGCCGCCTGGGGCGGGGGAATCCCAAAGCCGAGTGCGTCCTCGGCCCGATCCCTGATCGAGTCGACCAGACCCCGGAGCCCATCCCGACCAGACGGACCGAACCTGACCCTGCGGACCGCGAGGGCCAGCCGGATCCCTTCGGCGCCCAGCCCGGAGGAGAGCCAGGGTGGCACTTCCCCGAGCCGACCAACCGCTTCGACCCGGTCCCCCGGGCCGGGACCCTCGGGTAGTCCACCCCCTGCCTCGATCAGCAGACGGCCTTCGGGGCACTCGACGGCGGCCTTCCACCCTTCCGAAGTCCGGCGGGGAGCTTCCAGCAGGACACAGGTGACCGAAAGCTCCTCCCCCGGGCTACCCCGGAGGGCCTGGCCCTCGATCGCTTCGATCCTCCAGCTCCCCATCGCGAGTCCGGCGATCGCGGCTGCGGCCGCCGTCAGTGCGAGTGCTGCAGGGCCGCGGTTTCCGGAGAGCAGCACCAGCGTTCCCACCAACAGCACCAGACCGGCCGGGACGAACGGGGTAGCCCCGACCCGGGGAGAGGCCCCGAGCCCCAGCGCCAGGCAGGCCAGGGCCACGGTTCTCCACTCCCCGAAGACTGCCTCCAGGCGGAGGAGGTGCTCGCTCAGGGCTGGAGAGCCGAACGGAGCGACTCCATCGTCACCGGCCCGACCCCGCTTATCTGGTCGAGGTCATCGACCGATGAGACACCGCCCCGGGAATCTCTGAATTCGAGGATTCTCTGGGCCGTGACCGGGCCGATCCCGTCGATCCGTTCAAGGTCGGCCTGGGTGGCGGTCCCGAGGCTCACCGGAGCATCACCCGCGGCTCCAGCGATCGCGGGTTCACCCATCCCGCGTACCGGAACGACGACCTGCTGGCCGTCGGCAAGGAGGGCCGCCCGGTTGATCGCTCCCGGCAGTCCATCGCCGGTCGCACCCCCGGCCCGCTCGATTGCGTCGATCACCCGGCTGCCCCTCGGTAACTCGTAGACGCCCGGTCGTGCAACGGCTCCCGAGACGTCGACCGTCAACGGGCGACTGACCACCTTCGGAGCGAGTGCACCCCGGTCGGTGCCGGAGACCACATCCCCTCCATCCCCCTGGCCCCGGAGCACCGCGATGCCTACGACTACCACGACGGCACCGACCAACAGGTAGGAGAGCACCTTGCTCCGGTCGAGTTCGGGGAGGTCGGACATGGGCCGACCCTCCGCTTTTTCAGGTCACGAAAGGCTCAGACAGGTCAATTCCGGCACCGATCGTCGGATCGCTGGAGCTCCGGTCAGCCACCCTTGACGACGAAGTTGACCAGGCGTCCCGGAACGAAGACCTCCTTGACCACGTCGCCCTCTTCCAGATGCTTCGCAGCGTTACCGGCGGACCGGGCCAGGGCGAGTACCTCCTCCTCACCGGCGCCCTCGGCGACCTCGATCCTGTCGCGGACCTTGCCGTTCACCTGGACGACGATCTCGACCGTGTCCGAGGTCAGGAGCTCGGGGTCTGCGACGGGCCACGGCTCCCTCCAGACCTCACCGCCGACCAGCAGCGCCCAGACCTCGGCCGCAAGATGGGGCGCGAACGGCTGGATCAGCGACGCAGCGGTCGCCACCGCATACCGCAGGACCGCCCGTCCCGACTCCGATCCTTCGAGTTCGTCCCTCAGCCGATACGCCTCGTTGACCAGCTCCATTACGGCGGCGATCACGGTGTTGAACTGGAAGTCCCGGCTGAAATCCCTGGTTGCCTTGTCGATCGCCCAGCTGGCCTTGGCGGCAAGCTCGCGGGCCGGACCGTCGATCCCATCCGGGCACCGCCGGGCTTCGGGGTCCGGTTCGTCGGTGGCGAGCTCGGAGGCAATGCGCCAGAGCCTCGCCAGGAAGCGGTTGACCCCCTCGACCCCTTCGTCAGTCCAGTCTCCTCCCCGCTCGGGCGGCCCCATGAAGCAGACGTAGGTCCTCGCCGAATCGGCACCGAACCGCTCGACGTACTCGGCCGGGCTGACCGTGTTCCCCTTCGACTTGGACATCTTCGCCCCGTCCCTGGTGATCATTCCCTGGGCGAAGAGGTTCCGGAAGGGTTCAGCCGTCTCGAGGTGACCGAGGTCGGCCAATGCCTTGACCACGAAGCGGGCGTAGAGCAGGTGGAGGATCGCGTGTTCGACGCCACCGATGTACTGGTCGACCGGCATCCAGTGGTCGGCCTTGGCACGGTCGAAGGGCGCAGTCCCATTGTCGGGGTCGAGGTAGCGCAGGAAGTACCAGGACGAATCGACGAAGGTGTCCATCGTGTCGGTCTCCCGACGGGCATCCGAGCCGCAGGCGGGGCAGGCGACCTCGACCCACGAGGTGGCAGCCTCGAGCGGACTCTTGCCCTTCGGGGCGTAGTCGTCCACCTCGGGCAGGACGACCGGCAGATCCTCCTCCGGAACGGGGACGATCCCGCAGTCGGGGCAGTGGACGACCGGGATCGGGGCACCCCAGTACCGCTGCCTCGAGACCAGCCAGTCCCGAAGCCGGAAGTTCACCGAGGGGCCACCCCTGCCCTCCTCCTCGAGCCAGGCGACGATCTCGGCATAGGCCTCGCGGTTGTTCTCGCCGTCGAACCTTCCCGAGTTGACCATCGGGCCGTCGCCGGTGTAGGGCAGCCCGTCCTCGTCACCCGGTGCGTCTGGGTCCTCGCCCTCGATCACCCTGCGGATCGGCAGGTCGAACTCAGCTGCAAATCCGTAGTCGCGCTCGTCGTGGGCCGGGACGGCCATCACGGCCCCGGTCCCGTAATCCATCAGGACGTAGTCGGCGACGAACATCGGGATCTCCTCGCCGTTGACCGGGTTGGTAACCGTCCTGCCGAGGGGGACCCCGGTCTTCGGCCGGTCTCCCTCGGCCCTCTCCCCGGGGGCCTCCCGCGAGACCCGGTTCACGTATTCACGCACCGCATCTTCGGCGTCCGTACCGGCAACAAGGCGCTCGAGCTCGGGGTGCTCGGGTGCCAGGACAAAGAAGGTCGCCCCGAACAGGGTGTCGGGTCGGGTCGTGAAGACCGGGAATTCGATCCCGGCCTGCTCACACCGGAAGCTCACCTCTGCCCCTTCAGAGCGGCCGATCCAGTTGCGCTGCATGGTGACGACGTGCTCGGGCCAGGACTCGAGCAGGTCGAAGTCGGTGAGCAGCCGATCGGCGAAGGCGGTGGTCCGGAAGAACCACTGCTCGAGGTTGCGGGTCTCGACCTCGGTGCCGCACCTCTCGCACCGACCGTCGACCACCTGCTCGTTGGCGAGCACGGTCGCATCCTCGGGACACCAATGGACCGGGGCCCGGTCGCGGTAGGCCAGCCCGGCCTCCAGCAGCTGGAGGAAGATCCACTGGGTCCACCGGTAGTACTCGGGTGTGTGGGTCGCGACCTCTCGTGACCAATCGATCGAGATCCCCCACTCCCTGAACTGCCGGCTGAACGATTCGATCGACCGGGTGGTCGCTTCGAGGGGCGGCTCGCCGGTCTTGATGGCGTGGTTCTCGGCCGGCAGGCCGAAGGAGTCATAACCCATCGGATGGATCACCTGAAAGCCGTTCCGGCGGCGGAAATGGGCGATCGCGTCACCCACCGCGTAACACTTGAGGTGGCCCACATGGGGTTCGCCCGACGGGTACGGGAGCATCTCGAGGACGTAGGCGCTCGGCAGGGACGGGTCGAATCCGTCCTCGCCCGGCCCGGCTACCCGCCAGGCATCCTCGCGCTCCCAGACCTCCTGCCAGCGCTGCTCTATCGCACGGGGCTCGTAGCGGCTCACCGGCGCAGTCTACGAGCCGGTCAGGTGGTGGCGGGGCGCCACTGACGGATGTCCGGCAGCGGGGTCAGGTGGGGTTCGACCCGGTCCCGGATCGCCTCGAAATCAGGTGGCAGGGCCAGTTTCTCCCCGAGGGCCCCGGGCTCCTCATCGGTCGCGAAACCCGGCCCCATCGTCGCCAGTTCGAACAGGACCCCACCAGGCTCCCGGAAGTAGACGGCCTCGAAGTAGAAGCGGTCGATCACCGGAGTGGCGAACAGGCCGGATGCGGTGACCCGCTCCTGCCAGGCCTCCTGCTGGTCCAGTCGGGTCGCCCAGGCGATGTGGTGGACGGTGCCCGCCCCGGGCTTCCCGTAGTGGCCGGGGGGCCGATCGAGGTGGTACGTACCGGTTCGACCGCCGGCGGTGGTGGTCCAGGACTCGGCTCCGGACTGCTCGAAACCGAGAACGTCGACCAGTACCGAGGCGGTCGCCGCTCCGTTTGCCGACCAGGCACGAACCGAGTCGAAGCCGCAGATCGCATGCTCGGGAGGGACCTCCGAATGGAGGGGGACCAGGTCTGGATCGGGCCCCGCGTAGACGGTGATCTCGTGGGCCAGGCCCTCGGGATCCGAGAAGAGGAGAGAGTCACCCTCCCCATCGGTCTCGACCCCGGCTCCCTCCAGTCGCTCGCGCCACCAGGCGATCGAGTCGGTCGAACGGACCCGCCAGACGATCCGATGAATCATCCCGGGGCCGGCCAGTCCCGGTGAGGCACCGGGGTACTCGAAGAAGGTGAGGTCGAACCCGGGGCTCCCCTGCTCGTCCCCGTAGAAGAGGTGGTAGACCGACGGATCGTCCTGGTTGACCGTCTTCTTGACCATCCTCATGCCGAGGAGTCCGACGTAGAACTCGACGTTTCGAGGCGCGTCCCCGGTGATGCAGCTGATGTGGTGGATCCCCTCCAGCCTCATCGCTGAAGCATCCGACCCTTCTTGCTCGGCCACGAGCCAAGGATACGGGCCACCGGAGCTCGGACGCGGACGCCCAGTCAGGTGCCGAATGACACGAACTCCGCCATCCGGTTACCATCTCGCGCGCGATGGGAATCCTCACCGCAGAACGCTCGATCGAGATCGAGGCACCCCGAGCCACCTGCTGGGCGATCATCGCCGACCTCGAGACCACCCCGGAGTGGCAGGAATCGATGGTCAAGGCGAAGATCCTCGAGTCGGATCCGGAGGGTCGGGGGACCTTGGTCGAGATCACCTCGGACGCCAAGGTCCGGGCCGTCACCTCGCGAATCTCCTTCTCATACGAGCCAGAGACGAAGATGACCTGGGAGCAGGAGAAGGGCGACCTCAAGTGGCTGAAGGGTTCCTGGCTCCTGGAAGAGGTTTCGGACGCAGTGACCAGGGCCGTCTACCGGCTCGAGGCCGACACCGGACGGGTGCTCGGCCTGCTGGTCAAGGGCCCGGTCGCCGACAAGGTCAAGGACATGCTGACCTCCGACGCGACCGAGGGCCTGAAGCGCTGGGCCGAGCGTCGCGACGGCTGACCGGCCGCCCCGCTCACTCCCCTGCCGGATCGACCAGCGGCCCGTAGGCGTCGGGCCTTCGGGTATCGAGGAAGGGAAAGAGCTCCAGCCAGTCGCGTCGCTGGTCCAAGTCGAGGTCCGCCACCAGAACGGCCGGCTTGTCCCGCGGGGCCCGGACCAGCACCCGCCCGTAGGGGTCCGAGATGAAGGACGATCCGTAGAAGGTCACCGGCCCCTCGGTGCCGATGCGGTTGATCGCCACCATGAAGGTCCCGTTGGCTATCCCGTTCGCCACGATCACCTGCTGCCAGAGCGGCTCGGTGTCGAAGTCGGGGTGGTCCGGCTCGGAGCCGATCGCCGTCGGATAGACGATCAACTCGGCCCCGGCGAGCGAGTAGGCCCGGGCAAGCTCCGGGAACCACTGGTCCCAGCAGGTGGGAAAGCCGACCCTTGCCTCGCCGACCCCGACCACCGGGAAGCCGGTATCGCCCGGACTGAAGTAGGTGTCCTCGTGGTAGCCGGCGGTGACCGGGATGTGAAGCTTCCTGGTCCTGGCGATGATCTCGCCCTCCGGCGAGACGCAGATCGCGGTGTTGAAGCCGAGCTCCTCATCCCCTGCACTCTCGTAGAGCGAGGCATGGAGGAAGACCCCGTTCTCCCGGGCCACCTCGATCGCGAAGGCCGAAGTGGGCCCTCCCGGCAGCTCCTCGATGTATCGATCACGTGATTCCCGATCGTCCGGCCGGATCGCGAAGTATGGGGAGAGGGTCAGCTCCTGGAGGCAGACCAGCTCTGCTCCCGAGGCGGCCGCGATCGCGACCCCCTCTGCCAGCCCGGCCCGGTGAAGATCGGCGTCAGCCTCCCATGCCTTCTGCACGGCACCGACCCTGAACGGGTTCCTCTCCGAATCCCGGATCCGGGCCGGGGAGTCCGGTGTCGACCCGATCGCCTCGACCAGCTCGTACCCGACCGCGCTCACGCCGCCTCCGCCGGGGCTGCGAGGGGAACCTGCTGGGTGATGCAGTGGACGCCGCCGCCACCGAGGGCGAGAGTGCGACCGTCGACCCCGACTATCTCTCGCCCGGGAAAGAGGCGACCGAGCCGCGCGAGGGCCTCGGCATCCATGTCGGGGTCGTACCCGCCCACCGGGACGATCGCGGCCCCGTTGGCCAGGTAGAAGTTCATGTAGGGGACGACGACCGGCTCGCCGTCGCGCTCGATCCTCGGCAGCAGGTCGAACTCCTCGACCGCTATCCCGGCCTCCTCCAGTCGGTCGACGTTCTCCCGGCCGGAATCGTGGTTGGGGTCGTCGTCGGCCTCCACCGTCTGGACGACCACCCGTCCCGGGCCGATGAAGGCCGCCACGTTGTCGACGTGGCCATCGGTGTCGAGGTCCTCGACCAGGCCCTCCCCCAGCCAGACCACCCGGTCGACCCCCAGCCTCTCCCGGAGTTCAGCTTCGATCCCATCTCGGTCCATCCCGGGGTTCCGGGTCGGTGCGAGAAGGCACTGTTCGGTGGTCGCCAGGAGTCCATCACCATCCACCGTTATCGAGCCACCCTCGAGCACCATCTCGCTGGGGATCCTCTCGATCCCGAGGTGGTCGAGGATCCGCCCGGATACCGCGGCGTCATCGTCGTACGGGGTGAAAGCCTCCCCCCAGGCGTTGAACCGGAAGTCCACTCCGGCCCGCCCACCATGACCGTCGACCACGAAGATCGGACCGGAATCCCGGAGCCAGGAGTCGTCGATCGGAACCGGAAAGACCTCGACCCCGTCGGCGGTCACCGCCCGTCGAGCCGCCTCGGCCTCGTCGGGGTGGACGACCAGGAGGACGGGCTCGAACGCAGCGATCGCCCCGACCACCTCGGCATGGGAGCGTCGGGCCTCCTCTATCCCCGTTCCCCGCCAGGCCTCCTCCCGCTGGGGCCAGGCGACGAGGGTCATCTCGTGGGGCTCCCACTCGGCAGGCATCCGGAACATGACCCGCCCGATCCTAGAACCAGAAGCCATGGACCAGCGCCCGAGGAAGACCTGGCGGGAGTTGATGGAGCTACCCGGGATCGAACCGGGGACCTCTTGCATGCCATGCAAGCGCTCTACCATCTGAGCTATAGCCCCTGGATGGGTCGCCCCCCGAAGGAAGCGGTCGCCCGATTCTACCGGCGGAGGGTGGCCGGGGCCAGGCCAGAGGCTCAGCCGGTGACGGCCTCCCCGTCCCCGCTTCCGCCAGCGGGTCCTGACCCGAACCCGATTCGGGGAGCCTCGTACCAGAGGTCCTCGAGGTCGTAGGTCCTTCGGGCGTCTCCGGTGAAGACGTGGAGAACGGCGTCGAGGTAGTCGAGCACCGTCCAGTCGGTTTCCGGCTCCTTCGCCGGATTGACCGGGAGCAGGTCGTGATCCTGCTTCATCGAGCGGTAGACCTGCTCGACGATCGCGGCGGCCTGTCGCTCGTTCCGGGCCGAACAGATCACCAGGTAGTCGGTGTAGGAGACGAGGTCCCGCATGTCGAGCACCACTACGTCGGATGCGAGCTTCGACTCGGCCGCCCGGGCAAGGCCACCCGCGAGGGCTTCGGAGGGCACGCCGCCTTCCGCATCAGCCACGGTAGTAGCCCTCCTCCCGGATCAGGGCCGGGACCCTCTGTGGAACGAGCTGCTCGAACGGGCTGTCCGACTCGATCCGCTCCCGGATCAGGGTCGCCGTGATGTCGACCCGCGGCATCTCGAAGAAGATGATCCTTGCATCGGGTGAAACCCCCCTGACCACCGTCTCCACCTCTCCCGCTTCGATCCCCGACCTCGGAGCGACGGCCACCTCGACCATCCCAAGGAGCGCCTCGGCCCGTTCCCATCCCGGGAGGCCCATGGCAGCATCGGCCCCCAGCAAGAGCACCGGGTCGGTGCCGGCCTGCCCTGCGATCAACTCCTCGACCGTATCGGCCGTGTAGGTGGGGCCAGGGCGCTCGATCTCGACCGGGAGAACCTCGCAGTCCGGCTCGTCCTGGAAGGCCAGCCGAGCCATCTCCAGCCTCTCCTCTCGACCGGGGTCGAGACTCCCGCCCTTGTGGTACGGATCGCCGGTCGGCACCACCAGAACCCGGTCGAGCCCGAGTCGCCACCGCCCCTCGGCAACCACGAGGACGTGCCCGAGGTGGGGCGGGTTGAAGGCGGAACCGAAGATCCCTACCCGCCCCTCGGTTTCAGCCACGTACCTGGCCTTCTCCCCGGACCACGTACTTGTAGGTGGTCAGCTCCCTCAGGCCGATCGGCCCCCGGGCATGGAGCTTCTGGGTCGAATTGCCGATCTCGGCACCCATCCCGTACTCGAACCCGTCGGTGAACCGGGTCGAGGCATTCACGTAAACGGCAGCTGCGTCGACATCCTGTGCGAATCTCGCAGCTGCCTCCTCGGATTGGGTGACGATTGCCTCGGAGTGCCCGCTCCCGTGGGCGTTGACGTGCTCGATCGCTGCGTCGAGGTCGTCGACGACGCCTACCGCGAGTTTCAGGTCGAGGAACTCGGTGTCCCAGTCCGCCTCGCTCGCCGCCCCCACCTCGATCCCGTCGGAGAGCCCGACCGTCTCGGCATCCCCGACGAGCTCGACCCCTTCCCCCGCCAGGTCGGCGAGGACGAGTGGCAGGAATTCCGGGGCGATCTCCCGGTCGACCAGGAGCGTCTCGGCAGCGTTGCAGACCCCAGGCCGGTTCACCTTGGCGTTGACAGCGATCGCCCGGGCCATCTCGAGGTCGGCTTCCTCGTTGACGTAGACATGGCAATTTCCCGAGGCGGCGTAGATAACTGGGACGGTGGCGACCTCCTTGAGTGCCTGCTTGAGCCCCTCCCCTCCCCTGGGGATCAACAGGTCGACCTCGTCCTCCCGTGTGGCCAGGTCGGCGAGGGCCTCGCGGCCGCCACCGGAGGCCAGCACGACCGCATCCTCGGGAAGGCCGGAGGCGGTTAGGGCATCGCGCACGACCTCTGCGAGGGCCGAGTTGGTTCGCTCGGCATAGGAAGAGCCGCGGAGCACCAGGGAATTCCCACTCTTGATGGTCAGAGCCGAACAGTCGATCGTCACGTTCGGCCTTGCTTCGTAGACGACGGCCACGACCCCGAGCGGGACCCTGACCTTCTCCAGCCTGAGGCCGTTCGCGAGCGTCTTCTCCTCGAGCACGTCGCCAAGCGGATCATCTAGGTCGCGCACCTGCTCCGCCCCTACCGCCATCGCCTCGATCCTCTCCTCATCAAGGGAGAGGCGGTCCCTCAGAGCCGGAGTCAGCTCCCGGGCCCGCTCGTCGTCGAGGTCGTCCCGGTTGGCCGCCAGTACCTCCGCGGTCCGCGCCCGCAGACCGGAGGCAATTGCCGTCAGGGCCTGGTCCCGTTTTGCTGCGGGGGCCGAAGCGAGCAGGCGCGAGGCGGCCGAGGCCTCCCGACAGAGGGTTTCGATATCTGCGGAAGCGGCTTCCACCGGGCAATCGTAGCCATAAGGGCCGGCCCGGCCCCACGGTCAGGCCAGAACGAACTTGTCCCGGTGGATTACCTCCTCCGGACCGTCCGGGATCGCTCGGCGCACCTCACCGCTCTGCATGCCGCCGATCTTCTCGATCTCGACCGAAGAGAAGTTGACTATTCCCTTGCCGACCGTCGTTCCGTCGGAGCGGACCTCGACCGCGTCGCCGGCCTCGAACTCACCCTCGACCCCGGTCACCCCGACTGCGAGGAGGCTCGATCCGGTCTCCTTCAAGACCCTGGCTGCACCATCGTCTACGAGCAGGCTGCCGCTTGCGGGCTTGGCATAGAGCAGCCACAGCTTGAATCCCGACTCGGGCTGGGAGGCTGCCGGGAAACGAGTCCCGACCTCCCCCCCGGCCACCGCCGAAGTCAGCGTTCCATCAGTCGTCCCGTCGCAGATCCTCACCTCGACGCCGGCCCTGGTCGCCATCTCGGCAGCAGCGACCTTGCTCCTCATGCCGCCACTACCGAAGACCGAGGTTCGATCGCCGATCTCCATGTCACCAAGCTCCGCGAAATCCTCGACCTCCCGTACCAGTGCGGCCGCGGGATCAGATCCCGGGTCCGCGGTGAAGAGGCCGTCGACATCGGTCAGGAGGACCAGTAGTCGGGCTTCCAGCATGACCGCCACCTGAGCGGCAAGGAAGTCGTTGTCGCCGAAGGTGATCTCGTCCGTCGCCGTGGTGTCGTTCTCGTTGACCACGGGAACGACGCCCCACTCGAGTAGTCGCCCGAGGGTCTGGCGGGCATTCAGGTAGCTGGCCCTGTTGGCCACATCACCCGCAGTCAGGAGGACCTGGGCCGCGGCCAGCCCTCCCCGGCGGAGCCGATCACCGTATTCGTTGAAGAGCGGACCCTGTCCGACTGCCGAAGCTGCCTGCAGCTCATCGATCGCCCGCGGCCGGGCCTCGATGCCCAGCCGGGTTATGCCCATCGCGATCGAGCCTGAGGTGACCAGGACGAGGGCCTCGCCGTCGGAGGCAAGGTCGGCAGCCTGGGCGCAGACGGAATCGAGGACGTCGGTCCTGAGCCTTCCCCCGTCGTCAGCGACGATCGAGGATCCGAGTTTCACCACCAGGGTCATCGAGCGGCCAGAGTAGATGATCGGGCTGCGGGTCCCGATCGGTCAATGGAGATCGAACTCGAGCTCACCGACCCTGACCTCGTCGCCGGGTACGAAACCGGCCCGCTCCAGCGCCGCGATCACGCCGATCTCTCGCAGTCTCGACTCGAGGTAGGCAAGCGCCTCCGGGTTGCCGAGGTCGAACCGCTCGAAGAGCGACTCGATCCCCCGACCCTCGATTCGGAAGGCCCCGTCACCCTCCGCGGTGACCGAGAACCCGCCTTCGCCGGCCGGACGGTAGACGGCGTACTCGCCTTCGAACCCGGAGTCCGCGGGAGAGTCTGGCGGCGCTGCCACCACCCGTACCGGCTCCTCGGGGACCGCTCCGAGGAGCGTTGTCTTGAGCCGGTCGAGACCAAATCCGGTCGCCGAGGAGACCGCGACCACCCCCAGGACCCGGTTGCCGAGGCTCTCGGCCCACTCGTCCGCGAGGCGCTCGGCCTCCCGGTCGCCGACCAGGTCGGCTTTTGATAGGACGACGACTTCCGGCAGCCCGTCCAGTCCTGCCCCATAGCCCGAGAGCTCGGCACGGACTGCCTCGTAGGTGCTCCTCGGATCGGTTTCCGGAACGGTCGGATCGACCACGTGGGCCAGTACCGAACAGCGCTCGACATGGGCCAGGAACTCATGCCCGAGGCCCTGACCCTCTGCCGCACCCTCGATCAGGCCCGGGATGTCGGCGATCACTATCTGGCGATCGTCGGCCTCCAAGGTCCCCAGGGCCGGTTCGATCGTCGTAAAGGGGTAATCGGCGACCTTCGGCCTGGCCGCAGTCAGACGTGCGAGCAGCGAGGACTTGCCCGCATTCGGCTGTCCCACGAGGCCGACCTCGGCGAGCAGCGCCAGCCGGAGCTCGATCCAGCCCGACTCCCCCTGGGTTCCCTTCTCGGCGAAGCGGGGCGCCTGGCGGACCGAAGTGGTGAAGCGCCGGTTTCCCTTCCCGCCGCGACCGCCGCGAGCGACCGTGACCTCCTGCCCGGGACGGACCAGATCGATCTCGAGTCCCTCGAGGGTCGAGCCGAGCGTCCCTGGCGGCACCGGGACCCGGACGTCGTCCCCCCGGGCCCCCTTTCTGTTGGCGCCTTCTCCGTGGCTGCCGGCCCCGGCCCGGAAGTGGCTCGCCCCGAGCGAGCCGAAATCCCGACGGGACGGATCACAGACCAGGAGAACCTTGCCACCGGACCCGCCATCCCCTCCATCGGGGCCTCCACGGGGAACGTGAGCCTCGCGCCGAAAGGAGACGCAGCCGTCCCCACCTCGTCCGC
This sequence comes from Solirubrobacterales bacterium, assembly GCA_049425265.1. Classification (GTDB taxonomy): domain Bacteria; phylum Actinomycetota; class Thermoleophilia; order Solirubrobacterales; family 70-9; genus 67-14. The sequence goes on from JBMSXD010000029.1 coordinate 13,911, forward strand.
CTTCTACGAATATCCGGATGCGATCGTGGAGCATCCGGTCAGGATAGGTCGGGTTCGGGAGCCCCGGCCGGCGAACCGCAGCGGCGAGTGGGGACGCTCAGTCCGAGCCGTCGGCCGGGACTACCGAGATAGTCCGGCCTTTCCGACCGGGCGAGAAGTCCACCGTTCCGGCGCGGGTGGCGAAGATCGTGTGGTCGCGACCGAGGCCGGTTCCGTCGCCGGGCCAGAACCGGGTACCGCGCTGGCGGACGATGATCTCGCCGCCGTTCACCGTCTGGCCCGCGAATACCTTGACCCCGAGCATCTTCGGATTCGAGTCACGGCCGTTCCGGGAAGAACCGAGTCCCTTCTTGTGTGCCATCTCGCTACTGCTCCTTCTTGGTGGTTGAGGACTTCGACTTGGCCGCGGTGGTCGTCTTCTTGGCGGCCGGCTTCTTGGCGGCCGGCTTCTTCGCTGTCGTGGTTGCCTTCTTGGCCGCCGGCTTCTTCGCCGCGGTCGTCGTCTTCTTTGCCGCCGGCTTCTTCGCCGCGGTCGTCGTCTTCTTTGCCGCCGGCTTCCTTGCAG
>JBMSXD010000030.1:0-14401 GCA_049425265.1 Solirubrobacterales bacterium
CACCGCCGAGCACGGTCGCCCCGCGACGGACCATCTCCAGCGTCGCGGCCGGGCCGAGGCGGGTGCCGGCGCCCGAGACCGCCACGACCTGGCCGTCGAGCAATCCGTCTCGGAATATCTCGGAGTGGCTTTGCGGTACGGATTCGCCCATCTGGGCGGGTAACCCTACCTCTGATGGGGCCGGCGGTATCTTCGGTCGATGGCCGTCCAGACCTCACCCCGGCCGCTCGATGGCCCGCTTTCCGGGGGCACTGCGGGTGCCGTGGTGACGGTCGAGCCGATGGTCACCGGCCGACTCCAGGTAGCCAAGGCGATTCAGGCGAGTCCCTCCGGGGAGATGAGCCTGGTCAAGTCGCTGAGGGCGATGCGTGGTGAGACCTGGGCCGTCCCGGTGCCGGCCTTCCTGATCCACCACCCCTCGGCCGGTCCCCTCCTGGTCGACACCGGACTCCACCCCTCGATCGCCACCGACCCGGACGCGAACCTCGGCCGTCTCGCCGCCTCCTTCACCGAACCGGAGGTCACCAAGGGCGAAGACGTCCCGGCCAGGCTCAGGGCGAAGGGGATCGATCCCGCGAGACTCAAGACGGTGGTGATGACCCACCTGCACGTCGACCATGCCTCGGCCGTCTCGGAGTTCCCCGGGGCGGCATTCATCGTCTCGAAGGCGGAGTGGGAAGACGCGACGTCGGGCCCCTTCCCGATCCTCAAGTACTACCGGCCCCAGCAGTTCGACCACGCCTTCGATTTCCGGACCGTCGACTATGAAGCCCCCTCGGTCAATTCCTTCTCGACCTTCGGTCGCTCCTTCGACCTGTTCGGCGATGGCTCGGTAGTGCTCGTCTCGACCCCCGGGCACTCGGCCGGCCACCAGTCGGTCGTCCTCAAGACCGGGGTCGGGCCCTTCGTGATCGCCGGTGATGCGATCTTCCTCGAGGACCAGCTCGAGCCCGGAGCCGACCTCGCAGCCCGGGCGAGGGACCGTCACAACTACGAGCGAAGCATCCGGGAGCTCGCCCTTTACCGCCGGGAGCACCCTTCGGCGACGATCACCCCCGGCCACGACCCGGGCTTCTACGACCGGCTACCGGACCTGATCGGCTGAATCGGCGACCTCGCGCTCGCGGGCCTTCCCCGCGGCGAGCGCACCCTTTCGCCCGAGGCGCTGGAACTCGGCGTACATCTCCCTGACCCGGTCGAAGATCTCGTTGGCGACTTCGAGCTGGCGCTCCCTGTCGGAGCCGGGTTCGACCGGGAAGGTGAGCGGTTCCCCGTACCGAACGGTCACCGCCGGGAAGCGAAACTTCCGCCAGCCGCGGACCCCGGCCGAACCGTAGATCGCGACCGGTACGACAGGGATTCCCGAGTCGAGGGCCATCCGGCCTACCCCGGGCTTCGGCTCGCCGAGCTCGGCAGTGCGGGAGCGCCCACCCTCGGCGTAGACCATCACTGCTCCGCCCTGTTCGAAGATCGCCCTGACCGTCTCGAAGGCCTCCTCGTCACGCACGCCTCGACGGACCGGGAAGATCCCGCCGTGGAAAAGGATCCAGGTCAGGACCGGCGGCCCGAACAGCTGGGACTTGGCCATGATCCGGAGCTTCCGCCAGAGGTAGACCCCGGCGAAGAAGTGGTCCATCTGGCTGAAGTGGTTGGGGACGACCAGAACGGGACCGGTCCTCGGGACGTTCTCGGTGCCGATCGCCCGGGTCCGGTAGAGGAAGAGGCAGATCGGGGTGACCACTGACCTGACCAGGGAGTACATGTAGCCGGGGCGCTGGTCCCTTGCCCTGCGGTGGAACTTCTCGAAGAACTCGGCGGGCCGATCATCCTTGTAGACCTGTGGCTTGATCTCGGCCATCGGACGGTGATCCTATTCGGAGTGGCTCCGACGACCCCGTGAGGGGTCAGGCTCCTCCCGAGACCGTCCGGCAGGCCTCGAGCGCCCGGTGCCACCCCTCGAGCAGGGTCTCCGCCTCGTCACGCGAGATGGTCGGCTCCCAGGTTCGGGAGGCCTGCCACCGGCCGGCCAGGTCTTCGGGTGTGTCCAGCCCCGCTCCCACGGAAGCGAGGGCAGCGGCTCCCGTTCCGGTCATCTCGAGGTAGGTCGGGGCGATGACCGGCACCCCGAGCAAGTCGGCCTGGAACTGCATCAGCCAACCGTTCGCCACCGCCCCACCGTCGACCTTGAGCGCTTCGATCCGGCGGCCGGTCGATGCCTCCTCTGCCCGCACGGCGTCGAACGACTGGTAGGCGATCGCCTCGAGGGTTGCCCTCACCAGCTGGGCCCTGCCGGAGCCGCGGGTCAAGCCGACGATCGTGCCCCGGGCCTCCGCATCCCACCATGGGCTCCCGAGGCCGGTCAGCGCCGGAACGAAATAGACGCCCTCGTTGGATTCGAGGGAAGCGGCGAGGGCCTCGGTCTCTGCCGCATCGGAGATCACCCCGAGCCCGTCCCTAAGCCACTGGACGGCCGCCCCCGTCACGAAAATCGAGGCCTCGGCGGCATAGGTGGGACCGTGCCCAAGATCCCAGGCGACGGTCGAGACGGTCCCCGCACCGGGGTCGGGGACCTCGGAGCCCGAGTTCATCAAGAGGAAGCTGCCCGTTCCGTAGGTGTTCTTCACCTGGCCCGGGTTGAAGCAGGCCTGCCCGAAGAGGGCCGCCTGCTGGTCACCCGCGACCCCGGTCACCGGGACTTCGCCACCGAAGGCTGAGGTCGTGCCGAACGGGCCTGTCGAGGGCACCACCTCCGGCAGGGCCTCCGGGTCGATCCCGAACTCTTCGCATAACTCGGGATCCCAGGCCATTTTCCTGATGTCGAAGAGCATCGTCCGCGAGGCATTGGAGGGATCGGTCAGGTGGTTTCCGCAGAGCCGCTGGACCAACCAGGAGTCGATCGTCCCGAAGACGGCCCGGCCGGGTTCCTCGAGCTCAGCGAGCAGCCACTCGATCTTGGTCGCCGAGAAATAGGGATCGACCAAGAGGCCGGTCCGGTCCCTGACCGTCTCGGCAAACCCAGAGGCGGAAAGCCCACGGCAGCGATCGGCGCCGCGTCGGTCCTGCCAGACGAGCGCCCGGTGGAGCGCCTCGCCGGTCTCCCTGTCCCAGGCGACGACGGTCTCGCGCTGGTTGGTGATCCCGATCGCCTCGAGGTCCCGGCCTTCGATCCCGGCTTCCAGCAGCGCCTCGCCCGCAACCCCAAGCGTCACCTCGAAAATCTCGTCCGGGTCGTGCTCGACCAGGCCCGGAGCCGGGAAGTGCTGGGTTATCTCTGCCTGGCCGCGACCCGCGACCGAACCCTCCCGGTCGACGACCAGACAGGTCGAGCCGGTCGTCCCCTGGTCGATAGCGAGGATCAACGTCGCCTCCACCACGCCCCGACGAAGCCGCCGAGTTGCCTCAGCCTGTGGAGGAAGCCCGCGAAATTCCTGCCGGTCGCCCGGTGGGAGAGCTCGAGCTCGTACTCCCGAACCTGTAATCCCGCCCGAACGGCGTCGATCGTCATTCCGACCTCCATCCCCCATCCTTCGTCGAACGGCAGCAGGCGCTCGAAGACCCCGGCCCGCATTGCGCGCTGGCCCGAGATCGGGGCCTCGGCAACGAACCCACAGCGGTTCCTGATCGCCCAACGTGCAAATCCGAGGGCGATCCCGAACCCGCCCCCGACCCGCCTCCGGAACGCCGCCACCGCGAGGTCGCACTCCCCGGACCGAACGGCCTCGACAAGGGTCGTCAGCTGATCTGCCGAGCGCCCGAGGTCGGCATCCAGCAGCAGGACCACCGGCTCGGGCCCCACCGCGTCACCGGCCCCGAGGGCCTGGCGCGCACAGGCGGTGACGTTGCCACCCTTGCCTAGGGGTACTTTGCGGGTGACGACTTCTGCGCCCTCTGCAAGGGCAACCGGTCCAGTCCCGTCGGACGAGGCGTCATCGGCGACCCAGATCCGGACCCCGGGGAAGGCATCCCTCAGGGCCAGGATCGTTTCCGCGATCGAGTCCACCTCGTTTCGGGCCGCGACCAGCGCGAGGGGACTTCCTGCCTGATCGCCTGGGACCTCCTCCATCGCCGGAGGACACTACCGCCGACCGGTCGGGGGTGGTGTCGGTTCGGCTAGGGTTCTGCCGTGGCCGACATCGCCGCCCACATAACGGGAAACGTCTGGAAGATCCAGGTCGCGGTCGGGGATTCCGTCTCCGACGGGGACGAAGTCGTGATCCTCGAGTCGATGAAGATGGAGATCCCGGTCGAGTCCGACGATGACGGCACGGTCGCCGAGATCAAGTGCGAAGAGGGTCAGGCCGTTTCCGAAGGCGATGTCCTGATCGTCCTCGAGTAGCCGGTGGCGGCCGAGGACGGCCCGGATCCGGCCGGACACCCGAAGGAGACCGGTACGGGGAAGCTCCGGCTCGATTTCCCGCGCGAGGCCGTCGCCCGACTGACCATCTCGAATCCGTCCAGCCGAAACGCCCTCGACCACGAGATCCTCGATGCGATCGCCAGCACCGTTCCGGCGCTCGACGACGAACTCGAAGTCCGGTGCCTGGTGATCACCGGTGAGGATCCGGTCTTCTCGGCCGGCTACGACATCGGCTCGATCCCGGAGGAAACCTTCGCGACCGATGCCGAGGCCCTGGTCGCCCACCCCTTCCATTCAGCGCTGGAGGCGATCGCCGCCTTCCCGTGGCCGACGGTCGCCGCGATCAACGGACACTGCCTCGGCGGCGGGCTCGAGCTGGCTGTCACCTGCGACCTGAGGATCGCCGCAAGGGGAGCGAAGATGGGCATGCCACCCGCGAGGCTGGGGTTGGTCTACAGCCACACCGGGATCGCCAAGTTCCTCGAGGTGATCGGACCGGCCCGAACCCGGGAACTCTTCCTGACCGGTGAGAACCTCACGGCGGAGAGGGTCGAGGAGTTCGGCCTGGTGAATCGCGTCACCGACCCCGGCTCGCTCGAGGAGGAGGCGCTCTCCCTGGCCGAGACGGTTGCCGCGAATGCGCCGCTCTCGATGAGGGGCAACAAGCGGATCATCGAGGCGCTGATGGCCGGCACGGGGCCGAGCCCCGAATTGGAGAGGGAGCTGGTCGAGATGCGGGAGGCCTGCTTCGACTCGGAAGACTTTCGGGAGGGGATCGCCGCCTTCGCCGAGAAGCGCAAGCCCCGCTGGAAGGGTCGCTGACCTAGCGCCCCAGACGCTTCCTCAACTCGAGGATCCTGTCCACCGACTCCCGGAAGGCCTCCCTGTCGAGGCGACCGGCGACCAGCCGGTCCCTGAGGGCATCCTGGCCCCTCAAGGGGAACTCGGTGTCACCGAACAGCAGCAGGTCCATTCCGGCGCGGGCCGCGGCGAGCGAGGTCTTCTTCGGTCCCCCGAAAGCCGTGGCAGCCACGGTCCCCAGGGCGTCGGTGATCGTCACCCCCCGGAAACCGATCCGGCCCCGTAGCTCGCCCTTGACGATCCTGGCGTTGAAGGCGGCCGGCCGTCCACCGAAAGCCGGGTAGATCGCCGTCCCGACCATCACGGCGTCCCCACCGGCCTCGGCGAACGGACGGTAGGGAGCCTCATCCACCCGGCGAAGCGCCGCCCGACTCGAGTCGACCCGCTGGACCGCGAAATCGGTGTTGACCCGGATCTTGCCGAGTCCGGGAAAGTGCTTCGCGGTCGACGCGACACCGACCGATTCGATTCCGACCGCGAACGGGACCGCAGCCCGCTCGACCCGTACGACCGTCGTGCCGAAGGCGCGGTCGGTCGCGAAGATGTCGCCGCCGGGGCGGGCAACGTCGAGCACCGGTGCCAGGTCCATGTTGATGCCGACGTTCCGGAGGTTCCGGCCGGTAAGGATGCCCTGGCGCCTGGAGTAAGCGGGGCCCCTCCTCCCCATCTCGGCGGCCGATGCCCTCGGTGCCCCCTGGAGTCGCTTGACCAATCCCCCCTCCTGGTCGGTCATCACGAGAAGCGGAAAGCGACGGAGGGGTCGGGGACGGGGAATCGCCTGGATCAGGCGGGTCAGCCTCCCGGCAGCTCGCCGACTCGGAAGGTTGTCGGCAAAGAGGATCACCCCACCGATCCGGCCCTGTCGGATCGCCTTTCGGAGTCGCCCGGGCAGGCTGCTCCCCTCGAACCCGGCAACCATGCGCTGCCCGGCGAGCTGCCCGGGTGAGAGGCCCTCCGACAGGGAGACTGCCGCCCGGCTGCCACCCGGGGCCCCGCTACCGAGTATCGCAAGGGCTATCCCGGCCAGGATGAGGACCGATGCCGCCGCGGCCACCAGACGACCAGGGAGCCCGCTCATCCGGCCTCGATCACGTCGAGGCCGTCATCGGAGAGCTCGACCGTCAAACCGGTTGATGAAACGAGGTCGGCGACCTCCTCGGCCCCTTCGGGCATCCTGCCGGCGGTGAGGACGATTCGGGCGACCTCGCCGCGAGTCGCCTTGGCCATGTGGGAGACGGTCTTTCGCGTGCCACCCGACTCGGTGAAGGCCCGAACCGGGACCAGCCGGGCATTCCTCGGCTTCCAGGCTGAGGAGTAGGCGGCCGAGCGCATATCGAGCACCGTCTCGCCCGGCTCGTCGTATCCGGCCTCCTGAAAGGCCTTGGTCAGGGGTCCCCGCCAATACTTCGGTAACGGACCGGCCTCGGGGAGACGCGCCTTCGCCGGGAAGCGGTAGTTGGGAATCCGGTCGTCGGGTCGAATCACCCCCCAGAGCCCGCTTGCGATCAACAGGTTCTTCGATGCCCGTTTCCTTGCCCGAGCGGACAGCCCGGGGAAGTCGAGGCGGTCGTAGAGGACGCCGGTATAGACCTCGGATGCCGGGGCCGCCGGGGCCTTCCGAAGGACGGCATCGCGATCGACGTCCGCGGCCTGGCCGGGGGAGATCCCCAGCAGCGATACGGCCTGGTCTCGGTCGAGCTCCGGCAGCCCGGCAAGCCCATCGAGGAGGCGAGCGCGCGACTCGGTCAGGACGTCCGCGAAGACCAGCTCGTCCAGCTTGGCCGGCTTGCCGTCACCCGAGGGCTCGGCCTTTCCTTCGGACGGGGGCAGCAGGATCAACATGTCCTGAGGATAGGAAACCGGCGGCCCGGTTCGGAGGGGTACGGCGAGGGAGCCCCCGGATCCGGGTCCGGCCTCAGTCGAACTTCGCCGGGTTCGGCAGTCCGCGGACCAGGCGATAGGGGGAGAAGGCATCACCGAAGGTGTAGATCGGCATCCCGATCCTGGTCAGGCGGTAAATCCGTGGCTGGTCCGCGATGAAAGTCCGCAGGCACCCATGGGATGCCGGGTAGTTCGGCACCGACTTGTAGCCGTGGATCGCGTAGCCGCGGATGAAGAAGGACGAGTAGTACATCCCGATCGCGTTGTACCCGGGCAGCTTCCAGTAGAAGGAGTAGACCCCGAGGATGGTCGGGGTGGCCGGGGCTCCGCTGGCGATCGGGAAGATCGCGTACGGCTTCTTCCCCCTGGAAAAGACCAGAACCTGCCTCGACAGGGGTGCCTCGACGTGATCACCGAGCTCCGGCTTCCTGACCCGGTAGCGACCCTTGAGGCTGAAGACGCGCTTGACCACGCGTTTGCCGGCCTTGGCGCTTCGTCCGAGGCCGTTCAGCTTCCGGTAGGCGAGGACCGCTCGCTCCATCTTGCCGTTGAAGCACCTCGACCTGGCCGGCACGAAGGCCATCCGGTTGAGGGCATCCCGGAAACCGGCGACGACCCTGCCGCACTGGCCGCGGACCAGCGATGGGTAACGGACCCCCCACCCCTTCCGGGTCGTCGAGGAGGGGCGGAGGTGACCCTCCCCTTCTTTTCCGTAGTAGCGGGCCTGGACCGCATGCTTTCCCCCGAGATCGACCAGGTGCCTGGTCCGGAAGGTCCCCCAGTCCCCTTCGCCCTTGACGACCGAAAGGAGCTTCGATGAGGTCTTCTTCCCGTTCCGGAAGAAGAAGACCCTGACCTTCTGGCCCGGCCGCCACGGTTCGAGGCTGCCGGCAACCGTCACCCTGTTCATGATCTTGACCTTGTTGTTCTTCAGCCCGTAAGGCTTGACCTTGATGATCGACTGCTCAGCCTGGGAGGCGGACGAAGTCGCGGGGCCAGCCAACAGCAGGGCCGACGACGCCAGCCCCAGAAGGACGATGCTTCTGCGCGCAACGAGGCCTTCCTTGCCGTTCATGGTTCGAACCCTAGCTTCCGGAGACGCGGACTCCGGGAATTGCCGCTCAATCCGTGTAGGGCGAGAAATCTTCCTTGGTCGCACCACAGACCGGACAGAACCAGGTGTCGGGTATCTCCTCGAACGGGGTACCTGCAGGAATCCCTCCGTCGGGATCCCCTTCGGCAGGGTCGTAGATCCAGCCACAGGCGTCGCAGATCCAGCGGTCGGAGCTTGTTGTTGCCTCACTCATCGGGGCCAGAGTACCTCGCCCGGGAGAAAGCCGACTGCAGACCGCGTCGCTACCCTGCAGCTGTGCCTCCCCTCCCCGAACCCGGCCCGGCCGAGGCCGTCAACCACGGCGCCCCCTCGGCGCCCAGGCCGGCGGCGACCGTCGTCCTGCTGCGGGGCAGCGCGGGCGACGGCTCGCTCGAGGTGCTGCTGCTCAAGCGAACGGAAGCGGCGAGCTTCATGCCAGGGGTGTGGGTCTTCCCGGGAGGGGCCCTCGATCCCGAAGATGGTGAGGGCGAGGTCGGCCTCGCCAACTGTGCGCGCAGGGAGCTCGCCGAAGAGGCCGGGATCGAGCTCCATCCGGAGGCCGAGCTGATCCCCCTGGCCCGCTGGATAACTCCCGAGGTGATCCAGACCCGTTTCGACACCTGGTTCTTTCTCGGCCAGTCGCCTCCCGGTGCACAGGTGCGACCCGATGGCGAAGAGATGACCGCCGGCCAGTGGCTCAGGCCCTCGGCGGCCCTCGAGCTCCGGGAACGCGACGAACTCGACCTCCACTTCCCGACCCTCAAACAACTCGAAGCGATTTCCGGTCATCGCGACTCCCAGGGAGCGCTCGAGGCGGCTCGGTCGGACCCGACGGCCACCCATCCGATCCTTCCCAAGGTGGTCGGCGACGAGCGTGAATTCAGGATCCTGGTCCCCGGGGACGAGGGCTACCCGGAGGACTGAATTCAGGGAAGCGGTGCGGGTGCCCTGACCTCGAAGGCAAGGACCACGGGTCGGGTCGAGTTCCCGGAGGGGTCGCTCACCCGGAACAGGGCCACGTACCGACCGGGTCGCGCCCGAAAGGATCTGGTCCGCGCGCCGAAGCGAACGGTGTTGAAACCGATGTGGGTCCTCCACTCGGAAGAACCTGCGAACTTGCGGACCGACCGCCTGCCCTTCTCGACGACCCGAAAGTAGTCGGCATCGGCGGCCCCCCGTTCGTCGACCGAAAAGGTCAAGCCGGTCCCCTTCCCATGGGGACCGATGACATTTCGGGTCAGATGGGGATCACGAAGGTCCGGGAAGGCGGCATCGAAGAAAACGCTCGGTTGGGGGCCTGGATCGGAACCAGGGTCCCCCGGCCTGTCGGAGACTGTCACCGTTCCCCTCACGGCTGCGTGGATCTTGCAGGCGAAAGTGAACTGGCCAGACTCCGGGAAGGAGACCGTGAAGCTGTCCCCAGGCACGTGGTTGGGGACAGTCTTTGACGGATCCGAGTCGATCGACTGGCCGCCCGGTCCCGTGCCCGTGACCGAGTGGGCCGTATCGGGGCCTAGCCAGTCCCAGGTGACGCTCTCACCGAGGTCGATCGAGGGCTGCTTCGACCAGGCGAAATCGGAGATCCCGACCCGGGTATTGGCAGCCTCGGCGCCACCCGGGACGGCGAAGACAAGGGCCGCCGCGCCGAGCAGGGCCAGCGTGGCAACGGACCACAGCGCTCGGGGGCCAACCGGTCGCCACTGGCGTGTCATTCGACCAAGTACCAACCGCTCATCCCGTCGTGGAGGTGGGAGAAGACATGGCAGTGGTAGAGCCATCGTCCCGGGTTGTCTTCGGTGAACCGGATACCGAAGGAGTCTCCCGGCCCGAAGGTCCTGTTGTCGACGACATTCCCCCCCGGTTCGACCCAGCGATGGCCATGGAGGTGGAATGTGTGGAAGTTGTCATCCATGCCGATGAGGTGGATCTGGACGTCGTCGCCGACCCTGGCAGAGAGCGTCGGGGTTACCCCGGTGAACGACCTGCCATTGATGCAGGAAAAGGCACGTCGGAGACCGGTGGCCGGAGGGATGAAGCTGTGGAAGGCGAGTACGAATTCACGGTCCGGCGCCGGTTCACCCGGTTTCCGGACGATCAGTCCCCCGAACAAGCCGCGGTAGAGGGGCAGGGGATCGAGCGGCCCATGGTCGTGGTAGAACCATGATCCGGCGGTGCCCTCCGGGCATTCCCATAGGTAGGTCACGGTCTTTCCGGTCTGGACGAAACCTCCGGGATCCGTGTACTTCCCCTTGTAGGCACCATCCATCTCGTTCGAGTAGAAGATGCCGTGAGGGTGCATCGTCACTGGTGACGGGCAACGGTTCCGAAAGTGAACGACCAGCGCCTCGCCTTCCGTCGCCTCGATCAGCGGACCGGGAATGGTCGCCGGACCCAGGGGTTGCGCGAAGCCGGCCGAGTAGGCGCGATAGGTCCACGCGGTGAACCTGGTCCTGCCCTTCCTGACCCGCTGGTTCATCATCTGGTCGACTTTGGTCGGCATGATGTCCCAGTTCGTCGGCTCCGCCTGGATCCAGTACTCCCGACGATCACGAGGGAGGGCCGAGCGTGGGAGCATTCCGTCCCCGGTGCCTGCTGCCACCCGGGGCGGCACCGGCACTCGGCTCCCCAGCCGGGCGAGGTCTGCCGGCTCATCGACACGCACCTCGAGACCGGCAATGGTGCAGACGAGCGCCCCGCCGGCAATCCCGAGGAAGCCCCTCCGGTCCAGGTTTCCGTAACCCTCGCTCAAGCTGCACCCTCCTCTGCGGAGGGTCCACGCGGTCCATCTCGTCCCGGGCGGCCGGCCGATACCCCTTTCGGCGCCGCTGCGTACGATCGCAGCGAGTCCAAAGGGCTACTTCCTTACCGCTACCTGCATCTGCATCTCGTAGTGGAGGCTGCAGATGAACGAATAAAGACCCGGTTTCTTGAAGGTCCGTTTGAACCTCCCGGTCGGCCCGGTGTAGACCCTGGAGAGGAAGTCACGGAACGAAACCCCTGCCGGCCCACTCTGGAGGCCCACGTCGTGGCCCTCGCTGGAGGTCGAATCCTTCCAGTTCCACAGGACCGTGTCGTAGGGACGAATCGAGAGCTGGGATGGTGAGTAGTAGTTGTCCTCCACGAGGACGGCCACGGTACGTCCTTTCGCGGTCAGGATGCACTCCTTCCGCTTGGCCGAATCCTTGATCTTCTTGCACTTACCGACCTTGGAAGAAGTACTCGACCTCGCTTCGGAGCGCTCCACTCCGTGGTCGGCCGATGCAGGTCCCGGGAGCGAACCTAGTCCGAGCGCGAGCAGGGTGCCGATCACCGCGTACGACGCCCTGTACCCGATCGCCCTTTCCCCGTTTCGCTTCATCTCCTGTTCAAGAGCTCCCGAGGATCCTTAGGGACAGGTGGGAGCACTAGTCCTCTTCTCCCTGTAGGTCTTGCCGTTGGTTGGGACCTTGACCGGAGCGATCGACTGCGGAATCGTCCAGGAGCATGCCTGAGTATCCGGAGGGGAAGCCGCCGCGTAACCAAGCACGGTGTCTGGATCGGTCAGGTCATCGATGTTCAACTGGATCCCCGCAGCAGCGTTGAAGCTATTCACCTGGAAGTTGAACTTCCTGGCCTGCGGACAGGCCGGGTAGATGGAGCTGATCGGAAAGTTGCCGTTTCCGGCGACGTAGGTGGCGACCCCGTTGTTAGACCAGCAGTTCCCCCCACCCGAATAGTCGTTCAGGAAATCGACTCCGTTGGGGTACTGGCCGTTCCAGCCGAGCTTGTTCCCAATGAACTGGTTGTTCAGGTTCTTCGCGTCGTCGTCCTCGTTGGCGACTACCTGGCCCTCGAAGACCGGAGCCGAGAAGGAAGCCGAGCCCCACTTGGCGTGACCGAAGATCCGGTTGTTCTTGACCACGACCGCATCGGTCCCGAAGAGGATCACACCGACTCCCATCGGGTAGTTGACCTGCTGTCCGAGCAGCTCACCGAGTCCATTCGAAACGGTCTTGAAGGCGGAATCGGGCCGGAAGTAGTTGTAGTTGTTCCAGAAGATGTCGTTGTCGGTGAACTCGGACCACCCGGCAGGCTCGAAGCGCTCAGAATCGAGCGTGTTCGGGACGATGCCCGCGCCGTTGTTGTAGAAGCGGGACTCAGTGATCCGCACGTACTTCGAGTTCGTGCCGGAGTAGCCGAGCACGTTCTGGAAACTGTCCAGATTCCGGAGCGTGGTCCATTTCGGATCCCGCTGACACGGCGTGGGCGTAGTTCCACGGTTGGTCCAGTCGGGTGAGTCGCAGGGCGTCTCGCCGATGTAGTACGCGGAATCCCCATGATTCCAGCCCCTGGAGTTGACCATCGAACCGCCGAGGCAGTTACGCGCGTAGAGTCCGTAGGACCGGTTGTCTGAGGCCCACAGATTGTCCATCGAGTAGCCGTTGCAGCGTTCATTTAGCGACCGGTTGGTCGAAGCCCAGACGAAGAAACCGTTGACTCCGTAGTTGCGGGCATAGAGGTTCTTCAGGATGAGTCCGTCGACGCTTCGTCCCTCGATGCCGTTGCTGGCCGGCACGATCGCCGGGTCACCTGGAACCCAGTAGGGGTCGTTCCCCTTGAGGACCACCTTGGCACCGTTCCCCTCGAGGGTGACGCCCTTTGCGGTGGGGTTGGGCTTTCCATTCTTCTTCACCCCGATAATGGTCAGGCCGTCGAAGTCGTGACCTTTCCGCTTACCGTTGAGCAGGACGCCCTCCTGGTAGGTGCCCGGCTCGACCTTGACCTGGGCCTTCTTCTTCGATTTCGCCTGGTACTTGCCGGCGGCGTTTGCACCTTCCTGGATCGTCCGGTACTGACAGCCCTTCTTGCAGACGACGAACGCCCTGGGGGCGCCCTTGCCCTTCTTCCTCAGTTCCGATCCCCTTTCGGCCCCATCGACTGATGCGATGGCCGGGGTCGTCGCGGCAAGGCCTCCAACCACGAGTGTCAGAGCCAATCCGAAAAGAGCTGAAGGTCGTCCGGGTCTCAAGCCATTCCTCCTCTTGTTTCTCCCTTGCCCAGCGGAGTGCTGAGCCACTCCGGCTGGGGCCGAAGGCTGGTTTAGTAAACCAGAAGGATCCCCCGGGTTGCGTCGATCGGGTGCGATCCGGCGAAATCATTCCCCCCACCGGTAAAGTCGCCGACCGCCCTGGGGCCAGGTCGGTGCGACCGGCGAGGTCGCTCACGGCGGGACTAGACTCCCCGCCATGAAAGAAGGTGTCGCAAAGCGAAACGGTGACCAGTCATCACCCGGCACCGCAAGGGGGGACGGCCTCCCCGGCAACAGCGAGGACTTCGACTTCGACTGGGTAATCGTTGGCTCGGGTTTCGGTGGGAGCGTCTCGGCCCTCCGGCTCGCCGAAAAGGGGTATCGGGTTGCGGTGATCGAGGTAGGGCGCAGGTTCCGCGACCGGGACTTCGCCGAATCGGCCTGGAACCTCCGCCGGTATTTCTGGATGCCACGGTTGGGACTTCGCGGGGTCTTGCGCATGACCCCGTTCAAGGACCTCTTCGTGGTCTCCGGGAGCGGCGTCGGCGGCGGCAGCCTGGGCTACGCGAACACGCTGTACCGGCCCCGGCCGGCCTTCTACACAGCACCTCAGTGGGGCGAGATGGCAGATTGGGAGAAAGAGCTGGGTCCCCACTACCTGACCGCCGAGCGGATGCTCGGGGTCACTCTCTACCGGGACGAGGGACCCGCCGACCGGCTGCTCCACGAATACGCGGCCGAGACCGGCGCCGACGACACCTACTCCAACACCCAGGTCGGGGTCTTCTTCGATCGACCGGGCGTGACCGTGCCCGACCCCTACTTCGGCGGCGAGGGGCCCGACCGGACCGGCTGCATGAAGTGCGGCTCCTGCATGATCGGCTGCCGACACGGGGCGAAGAACACTCTGGTCAAGAACTACCTCTGGTTTGCCGAGAAGCTCGGGGTCGAAGTCAGGCCCCAGCGCCAGGTGACCGAAATCCGGCCGCTCGGTGCCGACGATGGGGGCGACGGTTATCGCCTGAAGACCCAGCGTTCGGGGGCGATCATCCGGCGTGAGAAGGAGGAGATCACTGCCCGCGGGGTGATCGTCTCGGCCGGGGCGATCGGGACGAACCAGCTGCTTGCCGACTGCCGCGAGTCCGGGGCCCTGCCGAGGATCTCGGACCGCCTCGGACGCGTGGTCCGGTCGAACTCCGAG
>JBMSXD010000031.1:0-14333 GCA_049425265.1 Solirubrobacterales bacterium
CGACGTACGCGACCAGTTGGAACTCCGGGTCTTCCTCTTCGATGACGCGACCTCGACCGAGGTCGCATCCCTCCAGCGCCAGATCGAGGACGTACCCAGGGTCGAGAGCGTGACCTACCTGAGCAAGGACGACGCCCTAGCCGAGTTCCGCAAGGACTATGGCCAGGAGAACAGGGACGTCCTCAAGGAGTTGAAGGGCAACCCGCTTCCGGCCAACTTCATCGTCAAGCCCGACGACGCCGCCAACCTCGAGGCGATCCGGGCCGCGATGCAGGCACCCGGGGGAAGTCCCGGCAGCCCGGCCTGGATCTCGCCGATCATCAAGGACGTCGATGATCGCCAGGCGACGGCCGAGAAGATCGAGGAGGTAACGGGAGCGCTCAAACTGGTGCTGACCGTGATCACGATCCTCCTCGTCGCTGCCTCGCTGCTCCTGGTCGGCAACACGATCCGGCTCTCGATCTACACCCGCCGCCGCGAGATCGAGGTAATGCGCCTGGTCGGCGCCACTCGTTGGTTCATCCGGTGGCCATTCATGATCGAGGGAGTGATCGTCGGGATGCTCGGAGGGGCACTTGCGATAATCGTCCTGTGGGTCGGCAAGATCACGATCGTGGATCCCCTCTCGGACAGCTTCGCGCTGCTCGAGGCCCAGGACTCCGTCTCCTTCATCCTCCTCGTCGCCTGCCTCTTTGGAGCTGCCGTCCTGGTGTCGGCGCTCGGCTCGGGCTTGACGCTTCGCCGTTTCCTCAAGGTCTGACCGCCCAGGCCAAGGCCGCTTGAAGACGGCCTGGACAGCGGTCATCGCCGGCGTCATCGGACTGTTCGCCGGCTTCCTGCTGGCCACCTCTTCGGTCGAGATGCCGGCACCTCTCGGCTGGGTCCAGGGGATCGGGGAAGAGTCGCTCTCCGACCAGGTCACCGATCTGGTCGAGGACTACTACTGGCGACCGACCGATACCGAACAGCTGGAGCGCTCCTCGGTCGAGGGCATAGTCGACCAGCTCAGGCGTCGCTATCGGGACCGCTTTACCCACTACTTCGACCCGAGGCAGCTCGAGAGGTTCAACGAGGCGATCGAAGGAACCTTCTCCGGGGTCGGGATGACGGTCGGCGATCTGGTCGAGGGCGGCCTGGTGGTCGGCAGGGTGTTCGGGGGGTCGCCGGCAGAGCGGGGCGGAATCGAGACCGGCGACCTGATCGTCTCGGTCGATGGCGAGTCGATCGCTGGCGACGGGGTCGACTCGGTGGTGATGCGAATCAAGGGACCCGAGGGCACCCCGGTAGTTCTCGGCGTGAAGGCCTCTGGTGAGGAGCCGGCCAGGTCGGTTCGGCTCGTCCGTGAGGAGATCCAGGTTCCGGTCAGCGAGGGGCGGGTCCTCGAGAGGGATGGAGAGAAGATCGGCTACGTCTCGCTCGCCGGGTTCAGCGAGGGCGCCGGCACTGCCCTGGAGAGCTCCCTGCGCAAGGTAAACCGGCGTGGCGTCGAGGGGATCGTGCTCGACCTGCGGGGGAACGGAGGGGGATTGCTGCCCGAGGCCATCTCCACCTCGAGCCTCTTCGCGCCGAAGGGACGCCCGGTGGTCGAGACCCGGTCGCGGGTCGAGGGCAACCGGATCTACCGGACCGAAGGTGGCGAGCTCGACCTGCCGCCCCTGGCGGTATTGATCGATCGGGGTACTGCATCTGCAGCCGAGATCCTCGCCGCGGTCGTACGGAAGTACAGGAATGCACCCCTGGTCGGGACCCGCTCGTTCGGCAAGGGCCTCTTCCAGCAGTTGATCGAGCTCGAGGGGGGCGGGGCTCTCGACCTCTCGATCGGCGAGTTCCTGACCGCCGAGGGCGAGTCGTTGGCCGGGAAGGGGCTCCGTCCCGATCTTGCGGTCAGCGAAGGAGCGGCCGCCTCCGACACACAGCTCGAGCGGGCCCTGCAGATCCTGCGGGATCGCACCGAGTGACCCGGGACAGCGGAACGTGAACGGGGCACCTTCCGGCAGGACGGGAAGACCCCGATTCGTGGCCACGGTCGAGCGACGCGGGCGCTACCCGGTTGCGGTACCGCTATTCGACCGTGGTCCCCAGCTTCCCTTCGAGCGCAAGGCAAGGCCGGACACCGACAGCCTGGCCTGGGTCGAGGAGCGGGGGGGAAGGGCGAAGCTCCTCCAGCAGCTCGGAGATCCCGCAGTCGCCAGGGACGTGGTCGAGGCCCTCGTCCTGGACAGGCTGGGAAGGCGCGGTTTTTCCAAGGCAGTCGAGGCCGAGGCCGAGGCCCCACCGGCTCACGATGTGGAACGAAGGGATCTGACTTCACTCCCTACCTTCACGGTCGATCCCGCTACCGCCCGCGACTTCGACGACGCAGTCTCGGCCGAACGGGCCGGTGACTCGGTCAGGCTCTGGATCCACATCGCCGACGTCTCTGCCTGGGTAAGGCCGGGCTCGGCGCTCGATCGCGCCGCAGGGGAGAGGGGCAACAGCGTCTACGTTCCGACCTCGGTCGAGCCGATGTTGCCCCACGTACTCAGTTCCGGCGAGTGCTCGCTATCGCCCGGGGACGAAAGACTCGCCGTCACCACCGAGATCCTGCTCTCGGGCAGGGGCGAGGTCGAGTCGGTCTCCTTCTACCGGAGCCGGATCCGGTCGGACGTCCGCCTCGACTACGACGGCCTCGACCGGATCTTCTCGGGGGAAGAGCAGGCCCCACCCGAAGTGGCCGAGCCGATCGAGCTGGCCCGCCGGGCGGCTGCGATCCTGACCGGCCTCGAGGGCGAGGGAAGGCTCGAGGTCACCTCGAGCGAGCCTGACTTCGAGTTCGACCGGAAGGGCAACCCGATCGCCTCCCATCGCTACGAGGAGACCGAGGCCCACCTGCTGATCGAGCAGCTGATGATCCTGGCCAACGAGCAGGTCGCGGAGTTCCTCGACCGAAGCTCGACACCGACCATCTACCGGGTCCACGAGCAGCCCGACCCCGAACGGATCGAGCGCCTGTTCGAACAGCTGGCCTCGCTCGACCTGCCGACTCCACCCCTGCCGGAAGGGACCGGCCCGACGGTGGCCGGCGGCCTCGCCGTGGAGGCGTCACGGATGGTGGCGACCGAGGCCGGCCGAAGGGGGTACGGCGCAGTGCCCTTCGGTTCGCTCGTCCTCCGGTCGCTCAAACCGGCCCGTTACCTCGAGCAGAACCTGGGCCACGCCGGACTCGGTAGCACCGCCTACACCCACTTCACCTCACCGATCCGGAGATACCCTGACCTGCTGGTTCATCGGGCCCTGCTCTCCCAGGTCGGCGGCGGTGAGGAGGCCCCCGACGCCGGGGTCGCGGCGGAGGTCGCCCTCCACTGTTCCGAAACAGAGCGCGAGGCATCCCTGATCGAGCGCGATGCCGACGACATCTGCTCGGCCTTCCTGCTCGAGCGGGAACTGTTCGAGGGCGGTTGGGACCGCAAGTTCGAAGGCGAGGTATCCGGTGTGATCGAGGCTGGGGCCTTCATTTCATTCGCCGGTGACCTGGGGGATACCTACGAGGGCTTCGTCCCGGTCCGACGCCTCCGCGAGGACTGGTATTCGCTGAACCCGGAGGAGACAGCCCTGATCGGGTCGAAGAGGGGCAAGACGATCAGGTTCGGTGATCCGGTCTCCGTAGTGGTCCGTCGGGTCCGACCGGCGCTGGGCCGGGTCGACCTCGATTTCAGCTCCTGACGGGCCGTTGACCGGCCAGGGGTAGGGTTGCCGGTCGTGGCTGCAAAGGCGAAGAAGGCCAAGAAGTCCGGAGGGTCCTCCAAGGGGGGCGACCGGACCCCTGCCTCGGGCGACGTCGCGACCAACCGCAAGGCGGGGCACAAGTTCGAACTCCTCGACCGGGTCGAGGCCGGGATCGCCCTCAAGGGTTCAGAGGTCAAGTCGCTCCGGGGAGGCAAGGCCCAGCTTGCCGACTCCTACGCCTTGATCGAGGACGGGGAGGTCTGGTTACGCAACCTTCACATACCTCACTACCCGCCAGCTACCGTCAACAACCATGAGCCCGAGCGTCCCAGGAAGCTCCTGCTCAAACGGTCGGAGATCGAGAGGTTGACCGGCTCGCTCTCCCGCAAGGGGCTGACCCTGATCCCCACCCGGATCTACTTCAAGGGTCCGCGGGCCAAGGTCGAGCTGGCCCTCGCCCGGGGCAAGGAGGGGCGTGACCGGAGGCGTGAGATCGCGGCCCGCGACGTAAGGCGGGACATCGAGCGGGAGTTCAAGGGCCGCTACCGTGACTGAGTGGGTCCCGAAAGATAATCTGGCGAACTCGGGTGTTCCGACCGCATTCCCGGCGGCCTGAAAGGATTGATCGAGATGGTGTTTAGCCGACAGAAGAGGGGTAGAAGGCCAGGAAGGTCCGTCTGGACGATCGGGGCATCCTTAGCGGTGCTCAGCTCGCTCGTTCACCTAGCTGGGGCCGATGCCAGCTCGGCTGCCACCATCGCCGCGACCCAGTCCGGGGACGAGTCGCTCTTCACCAAAATCGGCAACTTTGCATCGGACAACGCAACCTGGTTCATCGTCGGCCTGATCGCCCTCGCGGTGATCCTCGCCGCGTTCTTCATCATCCGTGCGGGACGAAAGGGGAAGACGGCGGACGGATCCCCGACCGGGAAGGCGAAGGTCTCACCGGCCCAGCCCCGGACCACCGCCGGGGCCGCTGCAACCTCTGCCGCCGCGAGTCAGCCTACGGCCCAGAGCTCGGCCCAGCCATCGGCGGCCGAGATGAAGCGGCGCCGGCGCGCTGCGATGCAGCGGGCCAGGGAGGAGGAGCGGCTTCGAAGGCAGGGGGCGAGAAGCGCCCCCAAGCAGCCCTCGGCCCAGATGGATCCCGTCGAGGCGGAAAAGGCCGCGGCCAGAGGCCAGACCCCTGTTGCCCCCGCCGGCTCCGAGGCCGGCCAGCCCCCTGTACCCCCTCCCGCGGGAGAGGCGCCAACGGCAGTTACGCCTCCTGCCCCATCGGCCGCGGCCGGTGCCGTTGCTGCGGGTGCGGCAGCCGGGGCGATGGCCGGCCGGGTAGAGAGTGCGGATGCCGAGGAGCGGCTTCGGGAGAAGGTCGAACAGATCAAGGCCGGCCAGACGGGCGCGCCGGTTCCCCCTCCCGCCGCGGCAACTCCGGCACCTCCGACGGTCGGAGCCTCGGCTGAGTCCCCAACCACACCTGTGGGCGATCGAGGCGGAGCCGGACCGGGTGAGGTGGCACCCGACCTGGCCGATGCCGAGAGGAGGCTCCAGGCCGACCGCGCAATCAGGGAGCAGACCCTTGGGGATGCAGAAGTGAGGCTTCGAGAACTCGAGGCCCGGGCGGAAGCGGCCGAGCGACGGGCGGCATTTGCCGAGCAGCTGGCCAACCTGAGGGCCGAGGAGGGCGAGCAGGAGCGGCGCCTGAACGAAGTACTCTCGAGGATCGACAGAGCCGAGCACAGGGCCCAGATGGCCGAGATCCGGGCCGAGGAGGCCGAGAGGACCGCTTCCGAGGCACTAAGGGGCGGCTCGGCCCACGTGACACGACCTCCCCAGCCACCGCCGGTCGCCCCGGCTCCACAGGCGGTGCCGCCATCACCACCACCCTCAAGCATCGCGACCCCACCCCCTGCCACCCAGGGCGGTCTGGTCAACATCAACACTGCCGGTTTCGAGGAGCTTCGCACGGCCGAGCTCTCGGTCACCCAGGCAACTCGGGTAATGGCCTACCGCGAGAGGTTCGGGGGCTACGGCTCGATCGAGGATCTGGGCCGCGTTCCCGGCTTCACCCCGGATGTGGTCGAGGCCCTTCGGGGCCGACTCACCACCTGAAGCTTCAGTCTCGGGTCAGCTGACCTCGAGCAGGGTGCCCGATGGTCCGAGGTTGACCACCTCGGTGTCTCCGGCGGTCGAGCGCTCGCCCCAGGCCTCATGGATGTGGCCGCAGACGGCCAGCTTCGGGGAGGTCCGCTCGATTGCCTCGAGAATCGCCGTACTCCCCAGGTGCTCCCCACCAGAGGACTGATCACAGTGGCCCTTGGGGGGTGAGTGGACCACCAGAAGCGCCCGATCCGGGAGGGCCTCGAGCATTTCCGCCGCCTCACCCTCGTCGAGGTCGAAGCTCCACTCCCACGGGGTCACAGGTATCCCGCCGCCGAGCCCGTAGACCGGCATACCCATCACCTCGACCGCGTCGCCGTGGAGCACGGTTGCCGATGGCCAGAGCCGCGAGACGGAGTCGCGCAGGTCGTCGACCCTCTCGTTGTTCCCCGGCACCAGCACCGTCTCGGTCGTGATCGGGGAGAGCGATTCGATCGTCTCGTCGAGCCCTTCGTGCACCGAC
Source organism: Solirubrobacterales bacterium (assembly GCA_049425265.1). Lineage (GTDB taxonomy): Bacteria > Actinomycetota > Thermoleophilia > Solirubrobacterales > 70-9 > 67-14. Next base: position 6,329 of record JBMSXD010000031.1, read on the forward strand.
GCAAAGTCCCCGGCTCCGATCACCAGGTCCACCCCATCGGCCAGGCCGACCAGCTCGGCACAGGCATCGAGGTCGCGGTGGACGTCGCTGAAGGCGAGGATCTTCACTGCCCCCGACTCTATCGCCGGTCGGGATCGTGGTATTCCCTGCCGCCCCCCTTTTGGGCCGGGCAATCCGATCGCGTAAGATCGCAGGGCACCATCCAAGGGGACGACAGGCTTCGACGCGGTCGGTTCGTGCGGAGGGTTGCAGGTCGAGGGTGCCGATGGCCTCGTAAAAAATCGGCAAAAACCAATACGTGCGGACCATGAGTTCGCCCTCGCCGCTTAGTTAGAAGCTAAGCGATGAGAGTCGGTCCTCCCTCGGCCCGTGGGGAGGGGCACCGGCTTCAGAAACGGGCTAGCCCGTCGGGGACCGTCCCGGCCCCGCGGGGACATTTTTCGGGACTCGGTCCTCCGCAGTGCCCGCCGGTGCGGACCCCGGAGGACGAGAACAAAGCACCGGCTAAGCCTGTAGACGCCTTTCGTCACGCGGCCACGGACGCGGGTTCGATTCCCGCCGTCTCCATCAAACGGCCAAGTCAGCGAGTGCTCCCCGGCCGGGGAGCACTCGCTGCATCAAGCCGTCCGAGGAGTCGGAGCGCGTCAGGCCAGCTGCCAGGTGACCAGGGTGACCGTGATCAGGAGGGTGATCGAGAGGGGCAGGCCGGCCCGGATCAGGTCGCCGAAGCGGTAGCCACCGGGGCCGTAGACCATCATGTTGGTCTGGTAGCCGACCGCGGTCAGGAACGAGGAGGAGGCCATGATAGCGATCATCAGGACCATGATCCGGGGATCGAGGCCCGCTTCGGCAGCCACCGCGATCGTGATCGGGAAGAGCACCACAACCGCCGCGTTGTTGGAGGCGAGCTCGGTCAGAATCGTCATCGCTAGCGCGATGGCAAAGATGATCCCCAGGTCGCCCCAGCTGCCGAACAGGTCGATCAGTCCATTCGAGATGACCTCGGCCAGTCCCGAGACCTCGATCGCTGCCCCGACGCCGAAGGAGGCAGCGATCAGCAGGATCACACCAAAGTCGATCGCTTCCCCGGCCTCGGAGATGCTGACCGTCTTGGTGACGACGAGAAGTCCGGCAGCGATCAGGGTTAGCTCGAGGATCGAGAGGACGTCGAAGGCGGCCAGAGTGATCACTGCGACGGCAAGGATCCCGACAAACGGGGCCCGTTTGGTCGCCGACGGCGGTGGACCGCCGATCCTGAGGACGACGAGGAAATCCTTCGCCCTCCTGGAGCGGACCCGGAAGTCCGGACCGGCGAGCAGGAGCAGGGTGTCCCCGGCCTCGAGGGTCACCTTGCCGAGCTGGCGGTCGATCCTCTTGCCGGACCGCCGGATTGCCACGACCGCAGCCTGGTAGCGGGTCCGGAACTCGGCATCCTGAAGGGTCTGGCCGACCAGGCGGGAATCCGGTCCAACCACCGCCTCGTAGAAGGTGTGCTCGGGGCTGTCGACCTCGAGCAGGTGCTCGGACTCGGCCGATTCCAGTCCCTTGGTCACCCGCTGGAAGTCGACCACCTGGGAGGACTCCCCGACGAAGGTAAGCCGATCCCCGCCCCTCAATACCCGACTGGGGGAGACGGCCGGGAACATATGGCCGTCCCGCTCCAGCTCGACCAGGTAGATCCCCTTCAGGTTTCTCAGTCCGGCATCGGCCACGGTCGCCCCGTCGAGGGGGCCGCCCGCAACGACCATCATCTGGGCCGCGAACTCGTTGAGGTCCTCGGTGAACTCCTCCAGGGCCCCTTTCCGGTCGGGAAGGAGGCGGGGGACGACGAAGATCAGGACGATCAGTCCGGCTATCGCCGGGATCAAGCTCACCTTGGTGATCTCGAACAGGCCGATCGGCGCCTCACCGCTCTCCTGGAGCAGGCCGGAGGCGGTCAGGTTGGTCGAGGTACCGATAACCGTGAGGATGCCCCCGAGGATCGCCGCGTAGGAGATCGGCAGGAGGAGCTTGGAGGGGGAGACCCCGCGCCGGTTGCACCAGGAGGTGACCTGGCCGATCAGCATCGCGACCAGCGGGGTGTTGTTGATGAAGGCCGATATCCCGGCGGTGGGCAGGAGTATCCGGGCGGTCGAGGCCGTAGTCACCTGATCGCCCTTGCCGAGCAGCCGGTTGACCAGGGGGCCCATAAGGCCCGTCCGGTCTCCCGCGAAGGCGAGCACGTAAAGGGCGGCAATCGTCCAGGGTGCTGCATTGGCAAAGCCCGAGAGGGCAGCCGCCTCGTCGATCACACCGACCACGAGCAGGAAGATCGTCGCTGTCAGAACCGAGGCCGCCGGTGGAACACGATCGGAAGCAAGTGCGGCGAACATGACGACCACCGTCGCCGCCGTTATCCAGGCGTCTGCGCTCATCTCAAGGGCCTTCCCGAACCCCTCTCCGGATCGGGAAGGTCCGGCACCTTACAGGAGCCGGAACCGGTCGAGCCGGGGGGGACGGTGCGGCCCCTCTCTTGCAGAACGAGAAACGCCCCCGCGGGACTTGAGCTTTTCTACGAAGCCGTATTCCCTCGTTCGCTTCGACTTGAGCGCGGCCACGTAGTCGTCGTACTTGACCTTCCAGGAGTTCTGGACGACGTCGATCTGGCGCTGGTAGAAGGCCCGGGTGTCCTTGATGCGGGCCCCATACTTCGACCGGATGCCTGCGATCCTCGTCCTGTGGTCATCGGTCGCTGCGTTGATGCTCTTTCGCTGCGCGGCCCTGAGCTGACTCAATTCATTCTCGACCGTGTCGATGCTGTTGAGGATCAGTTGCCGGCGGATCGGATCGGAGGTCTTCGCGAGGCGCTTGCGGAGCGAGGTCAGCTTACGGTTATCCCGATCGATACTGGCTGCGAACCGACCCTTGATCCCTGCAACCTGATTGGCAAAGGCCGCCTTGGCGATGCCGATCCGGTTGGCCCGCTGAGCCTGGAGCGCATCCACCCTGTCCTGGGAAGCCTTGAGCAGGCGATTGACCTGGCGCCGCTCTTGGGCCTTGTCGCGGCTGGTGATCTGCTTCAGTCGCTGTCCGTAGAGCGAGGCAACCTTGGAGTTGGCCGCCGACTGCTTGGCGTTCAGCCGCTGGCGGAAGGAGTCTTTCTGGGCCTGGGAGGCTGGCGTGTTCCTCTTGCCCTCCAGCGTGTTGACGAAAGAGTTGAGATTCCGCCACTGGGCCGTGTCCTTGATGTTCGGGATGGCCCCCTGGGAGGGGTTCGGGGCTACGGCGACGAGGCCGAGCGCGATTAACGGGGCGATGGTGGCGATTGCACGATTTTTCATACTGCTCAAGGTAACACCGGGATGGGCCGAGATGTTTCGGTCCGGTGCTCTTGAAATCGGCAGGTCGTCAGCGGTCGGGCCCGGGGCAGGCCTAGGAGGAGGCAGCCGCCTCCTGTTCTGCCCGGATTACGTGCATCACGGCGTTTATCAGGGCCAGGTGGGTGAACGCCTGGGGGAAGTTGCCGAGGTGTCGTCCCGACCTCGGATCGAGCTCCTCGGCGTAGAGCTGAAGCGGGCTGGCCAGGCTGAGGATCCGCTCGCAGAGTTCCCTGCCACGCTCGAATTCGCCGATCTCGATCAGGGCGCTGACCAGCCAGAACGAGCAGATCGTGAAGGTTCCCTCCTCGCCAGAGAGGCCGTCGTCGGTCTCGTCGACCAGGTAGCGGCGGACCAGGCCGTCGACGGTCAGCTCGTCGGCGATCGCGAGCACCGTCTTGACGATCCTCGGATCGTCTGGCGGCAGGAACCTGAGCAGCGGCAGCAGGAGGCAGGATGCATCGAGCGCATCGGTCTCGTAGTGCTGGGTGAATACCCCCCGGTCGTCGACCGCGTTGGCGCAGACGTCGGCGTGGATCGTGTCGGCTTCCTTCTGCCACTGATCGGCGAGGTCGAATTCCTCCCGCAACCGGGCGAGCCTCGCCCCACGGTCGAGCGCAACCCAGCACATCACCTTCGACGAGGTGAAGTGCTGCGGCTCGCCCCGGACCTCCCAGATCCCGCGGTCGGGCTCCCGCCACTTCTCGGTCGCCGCGTCGACCTGACGTTTGAGGATCGGCCAGATCTCCTCCGGCATCGAGTCCCTCGACTTGGTGTGGAGGTAGAAGGAATCGAGCACCGCTCCCCAGACGTCGTGCTGGTCCTGGTTGTAGGCGGCATTGCCGACCCGGACCGGCGCCGCACCTCCGTAGCCCTCCAGATGGGTCAGGATCTCTTCGTCGAGCCGCTTCTCGCCGGCGACGCCGTACATCACCTGCAGGTCGTCGGTGTCACGGGTTACGTCGGCCAGGAAGTAGAAGAAGTCGTTCGCCTCCCAGTCGAAGCCGAGCGTGTAGAGCCCCCACAAGGTGAATGTGGAATCCCTGATCCAGGAGTAGCGGTAGTCCCAGTTCCGTTCGCCCCTCGGGGTTTCGGGGAGGGAGGTGGTCGCGGCGGCGACCAGGGCGCCGGTCGGGGAGTAGGTGAGGCCCTTCAGGGTCAGGGCCGAGCGCTCGAGGTAGCTCCTCCATGGGTGGTCGGGGAAGGTGCCGCGGGCCAGCCAGTTCTGCCAGTGGTGGGCGGTCCAGACCATCCGCCGTCGGGCCTCGCCGTACTCGGTCGGCGGCTCGTGCTCGCTCCAGGAGAGGGCAACGAAGTGCTCGTCACCCTCCTTCATCATCGTCCTGGCCGTCGTACGCGGCCCCTCGCGGCCAAGGTTGAGGTCGGTGGTGAGGGTCAGCTCGAGGTCGGTATCGGGAGCGGTCGCAACCGCCTGGCGGTAGTCGTCACCGGTGTATTCCCAGCTCGCCTGGCTTCGCCCGTAATCGAAGACCGGCTTGCAGTCGAGGGTCAGCTGGACCTCGCCGTGGACGCAGCGGACGAGCCGGAGCAGAACGTGGTCGGCGTCGTAGTCGGTCGGGGCCCGGCGGTGGGTGTGGGAGCGGTCGCGCTCGTGATGCCACGGCCCGATCAGCAGGACGTCCTTGACCAGGAGCCAACCGTCAGGGGTTCCCCAGCTCGTCTCGAGGACCATCGTCCCGGGGATGTAGCGACGGCTTGCCGGAACGTGGATGTCGGCCGGGCCGATCCGGAAGTTACCGGCACCGCGATCGAGAATCGAGCCGAACACGCTCGGGGAGTCGAACCGGGGGATGCACATCCACTCGACGTTTCCGCTCGGTGCGACGAGGGCCGAGACCTCACCGTCGGAGAGGAATCCGTAGTCGGCGATCGGCGGGAAGGGGGATACCCCGGGCACGGCCGCCTGGACCGGGATCTGGTTCTCCCAGGAGATCCCGTCCGGGCCAATCATCGGTATCCGTGGTTCGGACTTGCCAGCTTCCATCACTTCTCTCCTACCCGGGCCGGTCCAGTCGGGGAGCGGCCGGTCGACCCGGCCGGAAACGTGTCACAAAGGACCAAAGGGACCGGCAGGTGCCGAGTCGCGGCCGATGTCTTCCACCGCTGCCGTCAGGAGCGGGAAGCCCGCCAGGCGACGAGCTTTCGGCCCAGAGCGGGGGAAGCGCTCGAGGCGAGGTGCTCGGCCTCGAGGCCGGCCTCATCCGGATCCAGGCCGAGGACCTCCCGGGTCAGGTCCCGGGCTGCATTCCGTCTGGACGAGAGGACCAGGGCCGCGCTGGTGCCCTCGGAAGTGAGGGCAAGACCCTCGTCCTCGACCAGGCCCATGCCTCGGAGCTTCCTCACCATCTCGAGTACGGATGGCTGGGAGACATCGAGGACCCGGGCAAGTTCGGCCTGCGTGGGCTTGGCGTCCGCCTTCGAGAGGTCACTGATCGCGATCAGGTAGCGGGCCACCCCTTCGCTCCACTCCACGCAAGGGTGGTCGACCTCGCCCTCCTCCATCGGTTCCGTCTGCTTCGGAGCCATCGCTCCGATTCTACCGCCGACTCCACCTCTCATGGGGAGGATCGGGACTTTAGGGCAGTTCCTGGGCGTTCCGGGCCGCCCGCTGGGCAGCAGTACGCCGGTACCGCGTGTCTGCCTCCTCGGGAAGCCGGTCGTGGGGCATCCCCGGCAACACCGGGTCGACGAAGAAGACGGCGGTGTCGGCCAGGACGTCGTCGAAGGCCCTCCGGTCGGACTTCAACAGCGCTCCGAGGAAGCCGAGACCGAAAGGGATCGCGGCAAGCCAGAACCCGACCAGTCGTCTGAAGGCGGTTCGAGCGCTAAGGCGCCAGTCGCCGTCCTTCTCGATCCGGATGCTGAGGAAGCGCATCGCCGGGGTCTGGCCGGCCAGATTCCAGAAGCTGAAGAGGTAGACCGAAGACGCCAGAAACCAGAGGATCCCGGTAACCGTGATCGACTCGAAGCCGAGGCCCTTGAAGTCGAGGGCAAGGGCGCTGGTCACTGCCTGGAAGAGGGCGATCGTGAAGGCGAGGAGGAAGTTGATGATCAGGGCGTCGATCCCGATCGCGAGGGCACGGGTGAAGAAGCCCGCTCTCGAGGTCTCGTCGGCCCTGGGATCGCGCCTGAGGATCTTCGCTAGGCGGCGCTCGACCCAGTCGTCGAGCCTCGCTGTCACGGCCCGTATCTCTATCCCGATGTCGGTGACCAGGCCGACCCCCTGGGAGGCAATCGCATCGCGGATCTCCGGCGACTCGGCAATCCGCTTGATCAGGAGCTCGGTCTCGTCGCTCTGGAGGACCCGGGCCCAGACCCGGTCGACCATCTCGCTGTCGACCGTTTCGACGAGCGCCTGTTCAACCCGTTCGCTGGCCAGAGCCTCCTCGACCGCCTGGGTGACGATCGGTCCGTTGATGATCCGAGCCAGCGCCCGCTCGGTCGTTTCGCTCTCGACCGCCCGGACGATCGCATCTTCGATTACCTGGTCGATGCCGGTAACCCCGGCGATCCTTCTGGCACCCCGGCTACCTTCGCTGACGATCCTCTCTGCAAAGGAATCCCCCGGGGGGACCCTCGAGCCACCAGTTCCGGATTTGCCCTGTCTGCTCGGCATGGCCGGAGCCTAGTCGCCCCCGTCGGTTTCGGGGGCGCGGGGGACGGTTGGAAGCGAGCTGAAGCCAGCTGCCGAATCCCTGGCTGCGGCCGACGTCCCGGGGTCGAGTTCGACTTCGTCGAGGTCCGTCTCGTGGCCGAACGCCGTGACCAGCGCCTGTACGACCTCTTCCAGCGCCGGCCCCTCCGTCCCGTCACTGAGCGCACCGGCCGTAGCCGGATCGAGGTCCAGTCCCAGTGCCCCGTACACCGGGACCAGCACCTCCCGAAGCTCGGTCGCTCCCGAGACGGTCATCACGACCCCGACGTGAGCGGCCCGGGAAACCATGCGCTGGCCCAGCCCTGCGACCTTGATCTCGCTGTCGAGAATGATCGAGTGGTCGCCGGGGCAGTACTCCCTCGGGAGTCTTCCGACCGAGGCGTCGAGGCCGAGTCTTCCCAGGGCGGAGAGGATGATCCCGGCGACCAGGTCGAACCGCTGGCCGGTGCGGCGGGCCGGCTCCCGGTCGGGAAGGGTCAGCCCGAGGACGAGGGTATCCCCGACGTAGGCAGTCGCCCTGCCACCCGAGATCCGTTCGATGCCCGGGTAGCCCATCTCGGCTGCGATCGTGACCGCCTCCCGGTAGCCGGGACTCACACTGTCCCTCCGGCCGAAGGCGACTGCCCGTCCCGTTCGGGCGATCCGGAGGGTCGGACCGCGTTGACCGGTCGCGACCTGCTCGAGCAGGAGCCGGGCCAGGGCAGGCCCGGCGGCCGGGTCCTCGGGGAACGACGTCCTGATCAGGTCCAGTCGCATTCGGCCTACCCACTCGCCCCGACGGCGGCTAACCTGCCTCTGTCTTTTCTGCCCGACATTCCGGGATCAACGATATTCAGCAACTGGACAGCCCTCGCCTTCCTCATGGTCCTCGCTCTGGCGATCGGTGCCGGCAACGTGCTGATCCCCGAAGACGGCTCCCAGTCGACGCCGGGGACCGGGCAGTTCGAGCTGACCCCCGGCTCGATCCTCATCC
>JBMSXD010000032.1:0-14148 GCA_049425265.1 Solirubrobacterales bacterium
GTGGTGAATACGACTTCAGTCGCTCGATCGCGATCACCTCGAGCATCTACCCGGACCCCGACACCCACATCGAGGTCGTCACTTATGGCGAGGGCGGGAGCATCATGAGCCGCCTGTTCACCATGGCCACCGGAAACGGCACCCGGCTGACCCGCCCGGTCAAGTGGCTGGGGGCGATGCTCCGCCACCCGGTGAAGACCGCACGGCTCTTCTTCTGGCCGAAGGATTGGTCCCGGAACACCGTCATCCTGCTGGTCATGCAGTCGCTCGACTCGGCGATGCGCCTGAAGCCCCGGCGCAAGCTCTTCGGCCGCGGGGTGAAGCTCCAGACCGAGCAGGACCCGGAGCGACCGAATCCGACCTTCATCCAGGCGGCCGAGGACGTGACCAACTGGTTTGCCGAGCGGACCGGGGGGATCGCCCAGAGCGGGATCACCGAACCGACCCTGAACATCCCGACCACCGCCCATATCCTCGGCGGTGCGGTGGTTGGCGAAAGCCCCCAAACCGGGGTCGTCGACGGCGAGAACCGGGCCTGGGGCTACCGCAACCTGCTGGTCTGCGACGGCTCGGCGGTGCCGGCCAACCCGGGGGTCAACCCGAGCCTGACGATCACCGCGATGACCGAGCGGGCGATGAGCCGGATCCCGCTGGCTAAAGACGCCGAAGGGCTGCTCCACCTCCCCGACGAAGCGCGGGCCGCCCGAACGCCAGAGTCAGTCGACCCGGTCTCGATCGACGGCCTGGCCGCCGCGGCCGAGACCTGGACCACCTGACCTGCCCCGTACTCAGGTCCCTTCGGACCTCTTCAGCCTTTCGACCGCGGCCGAGAGCTCCTCGACTCCGAAGGCACCCTCCAGCCTCTGCTGGATCCGACCATCGGAGCCGATCAGGAAGACCCACGGCTCGGTCGGCAGGCCGAACGCCTTGACCTGTGGTCTGAAGCCCTTGCCGGGGTCGTTGTCCTCGTAGATCTCCATGTGTATGAACTCGACTCCGTCGCCGACTTCGTCCTTGACCTGCTCGGTCGCATCGACTACCGGTCCGCAGACCCTGCTCTGGCAGAAGGCGGGCGTGGCGAAGACCAGCACTACAGGCTTCTTGCCGACCACGTCCTGGAAGTCGACCTGGTGGAGGGTCGAGGGAGGCTGACGAGTGTCGATCTTCGAAAGGTCACCGCCAACCGAATCGGCGGTCGGGGTACTGATCACCGGGGCCTTCGAGCCGACCGCGGCGACCAACGGGAACTTGCCGACCACGGGGCTCGGCAAGCGGGTCGCCTGGGGACCGTCGGCGGCGTTGACGATCGCGATCGCGAGCCAGGGGCCGGACCGGTCGAACTCGACGTCGTCCACCACGTAATAAGAGAGGGGCTCACCGGGGGCACCTGCCCCCTTTGCCCGGTAGGCCGGTTTGGTCTGGAGCGACCCGACCGTGGCCGGTAGTGGGCCCTGAACCGGGCCGTTCGGACTCTTTGCAAAGTAGAGCGCTACCTCGGCGTCGTCGACCGGTGTGCCGTCGAGCTCGAAGACCCCGAAGGCGTAACGGTTCATCCCCCGCTCGAAGGTGAGTCCGGCCGGGGAGACGACGTACTCGCTCTCGGGCTCCGAGGCGAAAACCTCCTCGATCGTCCTGCCCTCTACCTTCGGAAAGTCCGCAGCCGGCGGGGTCGAAGATGTCGGGGCCCCGTCGTCGGACCCCGAGCAGCCCGGGAGGAATACCGCGCCCAGTACAGCGAGGGCGATCGCTCCCGCCCGGATATTCCCCTTCGGATGCGGCATCGGACCGTCAGGCTACCGGAGCAGCCGTTCGGCCCTGCCGGGTTGTTTCCGGATGCTGCCCTGCCTCAGCCCCGGGCCTGGTTGAACCGGTCGGCCACGTAGTCCCAGTCGACCACGTTCCAGAAGGCCTCCAGGTAGTCGGGCCTCAGGTTCTGGTACTTCAGGTAGTAGGCGTGCTCCCAGACGTCGGCACCGAGGAGCGGTACCTGCCCGTTCGAGATCGGGGAATCCTGGTTCGCGGTCGAGACCACTGCCAGGCCGGAGCCGTCCCAGACCAGCCAGGCCCAGCCCGAGCCGAACTGGTTGATCCCGGCGTTCTTGAACTCCTCCTTGAATGCATCGAAGGAGCCGAAGGAGTCGTCGATCGCTGCAGCCAGGTCACCCTCGGGGGCCCCGCCGCCGTCCGGGCTCATCATCTTCCAGAACAGCGAGTGGTTGTAGTGGCCACCGGCATTGTTCCGGACCGGTGCCTGCTTGTCGGCCGGAAGGGAGTCGAGATCTACCAGCACGTCCTCGACGTCCAGGTCGGCCCATTCAGTGCCTTCGAGGGCGGCATTCGCCTTGTCGACGTAGGCCTGATGGTGCTTGTCATGGTGGACCTTCATCGTCGCCTCGTCGATGTGGGGCTCGAGCGCGTCGTAGGCGTACGGCAGATCGGGAAGTTCGTAGGCCATCTCTGGATCACTCCTTCGTTCGTTTACGAAAGCCTTCTTCCGGAGGTCCTCCGGGTCCTTCAGGTTACCGGCCCTGCGTTCCACGGACCGCTCCGGGCGGGGGCCTCCGGGGCTAGGATCGGGCCGTGTCCGCTTTCCGGTCGGAGGTAGAGAGGTGAAAGTCGTCTGCGCAACCGACTCTCCGACCTGGCGCCTTTTGCTCGAGCGGTCGGTCGAAGCACTTGGCCACGAACCCGTGCTGGCCGAGGATGGCGAGCAGGCCTGGGGCCTGATCAAGGACGACCCCGAGGTCGATGTCTGCGTGTCCGACCGCCAGATGCCGGGGCTTGGAGGGGAGCAACTTGTCCGGAAGATCCGTGACGAACTCGAGGGACGCTACGTCTACACCGTCCTCCTGACGGCGCAGGACACCTCTGAGGAGGTGATCGAGGGGATGGAGGCCGGGGCCGACGATTACCTGGTCAAGCCGCTCGACCAGGTTGCACTCGCAACCCGGCTGGTCGCGGCCGAGCGTGTGACCGCCCTGCACCGGACGATCGCCGAGCAGCAGGTCGAGATCGAACGGCTCTACGGCAAGCTTGCAGACGCCTTCAAACGCTTCGTCCCCGAATCGGTAGCCGAGCAGATCATCGCCCGAAGCGACGAAGGCGTGAAGCTGGGCGGGGTCTCGCGGGTCGCGACCGTGATGTTCACCGACCTAAGGGGCTTCACCCAGTTCTCCGAGCACCAGGAGCCCGAGCAGGTGATCGAGGTGGTCAACCGTTACCTCGGCGAGATGTCGGAGGCGATCCTCAACGAGGAGGGTACGGTCGTCGCCTACATGGGCGACGGGATCATGGCGGTCTTCGGGGCCCCGCTCGAGCAGGAAGACCACGCCGACCGGGCCCTCCGGGCAGCCAGGGCGATGCTCGACGTCCACCTGCCGAGGTTCTCGGAGTGGATGGAGGAACGGGGTCTGGGCGAGGGCTTCCGGATGGGGATCGGGCTCAACTCCGGCGGGGTGGTGTCCGGCAACGTCGGCTCGGAGAAGAGGCTCGAGTACACCGCCCTCGGCGACACGACCAACACGGCGGCGCGACTCGAGGGGATGACCAAGGGCACCCCCCACCAGCTCTACTGCTCGGAGACCACGAAGGAGATGCTGCTCGACCCACCCGAGGACCTGGTCTTCGTCGATCAGGTCGAGATCCGGGGTCGAGACCAGCCCCTCGGCGTCTGGTCGTTCGCCGAATAGTCCTCGGCCTCGCCGGAAGCGGGGCCGAACGGCGGTAGAGTTCGGCTCATGTTCCGTCTGCCGGGAAGCGAGCCGGAGGAGGTCGGGGAAGGCTCCGCGGCCAAGCAGCGGAGATCCCAGTCGAGCCGCCTGCTCTCCTCCCCGGGAAGGCTGCCGGCCCTGCTGATCGCCCTGGCGGTCATCCCGACCGCGGTGGTCTCGGTCTTCACCTTCATCAGAGCAAGCGATCTGATCCAGACCGGTATCGGGGAGGACCTCAGCGCCTCCGCCTCCTTCCTTGCGATCTACACGGAACAGGACTTGACCAATCTGGCCAACCAGGCGCAATCGCTGGCGGCCGAACGGGCGATGCGCGACCTGAACCGCAAGGATGCCACCGGGAACCTGACCCGCGAGCTCCAGGCTTTCTCGCCTCAGTACCGCCAGGCGATCCTCGCCGACACAAAAGGCCGGGTGGTCGCCGCAGCAACCAGGCCACCCGGTGCTAGCGGCCCCATCTCCCCCGCGACCTTCTCCGGTGTCGACGTCAGCTCCGAGGCCTGGTTCAAGGACGCCCTGGTCAATAACAAAGGTGGGAATAGCGGGGTGAGCCTCGGCGGGGTGGAGTATCGACGGGTAATCGGCAAAGTCGAAGGGAGCAATGTCGCACCACCCGCCCCGGTTGCCGCTGCGACGGTGCAAAAGGACCGGACCATCGTCGGGGTCCTGGCTCTATTCCCGAACTGGCCGGTAACCGCCAGGGCCCTGGCCAAGGGAATCAGGGAGCAGGCAAGGCGAACCGACGCCAAGCAAGTGATCGGCATTCTCACCGACAGAAGGGGACGACTGCTCGTCGCCCCCGACGGAACTGTCGATCTGGAGGCAGACTTCAGCAAGGACCCAGTTGTCGAGGAGGCGCTTGCCGCTCCGAGCAACGGCTGGACCGAGGCCTACGATGATCCGAATGACGGGGGGTACATCTCGGGCGAGACCATCTACGGATACGACCACCTGACGACCGCTGGCTCGCGGTTCGACTGGATCTGGCTGATTGCGCAGGAGAAGAGCGTCGCGATGGCCGAAACTTCGGGGCTCAGGCTGAGGCTGATCCTGGGATCGATCCTGATCCTGATCGCAGCCGGGTTGATCGCGCTGTTCGTCGGGCGGGCCCTTACCCGAAGGGCACGGGAACTACGGGCTACCGCGGATGAGGTCGCGGCCGGCGCCTCGACAATGAAGGAGAGCGCCGAAAAGGGCCGCGCCCGTGCACAGCGGACCGAGGAGCTTGCCTCCCAGCAGGTCGAAGGCATGGAGAAAATGCGGGAAGAGGTCGAGGAGATGCGAAAAGCCGGTGGCCAGATCGGCGAAAGTGCCCGGCTGATCGCCGAGCAGGCCGGCAAGGCCGCGGAGGCAGGCGAAGGCGGCCGCAAGGCCGCCGACGAGGTCGACCGGGCGATGGTCGGAATCGAGCAGAGGGTCCGCACGCTCGAGGGGGAGATCGGAGCGCTCGCGACCCAGACCGAGCAGATCGGGGAGATCGTCTCCACCGTCTCGGGGATCGCCGACCAGTCGAACCTGCTCGCCTTCAACGCGACGATCGAAGCGGCAAAGGCAGGAGAGCAGGGCGCTGGGTTCGCCGTGGTCGCCGAAGAGGTGAGGACCCTGGCCGAACGCTCGAAACGTGCGACCGCCCAGATTCGGGCGATCCTCAATGAGATCGAGAAGGCAACGAGGGCAGCCGAGCGCTCGGCCCACGAGGGCCTCGATGCAGTAGTCAGCGGGCGGGAGCGGGCCGCGAGTGCGGCCAGGACGATCGACGAGCTGGCCGAGGCCAACCGGGTCGCGGAGCGCACGACCCGGGAGATCGCCGACTTCGTGCCCAGCCAGGCGGAGGCGAGCGATGTGGTCCTGGAAGTGGCGGAGGAATCGGTTGCCAGGGCGGCCGAAGTCCGCGGCGAGGCCCACCACTCGTCGAACTCGACCGCCGAGCTCGACCGCCTGGCGGAGAGGCTGCGGGAGCTGGCCTCCACCCTGACTGCGGACTGACCTTGGGATGGACGAGAGTCCGGGCCTGATCGAGTTGACCGGTGGCGAGACGGCCCTGGACCAGGCGAACCTGATCCGCCTGGTCGAATGCCCGGAGGTGGCCCCGATCCCGGACCCCGATGGGGCCTGGGTCGGGGTGGCCAACCTCCGGGGCGAGGTCATCCCGGTTACCGACCTCGGAATCCTCTCCGGTTCCGATCCGATCGAGCGGCCGGTAATGGCCGCGATCCGGGCAGGAGGAAAGACGTTCGGGCTGCTGATTCAGGGGATCGAGCGAACGGTCGAAGCCACCGTGGAGGGGGATCTCCCCGACGAGCCCGAGCCGGGTGACCCGACCTGGCTGCTCCCGACTCCTCCAGGCAGACCTCGGGTGATCGACCCCGAACTCCTGCTCGAGGATCCCCGGCTCGGTTCCGGCACATGAGCCGCGCCTTCCGTCCCGACGACGAGCTCAGGAGGGAGCTGCTCTCGCTCTTCGCCGGGGAGGCACGGGACGAAATCGACACAATCTCCTCGGGGCTGGTCTCGCTCGAATCGGGCGGAGATGACGCCATCTCTTCGGGGAGATTCGACGAAATGATGCGGGCTGCCCACAGCCTGAAGGGCGGTGCGAGGGCGGTCGAACTCGAGCCAGTAGACCGGATCGCCCACGCGCTGGAGAACCTGATCAAGGGAGCCGCGAATGGAGGTGGCTTCGGTGGCGAGACGGTCGACCTGGCCTACCGGGCGATCGATGCGATCGAGGGCCTGGTCGCCGCCGCCACCGGTGGACCGCCGACCGAGGTGAACGTCTCGGCCCTCTGCGATGAGCTCGACCAGGCAGCCGGCGGGGATGGGGGAGCTCCAGTCACCACCGACCTCGGGGTACCTGCCGCTCCCGATCCCGAAGCGGAACCGCGTGCCGATGCCGGTGATCAGACGGAGACCACACCGATGGGGGCGCCGAGTCCCGGCTCAGGGGTCTCGACGGAGGCTACGGTGAGGGTGAAGGTCTCGAAGCTCGACCGGCTGATGGCCTCGGTCCGCCAGCTCGAGACCGCCCGGGTCGGGGTCGAGTACGCAACCGACCGGCTGACCGAGCAGGCCGAACGCGAAGACATCGAGACCAGGGAGTACGACCGGCGGGCCGGGGTGATTCGTGATGCCACCGCCGGTCCTCTGGTCCGGTTGGAGAGGGCGGCGAGGGAGGTCGCCGGGGACGTGGCCGAGGCCCGAACGGTCCCGCTCTCGCTCGCCTTCGACCCGCTCTCCCGCACGGTCCGGGAGTTGGGGCGGGACCTCGGGCGAAAGGCGAAGCTGGAGGTATCCGGAGGGGAGATCGACGTGGACCGATCGGTGATGGAGGCCCTTAGGCCCGCCCTGGTCCACCTGATCAGGAACGCGATCGACCACGGGATTGAACCCCCGGCCGTTCGTGCCGCGGCCGGCAAGCCCGAAGAGGGCTTGATCATGATCCGGGCCCGCTCGGTGGCCGGTGGCCTCGAGGTCGAGGTCGCAGATGATGGCGCGGGGCTCGACGCGGAGCGGATCGGGGCAAAGGCGGTCGAGGGCGGTCTCGTATCCAGAGAAGAGCTCACCTCCCTCCCTTACGAGGAAGTTCTCGCCTTCGTGACCAGGCCGGGTTTCTCTACCCGGGATTCAGCGGGGGAGATCTCCGGTCGCGGGGTCGGACTCGATGCCGTCGCCGAGGGGCTCAGCTCGATCCAGGGGGCGCTCGAGATCTCGGCTATCCGAGGTTCTGGGTCTCGGTTCGTCATGAGGACCCCATTGGCGATCGCTGCCACCGAGGTGATCGTCACCGAACTCGGGGGGCAGCCGGTCGGTTTCCCGCTGGTCGAAACCGACCGGATCGTCGCCCTCGACGGTGACCAAGACGGAGCGATCGAGACGGCCAGTGCCGAAGTCGCTCTGTCGAGTCGGGAGACGGTAGAGGCCCTTGCCCCCGGCTTCGACGGGAACCCGACCTACGCCGTGGTGGTCGTCTCGCAGGGTCGCCGGATAGCGGTCCCGGTCGACCGGCTGGTCGGGGTCACACGACTCAGCATGATGCCCCTCCCCGAGCTACTACCTCCGGTCGACCTCTTCCGCTCGGTTGCGATCTTGGCCGATGGGCGTGTCTTGAGACTGGTCGAGCCGCGCACACTGGTCGAAGACCTCCCGCCCCCGCCCAGGCTCCTGGTGGTCGACGACTCGGCCGCCTGGCGGGAGCGTGGCCGGAACTGGTTCTCCGAGGCGGGCTGGACGGTGGAGACGGCCTCGGACGGTGGTGCGGCCGAGAAGATGCTGGCCGGTGGTTCCTTCGATGCGGTCCTGACCGATCTCGAGATGTCCGAAATGGACGGGATCGAACTGGTCAGGGCGGTGCGTGGCGGTGGAGCAGGAAGGCGCGACCTGCCGGTCGTTGTCTGGTCGGCTTCGGCCGGGGACGAAACGGGCGAGGAAGCCCTGGCGGCCGGGGCCGATGCCTTCCTCGCCAAGGAAGCCGGAAACGAGGCGGCCGCAGCCGAGGCGATCAGAGCGGCGGCCGGGCCGAGGCAAGATCCCTGATCCGGTCGAGATGGGCCTCGCCTGCGGCTCGCCCAATCTCTAAGGCCCGGTCGAACGAGCCGAAGTCGAGCATCCTGAGACCCCCTACCTCGGGCTCGACCAGCAGGTCTGCCCTCCCCGCCGATTCCTCCCCAGCAGCGGCCGAACCCAGCATCACCGAGCGGAGCAGGGTCTCGCCGATCGCCGGGAGCCCGGGAAGGCCGTCTTCGCCGGTCTCCGGGGTGAACTTGCCGCCTACGTCGACTGCGACGACCGGTCCCTCCCCCATGTCGGCCATCACCCCCGCCGGCAGGTTCCGGATCAGGCCGCCGTCGACCAGCAGCCTCCCTTGACCTCTTCCCGGCGGCAGGAAGGCCGGGATCCGGGCCGTGTTGAGGGCCGCCTCCCGGACCAGTCCCGAACGCTGGACGACCATGTCGGCCGCGACCATGTCGGCCGCGATCGTGAACAGGTCGATCGGGAGGGTCTCGATCGCCCGGTCGCCGAAGACCTCCTCCATCATCTGCTCGGCCGCCTCGGTGCGGGATACCGCCGTCCGGGGTGGGATCTGGTAGCGGTGGCGCACCCTCCGGCTGAAGAAGGCCTTGACCGCCCGGCGGCGGGACGGTGCATCGAGCCCGACCGCGTAGGTCGAGGCGACGATCCCCCCCATGCTGGTGCCCCCGATCCGGTCGATGACGATCCCGTTCTCCTCGAATACCTCGATCAGGCCGAGGTGGGCGAACCCCCGGGCGCCGCCGCCGCCCAGTACCACTCCCAGCGATGTCCCGGTCAACCTGCGGGCGATCCGTGCCAGGTCGACCCCCTGGTCTCCGCCCCCACGGACGCGGTGCCGTGCCCGCGGTTCCAGCAGGTCGATCCAGGCCCTGGCCACCTCGACCGGATGGTCGGCACCGATCATCACCAGGTCGCAGCCCTTCAGCCTCGGCATTCCCCTCTCCGGTGGGGGCATCTCCGGTGGGGCGACGCAGACCAGTCGATCTGCCTGTCGAACGCAGAACCTCCGCCATTCGCCCTCGTCGCGGTCGGTGACCAGGACTACCCGTTCATGTCGACGCTCGGCCTCGTCGAGGATGTGGCCCCAGCTGACGGGATCCCCTGACTCGGCGGTCGAGGGATCCAGCACGGTGACCTCGCCGACCGTGGCGAATCCTTCCCTCACCCCGTGGGCGATCGCCTCGACGTTCATTCCATCTGCGAGCGGGACCACCGCAAAGGTCTTGTCCTCGGGCAGGTCCTCCGGCAGGCCACCGCTCGCCTGGAGCTGCCGACCGAGGGCCGAAACCAGAGCCCGGTTGAAGGTCGGGACTGTGGTCATCAGCTCCCTGAAATCTTCGAAGGAAAGCTTCAGCAGGCTGGAGTCCCTGCTGGCCCTTACCGACGCAGAGCGCGGCTCACCGGTGACCAGGGCGAGCTCGCCGACCGTAGCCCCGGGGCCGAGTACCCTCAACACCTCGATCCCGTGGTCGTCCGCCTCCCGCTTGCCGTCGCCCTCGCCACGGACCACTTCCAGCCTCCCCGTCTCGACCAGGTAGAGCGCGTCCCCGGCCTCTCCCTTACGCATCAGCCAGTCGCCGGAATCGACAGTCGTCTTCTCGAGCCTCTCCTCGACCAGCTTCCGAGCATCTTCCGGGAGCCCCCCGAACAGGGGACTCTCGGCGAGGATCATCCCGACCCGATCTTCTCCAGCCTCCACAGGGAGCGAGTCTAGGGCGAACTCGAGGCGCAACTTCGATCGAGACGAGCGCTGGGTTAGGCTTCGGGCCGTTGCCCGGCGAGAAGAGAACTGAATGGACTTCCTGACCCAGGCGGATACCGAGAAGCTCGGGGGGGCGATCAACCACCTCGTGATCGGCCTCTGCCGGCTCGAAGTGAGGGCAGACGGCACCGTTCCCTCTTTCGAGGAGGTGAGGGAACTCGTGGAGGAGCGTCTGGGACGGTCACCGCGGTTCAGACAGTTCCCGTATTCCCCACCAAGCCATGGCGGCCTTCCCGTCTGGGCCGATGCCCAGGACTTCGACCTCGACTACCACGTCGTCGAGGCAGAGACCGAGGGGCCGGTCGACCGCCCCCAGCTCGATGAACTGCTGGCCGAATGGATGACCACACCGATCGACGAGGAGCAGCCTCTCTGGCGGGTCCAGTACGTGCCTACCGAGGACGGTGCCGCGTTGATGGTCAAGTCGAGTCACGCCCTTGCAGACGGCCTCGGATCGATTGCCCTCTTCGCGATGCTCCTTTTCGACGTGGCCGAGGAACCGATTCGCGAGGAGGCGGCCCCCTGGGAGGCAACCCCCCTGCCGGATGCCTCGGAGCTCAGGGTGGCGGCAAGCCAGGCCGGCTCGGACGAGGCCGAGGCCGACCAGACCCCCCTCGAAAGGGTGCTGTCCCTCATCTCCAGCCCCGAGGCCATCCGGCAGACCGCAACCGAAACCGCTGGGGTCAGCTCCTACCTGATCCGAAAGGCCCGGTCTGAGGTCGCACAGAGTCCACTCGCTCAGGGATCCGGTACGCCGCTGGAACTGCACACTCTCGAGTACCCACTCGATCGGCTGAAACTGCTCGGTCGCGGCCTCGGGACTGGGGCAACCATGAACGACGTGATCCTTGGCCTAACGGCCGGAGGCCTTCGCCGGTGGTGCGTCGAGAACGGCTACCCCCTGGACGAGATAACCGTGCGGGTCCCGGTCGCGACGAAGAAGAAGGAGGAGGGTGAAGGCGATGGCAACGCAGGTGTAGCCCCGATGATCGTGCCCCTGCCTCTCGAAGAAGACGACCCGGTCAGGCGGGTACGCCTGCTCAGAGAGCGGACCGAGTCGATCAAGAATGCCGGGGAGCCGGAGCTCAACCTGGCGGTCCGGAACCTGGCAAGGGAGGCCCCGGGTCCGGTCGGTGAACGGATGCTGAATCTGGTTACCGGCAGGGGGCAGGCAAACATCGCAATCCACAACCTGCCCGGACCTCCGCTCAAGCTCTACGTGCTGGGGGCCCCGACCGCCTCTTTTCACAGCTTTACGCTGCCCCGGGCCGGCCTCGCAATCCACCTCAACGTCGTCTCGGTCGGTGGGGTCGTCTCGATCGGACTCGCGGCCGATCAGGGTGTTGTGGGGAGCCTCGCTCCGTTCGTTCGCGGCATCGAGGAGACGGAGGAGGCCCTCGCGACCGGCGTATCCTGCCTCGACCTCGTACGCCGGGTGCCGATCTTCGCGCCGCTCGACGATGAGATGCAGGAGGACCTCGCCTCCCGTATGGTCGAGCGGAGGGTCGAGGGTGGGGAGACCCTGGTCGCTCAGGGCGAGCCGGCCGAGGACTTCTTCCTGATCGTCGAGGGCTCGTTCGACACCAAGGTCGACGGCAAATCGGTCCGGACGATGGGTCCGGGCGATTCGTTCGGTGAGATCGGCCTGCTGAGGGACAGCGAACGGACGGCAACCGTGGAAGCGAAGGAAGCGGGAGCCGTGATGGTCTTGAGCCGTGAGGACTTCCTCGGTGCAGTCTCCGCCGATCCGGCGAGCATGGTCGTCGCCGACGCGATCATCAACACCAGACTCGGTGATCTCGGGAGGTATCAGGTGTTCGGCGAGAGAGCGGACTAAGGGACGGACCTAGTGGCAGCGCAACCGACCGCCTGGCTCTGCTCTCATCCGAAGAGCGGCCGAACCTGGATGCGGTTCGCCCTAGTCCAGCTGCTCGATTCCATTCACGGACTCGACGGCAGCTTCGACATGCTGAACATGTTCGGACTGATCCCCAATTCCGATGGCGAGGGAAAGACCCAGCCGACCAAAACCCCCGACAACTATCGCTACACCAACCGGCACGACGTTCCCTTCATCGTGATGAGCCATCTGCCCTGGGAGGATTCCTTCGCCGAGCTGCCGGCAGTCTTCCTGGTGAGGAGCCCGGGTGATGTCCTCGTTTCCTACTACCACCACATGAACCGGCACGACGGAAGGTTTCAGGGGACGCTCGACGAGTTCGCCCGGGATCCTCAGTACGGGATCCCGAACCTCATCTCCTATCTGGCCTCCTGGGGGCCCCATCTGGAAGATCCGAACGTGACCTTGGCCACCTACGAGAGGCTGAAGGCTGAACCGGTCGAAGAGTTCGGGAAGCTCGTATCCGGACTCGGAATCGAGGCGGATGCCATCGCGCTCCAGACCGCACTCGACGCGGCATCCGTCGACAGGATGCGGGAAGTCGAGGAAAAGACCGGGGTCGGTCAGCCCCAGGCGTACGACTTCGACGACCCGGACGCGAGGCGGGTGCGTAAGGCGAGGGTCGGAGGCTGGCGAGAAGAGATGGACGACGACACGATCGCAATGCTCCTGGCCGAGATCGAAGCTTCCCCAGAGGCCAGCCAGCTACTCGAGCGACTCGACCTCATGCCCGGGCCGGCCCCGATCTAGGGGGGACTGGCCGGGCGGGTCGTACAGGGCCTCGTCGAAGGGCCGGTCGAAGAACCAGTCCCGATCGTCCAACCCGGTCTTTCGAAGGGCGGCCAGGTTCGTCTCGCGCTCGATTTCGGCCGTCCGGCCCTCGATGCGCTCATAGGCACGATTGGACACCACGTACCCCACGGCCTTCTGGATCGCCGGCATCCAGGTGTCATGGAAGATGACGACACCACCTTCTTCGAGCATCCGGTCCACATAGAAGAAGTCGATCAGGGCGTGGTCAAACAGGTGGAGCCCGTCGACGAAGGCGAGCTCCGCCCGAGCCCCGTCAGCTACCAAGGCAGGAAGCGCGAGTTCGGAGGGCTCCTCGATGAGGCTGATGAAGTTCCGGACTCCCGCCTTCTCAGCAAGATCGAGCCCGGCCGACTTCCATTGGGCAGTCTGGTACGGATCGATGCAGGTGTGAATCCCTTCACCCCGTTCGGCGTGTACCGAGGCAATCGCAACGGCCGAGTGACCTGCGGCCATCCCGGTCTCGATCGTCCGGCGGGCATCTAGCTCGCGCGTCAGTCGGGCCAGGAGCGCGGCGGTCTCTTCCTCGATCGGCGCATTCGACGGCTTGCTGGCGATCACCCGATCCCCAGGTCCGAGCAACGGCACCTCGGGCTCGGCCGGGGGCGCCTTGCGGTACTCGGCGACCAGTACCTCGGGAAGCTCAGGGGAAGTGTCTGGTTCGGTCGCCATTGATTGACTAACGTCGAAGCCGGAGTCCGGGACGGGCCGAATTCAGGTCCCCGCCAGGGATTCCTCTTCGTCGACCCGCTCGACGTCGAGGCCGCCGCTTCCGGCACCCGGGTCCTTGAACATCCTCATCGCCCAAGCGGCCGCAAGCGCCACCAGGATGATCCCGGCCCCGATCATTGCGGTCTCGGACATGCTGTCGGCGAAGACCTTGAGGCCTTCGTTCAACTCGGCCGTCGGCAGGGTGGAGGAGTCGGCGGGATGCTGGATCTGCTGGTAGATCTTTTCCGCTTCGTCCGCGGCGTACTTCGCTCCGAGCGCACCGAGGATCAGGGCATTCGTGATCGCACCGAGGATCATCGAGCCGACCACGTTCCCGGCCTGGGAGGCGACGGTCATCGTTCCCGAAATCATCCCCCTCTGCACCGGATCGGCATCGGCGATCGCGTGCACGTTGACCGGGGTGGTCGCGAGGTTGACGGCGATCCCGAGGACGAACATCGGAACCACGATCAGGGCGTAAGACTCGACCGTGAGGGCAACCGCCACTAATCCGAGGCAGGCCGCGACGAGCAGGAAGCCGACGATCGTCGGGGGACGCCAGCCGATCTTGTCCTTGAGCCGGCCGGCCAACAGGCCGCCGATCGCGATCCCGAGGATTCCAGGGATCATCGCCAGCCCAGCCGTGAGCGGAGAAAAACCGAGAACGCTCTGAAAATAGATCCCCGAGTAGATGAAGACCCAGATCA